>JAIOWZ010000008.1 GCA_021741905.1 Candidatus Planktophila sp. | reverse complement strand
CTTGGCCCATAACAAAGGGAAGGTGAGCAAATACTGGGTAATCAGCCAGGTCAACGCCCATTGCCT
The DNA here is from genome assembly GCA_021741905.1 of Candidatus Planktophila sp. Classification (GTDB taxonomy): domain Bacteria; phylum Actinomycetota; class Actinomycetes; order Nanopelagicales; family Nanopelagicaceae; genus Planktophila. The sequence goes on along the minus strand of JAIOWZ010000008.1, from coordinate 41,736 downwards.
GATACACACGAATCTGGCGTGGGGTTGATGAGAGTAAATCTTCTCCGCGTAGTACGTGTGTCACCTTCATCAAAATGTCATCTACTGCCACAGCTAGCGTGTAGAGCGGTGAACCATCGGCGCGCACCAACACAAAGTCTGGAACAAAGTTGTGGTCAAATGAAACATCTCCACGGATTAAGTCGTTAAATGTTGTGCTGCCATCAGGCATGCGCATGCGGACTACCGCCCCGCGGCCCTCGGCTTTGTAACCCGCGATTTGCTCTGCAGTTAGCTCACGGCAATGTCCGTTGTAACCAGGTGCGACATTGGCTTTGCGTTGTGCTTCGCGCACTGCCTCTAACTCATCTGGTGAGCAGTAGCAGTGATAGGCATCTTCTTGATCTAAAAACTTTTGTGCCCATGTCGCATAAATATCTAGGCGCTGTGATTGTAGGTAAGGACCATTGTCTCCACCAACTCCTGGGCCCTCATCCCAATCAAGACCTAACCATTTAAGAGTATCTATCGCTGCGTTGATGTACTCATCTGTGACGCGGGTTGTGTCGGTATCTTCAATACGAAATAAAAAGGTACCGCCTGTGTGACGGGCATATGCCCAGTCAAACAATGCAGTACGGATATTTCCAACATGCAAGTCACCAGTTGGAGATGGCGCAAAACGAACCTTGACCTTTTTAGCCATCATCGTGCACTCATTTTGTTAGTTAGTTCGCCAAGTCCTTCAATAGCCATGGTGGCTTTTTCACCAGCAACCATCGGGCCAATGCCAGCTGGTGTTCCAGTCAAAATAATGTCACCAGGTAGCAAGGTCATAACGCGGGAGACAAAGTTAATAATAGTTGGCACATCAAAAATCATGTCGCTGATCTGTGCTGATTGCTTTACTTCTCCCGCAATGATGGCAGTAATTTTTTGGGTGCCAGGTATGAAATCTGTATCAACCCATGGCCCAATAGGACAGAAGGTGTCAAAGCTCTTCGCGCGGGTCCACTGACCATCTCTCTTTTGTAAATCACGAGCGGTCACATCATTTGCGATGGTGTAGCCAAAGATCACATCATTGACTCGCTCTTTTGGAACATCTTTGCACATACGACCAATCACAATTGCTAGCTCTGCTTCGTGGTCAACACGCTCTGACATTTCGGGCCACACAATCGTGTCATTAGGGCCGATGACAGAAGTGTTGGGCTTTAAGAAAATAATTGGTTCATCCGGTACTACCCCACCCATTTCAGCGGCGTGATCTGCATAGTTCTTGCCAACACACACAACTTTTGATCTCGGAATAATCGGTGCGAGTAAGCGAACCTTATTCAGTGCGATAGTTGCTGCAGTCTTTTGGATTCCGGAGTAGATCGGATCACCGCTAATGATGCTGATCAGGCCATCATCTTCTAGTACCCCAAACAAAGGGTCTTGGCCTAAGCCAGCATCTGGGCCTGGGGTGAATCGAACGATACGCATGAGCGCATTCTATCGTTACTCAGCGTCCTCAATCTCTTCAACAAGACGCTCGACAAGAACAGATGAGATTCTGCGACGACGCCCCTGTGGGCGCTCTGATGTGATTGAGAAGCCATGCCATGAAATTGTTGATCCAGCGATTGGTACACGGCCAAGCTTTTGCGCCATTAATCCGCCAATACTGTCAATATCTTCAAACTCATCTTTTTCAATCTCAATCTTCAACTCATCTGCCAAATCTTCAATGTGCAAATTTGCCTTTGCACGTCCCTTGTCGGGGCTTAACCATATGAAATCTTCTTCCCCATCATCAAACTCATCTTCGATTTCGCCCACAATTTCTTCAATGATGTCTTCAATTGTAATGATTCCAGCGGTGCCGCCATATTCATCGACAACAATCGCAAGGTGAATTTGGTTCTTCTGCATCTCTTTGAGGAGATCATCGGCCATCTTGATTTCAGGAACAAAGTTGGCAGGGCGCATCAGCTGTTCAATCTTTTCAGTGTGCTCGGCCTCGTGGTGATCAAGTGCTCGCTTTGCTAAATCCTTTACATAGACAATTCCAACAATGTTATCGATGCCATCACCAACAACCGGAATGCGTGAATACCCGCTTCGAAGCGCAAGTGATAAACCTTGACGCAAACTCTTGTCCTTTTCAACCCAGACCATGTCGGTGCGAGGAACCATTAATTCACGAACCAATGTGTCACCTAGTTCGAAAACTGAGTGAATCATCTCGTGTTCATCAGATTCCACAAAGCCACGCTCGTGGGCTTGATCTACAAGATCTCGGAGTTCTGCTTCAGATGTGAAGGGACCAGATCTAAATCCCTTACCAGGTGTTATTGCATTACCAACTGCAATCAGTAGCGATGTTACGGGACCGAGCAGGAATGCCAATCCGTAAGCAACGATAATTCCATATCTAGCGTATTTGTGAGGTTGCTGCTTACCCAAGGTACGGGGACCAACACCAACGACAACATATGAAAGCACAACCATGATGGCAACGGTGAGCGCCATTGCCTGTGCGCTTGGAAAATTACGGCGCAAGATCACAGCTAAAAGAACTATTGCCGTGAACTCGCAGATCTTGCGAACAAGCAAAATAACATTCAGATAGCGCGCAGGTTGCGCGGTGTACTTGCGCAATAGTGCGGTCCCACGCTTGCCTTCGATCTCTTCAATGACCACACGAGAAATCGAAGTTAAAGCAGATTCAGATGCTGCCAAGAACCCTGCAAAGACAAGCAGAAGAAGAATGCTAACTATCGCTATGGGGCTCATAAACCTTTCTGCCAATCTCTTACGATTTTTTCTTGAAGCTCAAACATCGTTTTTTCTTCCGCCTTATCTGCATGGTCGTAGCCAAGTATGTGCAACAAGCCATGTGTAGCTAGAATGAAAATCTCGTGTTCGATTGAATGTCCTTGTTGTGCTGCCTGCTCTGCTGCAACAACTGGGCTAATCACAATGTCGCCAAGTGTTACAGCCTCCCCTGGTGTCTCAGGCATATCCATAGGAAATGAAAGAACATCTGTGGTTCCTGGTTCATCCATCCACTTGATGTGTAGCTCTGTCATGTAATCATCATCGACAAATGAAACATTTATCTCACACTCAGGGTTCAGCTCAAGTTCTAACAAGGCAAAGGTGAGCAGAGAGTTTATTTCAGTAGCCGGAACTAATTGCCCTGAAGTGTTTATTACTTCAATTGTCATTGTTGGCGAATTGGTCGCAATCCCTGTCGCGCTTCATCAAACTTGTCATAGGCCTTAACAATGTCCCCAATTAATCGATGGCGCACAACATCTTCAGCCGTTAACTCAAGGAATGCAATGTCGTCAATTTCCTGCAAGATATCGCGAACTACTTTAAGGCCAGATTTTTGTGAATTCGGTAGATCTATCTGCGTCACATCACCTGTAATAACCATTTTGGAACCAAAGCCCAAACGAGTCAGGAACATTTTCATTTGTTCTGGTGTGGTGTTTTGAGCCTCATCCAAGATAACAAAGGCGTCATTTAATGTGCGACCACGCATATATGCCAATGGTGCAACTTCAATGATTCCTGATTGCATCAGGCGAGGAATTGTGTCGATATCGATCATGTCATGCAGGGCATCAAATAATGGACGCAGGTACGGATCAATCTTTTCACTTAAAGTGCCAGGCAAGAAACCTAAACTTTCACCAGCTTCAACAGCTGGTCGAGTCAGAATAATTCTGTTGATCTTCTTCGCTTGCAGGGCCGCAACAGCCATTGCCATTGCAAGATAAGTCTTACCCGTACCAGCAGGGCCAATACCAAATGTGATTGTGTGGTCCTCAATAGCATCCACATAGCGCTTTTGATTAGCTGTCTTTGGGCGGATGGTGCGACCACGATTGCTGACAATGTTGAGTGACATTACCTCTGCGGGATGATCAACAGGTTCGTGTTCAAGCATTTCGATTGCCCGGTTTACGGCGTCAACATTAAGAAGATTTCCACTGCGAATAACGACCATCATCTCGTTAAATAAGTTTTCTAATCGCGCACAATCAATGTGAGGACCGCGCAAAGTAATTTCATTACCGCGCACTGTGATATTTACAGATGGGAAAGCCGCTTCAATAACTCTTAAATTGTCATCATGCGGACCCACAACAGCAACCATTGGAATGGCGTTAGGTACGGTGATCAGCGTTCGCTCCATATAAGGGTAAATCTATCTTTAACCGGGTGGCCATGCCATGGCGCGCCCACCCAAAAGATGCAGATGAGCGTGGAAAACACTCTGTCCTGCAGCCTCTCCAGTGTTAAAAACAGTTCTATAGCCCTCAAGACCACGTTCCTTTGCGATTTGATCGGCAGCTAAGAAAAGATCTGCTGTCATGGTCGCGCTATTACGGGCAATGCCTGCGGCGTTTTCTGTGTGCAAGGTTGGGATCAGCAACACATGTGTCGGTGCCTGAGGATTTAAATCATTAAAGGCAACGACGTTTTCATTGCGCAAGACGATGTCGGCCGGGATTTCTCCCTCAATTATCTTGCAGAAAACACAGTTGGAATCTAGGGCCACGTAATTACCATACCCTTAAAAGTGCAGAGACGGCAGAAACTGCGGCAATACCAGCATGCGCCGAACGCAGAACTGGTCGACCCATAAGTGCAACTTTTGCACCGCACTCGGTAAAGGCTGCAATCTCTTCATCGGTGATGCCACCTTCTGGTCCGATGATGATGAGCAAATGCTCAACGTTATGAGTTGAAACTTGATCAGATAACTTAGCTGTGGCGCTTTCATGGAAAACAATTGCCAAATCGCTAATCGCAATTGCCTCACAGATCTGCGCTGTTGTTGCCACATTTGTTACTTCTGGGATTCTAAGTCTACGTGATTGCTTGCTTGCCTCACGCGCTGTGATGGCAAACTTCTCTGAACCTTTGCCGATGCTGCGCGCTGATGACCACGGAACAATGCGGTCAACGCCAGCTTCTGTTAATAACTCTATAGCCTCTTTTGCGCGATCACCTTTGGGCAATGCTTGAACAACGGTGATTGTTGTTGCGAGTGGTTCTTGGAATCCTGATTCCATGACGCGAACCTGCATAGACTTTTTCTTTACCTCTTGTGCGACAACCTGTGACCAGGCACCTTTGCCATCGCTGAGCATAAATTCAGCACCAACCTGCATTCGCAATACGCGAATTGCATGGTTAGCATCATCATTTGCAAATTCGTATGACTGGCCAACAGTGGTTGGCAAATCATCTACGAAAAAGAGTGTGAACATTACTTGTGAAACACTCCCTTGATCTTGCTAAAGATTGATCCATCCTGGCCCTTTACATGGGCTTCATTAGCTTTTTCACCACGAGCATCTGCAAATGAGCGCAGAATCTTCTCTTCATCTTTGCTTAATTTTGTTGGAGTAATTACTTCTATATGAACAATAAGGTCTCCGCGATCGCCCCGGCGCAAGCGAGTCATTCCCTTGCCTTTGATGAGAATAGGTGTGCCACTTTGCGTGCCAGGCTTCAGATTGACATCTACCGGTCCATCGAGTGATTCAACGGTAACTGTTGTGCCAAGTGCTGCGGCAATCATTGTTACCTCAAGTGCCATATGTAAGGTGTCACCTTCTCGCACTAAGTACTCATGACGCTCTTCAACGATTTCAACATACAAATCACCGGCAGGTCCACCGCCTGCTCCAACTTCACCGCGACCTGACATCTGAATTCTGTTGCCTGTTTCAACACCGGCAGGAATCTTCACATCAATTGTTTGGCGACTACGAACACGACCCTCGCCAGCACATTCACGGCATGGGCTCTTGATCACACTGCCGTATCCCTGACACGCATTACATGGACGAGATGTCATCACTTGACCGATAACAGAGCGCACAACTTGTTGTGTTTCTCCGCGTCCCTTGCAGGTCATACATGTTTCTGGATGTTGACCATCTAAACAACCAGTACCTGTGCACTTAGGGCAGACAACAGCTGATTCAACTGTTATTTCACGTTCTATTCCAAAGCATGCTTCATTCAGGTCAACTTGAATTCTGATGAGTGAATCTTGCCCTGCACGAGTACGTGGACGTGGTCCACGTGATCCCCCGCCACCAAAGAATGCATCCATGATGTCGCTAAATCCACCACCAAAGTTTGCGCCACCAAAATTACTTCCACCCATGTCATAGGACTGACGCTTTTGAGGATCACTTAAAACATCATAGGCTTCTGTAACTTCTTTAAACCTTTCCTGCGTATGTGGGTCAGGGTTCACATCTGGGTGCAGTTCGCGGGCTAGTTTGCGGTAGGCTTTTTTAATCTCATCAGAACTTGATCCTTTTGTGACACCTAAAGTTTGGTAATGATCTGCCACTTATGGACCCTCATTAATAAAGCGGCCCACATAACGGGCAACAGCATCTACTGCAGCAATTGAAGCTGCGTAATCCATTCGCGTGGGTCCTAAGACACCAACTGCGCCAAGTTGAGATGACTCCCCGCCGTAACCAACTGTGACTAAAGAAGTTGATTGTAAATTTGCTTCAGTCTGCTCGCTACCAATTCGAACATGAACAGTTGAATGAACTTCATCAAGTAAGCGCAGAAGAATTACTTGCTCTTCAAGTGCTTCAAGGATTGGCGAAAGCGTAAGACCTAAATCTTCACCAGAACGAGCCAAGTGTGCAGTTCCTGAGATAGCCATCTTCTCGCGGCCTTCTCCAATTATTGGGTAGGTAACAACTGCCACCTGCTTTGTAATATCTGCCAACAACTTGGCAGATCGTTTCAATAACTCTTCCAGATCATTAGAACCCTGAAGAAATGTTTCAATCGCTCTGCGCTCAGCAGTTGAGAGCTGTTTAACAGTTGTTAGCTTGTCCACAAATACTCGATATCCAAGATCTGTAGGAATACGTCCAGCACTTGTATGAGGCTGTGTGATTAAGCCTTCATCTTCAAGAACAGCCATTTCATTTCGAATTGTGGCAGGTGAAATTCCGAGTCCATGATGATCGGCGATTGACTTAGAACCGACAGGCTCTTGGGTCGCAACGTACTCATCGACAATTGCGCGGAGGATTTCAAGACGACGTGATGACATTTGTCCCAAGGGTACTAGATAGTTATTTCTCGCACGATTCGATCTGCAATCAAGCGTCCCGTAGGGGTCAGCAGAACGCGATCCTCGTTGATCTCAACAAAACCGTTATGGCGATACTCACCTAAAACTTCTAGCTGCTGGGGTTGCAGGAGCGCGATCGCTAGGCCATCTCGCATGCGAATTCCAAGTAATACCGCCTCATCTTTCATCTGTTCTGCAGTTAGCTGCTCACTATCTAATATCGGAGACTCCCCCGCAAAAAGCTTTTGCTTATAAGTTGTTGGGTGCTTTAGATTCCAGAAGCGTTTTCCATCAACATGAGAATGTGCACCAGGTCCAAGACCCCACCAGTTTTTGTTCTGCCAATAGGCAATGTTGTGACGGCACTCATGCCCTGGCTTAGACCAGTTGGAGAGTTCATACCAAGTAAGTCCTGCTTCTTCACACATTTGATCAATCAACAAATACATATCTGCCATCAAGTCATCAATTGGCATTGTTAAATCCCCACGTTTGATCTGGGCTGCAAGCTTGGTTCCTGTCTCAACAATCAATGCATACGCACTGATGTGATCGATATCTAGAGCCAAAGCTGCATTAACTGTTTCTCGCCAATCATCTAAAGATTCACCAGGTGTTCCATAAATTAGGTCAACGCTGATTGATTTGAACCCAGCAGCTCGCGCCATTGAAATCGCCTTTTCAACATTGGCAGGGTTGTGTGTGCGATCAAGTACTGCAAGGACATGAGGTTTTGCCGATTGCATACCAAAAGAAATGCGGTTGAATCCCACTTCAAGATATCGGGCTAACTTATCTGCAGTCACTGAATCAGGATTTGCCTCCAGCGTGATCTCACAATCAGGTACTAAACCATTACGCACCTTGATTGCACTTATAACTCGTCCCAAATCATCTGCGGGAAGTAGTGACGGCGTTCCGCCATCAAAAAAGATAGTTGGAACAACATCAGTAGGTGCAGCATCTAATTCGCGCAAGACCGCGTCGATGTAGTCGTTGCTAACTATTTCTAGAGTTGCTCCATCTTGGAGTTCTGAAGGTGTATACGTGTTGAAGTCGCAGTAGCCGCAGCGCTTAATGCAGTACGGGATATGTACGTAGAAAGAGAGCATCATTGCCCTGCTTTACGCGCAGCCTTAATCTGTTCAATGTCTGCGTCCGTCGCAAGGGCTGCTACGAAGGCTTCCTGTGGCACTTCAACACGCCCCACCATCTTCATGCGCTTCTTACCCTCTTTTTGCTTTTCCAAAAGCTTGCGCTTACGTGAAATATCTCCACCATAACACTTAGCCAAAACATCCTTACGGATCGCACGAATACTTTCGCGAGCAATGATGCGCGCACCAATTGCTGCCTGAATAGGCACTTCAAACTGCTGACGAGGAATGAGTTCTCGAAGTTTGCCGGTCATCATGACGCCATAGGCATATGCCTTATCGCGGTGAACAATTGCGCTAAATGCATCAACTGCTTCGCCTTGTAGCAAAATATCAACTTTAACTAGGTTACCTTCGGCCTCGCCCTTTTCTTCGTAATCTAAGGATGCATAACCCTTGGTGCGGCTCTTTAGTTGATCAAAGAAGTCAAAAACAATTTCAGCTAGTGGAAGGTCATAGCGAATCTCTACGCGATCTTCAGAGATGTAATCCATACCAAGAAGCACTCCGCGGCGATCTTGGCATAGCTCCATGATCGTTCCGATGTATTCAGAAGGAGCCAAGATTGTTGATTTAACAATAGGTTCAAAGACTGCAGCTACCTTGCCATCTGGAAATTCTGATGGATTTGTAACCCGCACAGACTTTCCATCATCTAGCGTTACGTTATAGACAACATTGGGTGCTGTGGAAATAAGGTTGAGTTTGTGTTCGCGCTCTAGGCGTTCGCGCACGATTTCCATGTGAAGAAGTCCAAGAAAGCCACAACGGAAACCAAAACCAAGGGCTGCTGAGCTTTCTGGTTCGTAGACAAGGGCCGCATCATTTAACTGCAACTTATCTAGCGCTTCACGAAGAATAGGAAAGTCAGCACCATCTAATGGGAACAAGCCTGAAAACACCATTGGCTTGGGATCTTTATATCCAGCAAGTGCGGTCTTTGTGGGGTTGTTATAGGTAGTGATGGTGTCGCCCACACGAGATTGGCGAACATCTTTTACACCTGTAATTAAATACCCTACTTCGCCAACTCCAAGACCCTTACCAGCAAGTGGTTCAGGTGAAATGACGCCAACTTCAAGTGCTTCATGTCGCACACCAGTTGAAAACATTTGAATCTGCTCGCGCGGTGAAAGATGACCATCAACAACTCGAACATAGGTAACAACACCTCTGTAAGAGTCATAAACCGAGTCAAAGATCAGTGCGCGTGCTGGTGCCTTGGGATCTCCAACTGGTGCTGGAATCTGAGCAACGATTTGATCTAACAAATCTGCCACACCATCGCCAGTCTTACCTGAAACGCGCAAGCAATCCTCTGGTTGGCAGCCAATCAAGCGGGCAAGCTCTGCTGCAAACTTTTCTGGTTGAGCGTTAGGTAGATCAATTTTATTCAAGACAGGAATGATCGTTAAGTTGTTTTCCATCGCAAGATAAAGGTTTGCAAGTGTTTGTGCTTCGATTCCTTGTGCGCAGTCAACAAGAAGGACAGCACCTTCGCATGCTGCTAGCGAGCGCGATACTTCGTAGGTAAAGTCAACGTGACCAGGTGTGTCGATCATGTTCAAGATGTACTCGCCGCCATCTATTCCTGAACGCCATGGCAAACGAACTGCTTGAGATTTAATAGTGATTCCGCGTTCGCGTTCAATATCCATGCGATCTAAATACTGTGCGCGCATATTGCGAGCCTCTACAACTTCGGTGATACCCAACATGCGATCGGCAAGAGTTGATTTACCGTGATCAATGTGGGCAATGATGCAGAAGTTACGAATCTGCGCCGGATTTGTTGATGCTGGTTGCGGGGCCTTAGCAAGTGAAATTGCAGGCATGAACCTAGCCTCGCTTTAAAGTAGTAAAAGGATTAACGTGCGCCGGCTTTGGCAGCTGCCTTAGCCATTGAAGACTTCTTGTTTGCTGCTGAGTTCTTGTGAAGAACACCCTTTTGAACTGCGACATCCAATGATTGTGATGCGGCGCGGAGTTCAGTTGTGATCGCTGCTGCATCTCCTGCAGTTACAGCGTCGCGGAACTTACGTACGGCTGTCTTGATAGATGAGCTCACAGACTTGTTACGAAGGCGTGCCTTCTCATTGGTCTTGATGCGCTTGATCTGAGACTTGATATTTGCCACGTGCGTAGTTCTCCGAACTTTAGGTTTCTGCGTTGAAGGGTAAGGGTACCGAGTTGAGCGCTCAGGCTCAAATCGGGGTTGGATTTAGGCGGTGATGATGCCTGAAGATGAGGCACGGCGGCGCTTTCGCCCACCAGCCTTCACTTCAACCTTGGGAGCTTCTGGCTCTTCTGTAGTGGCATCGTCATTGAGAGATTCATGGAACTCATGAGCTGTCGCATCCTTTTCGTCAGCATCTTCATGCTGAGAAGAAGGAGTATCGATTTGAGGCGCTGGGGCCTTCATCTTTACCGGCTCCATATGAATATGAATTCCGCGTCCACTACATGAATCACAAGTAGTTGAGAAAGCTTCGATCAGTCCCTGACCAACACGCTTACGTGTCATCTGAACAAGACCAAGAGAAGTAACTTCTGCAACCTGGTGCTTTGTGCGATCTCGACCAAGACATTCAACTAAGCGACGCAGCACAGCTTCACGGTTTGATTCAAGAATCATATCGATGAAGTCGATTACAACAATTCCGCCAAGGTCGCGAAGACGAAGCTGGCGTGCAATTTCTTCTGCTGCTTCTAAGTTGTTCTTAGTAACAGTCTCTTCCAGGTTTCCACCCTTACCGATGAACTTACCGGTGTTGACGTCAATAACAATCATTGCTTCGGTGCGATCAATAACAAGGGAACCACCTGAAGGCAGGTAAACCTTGCGATCAAATGCTTTTGCAAGTTGTTCTTCAACGCGGAAGTCAGCAAATAAGTCGCCGGTTCCGGTGTATTTCTCAATTTTTTGTGTGAGCTCTGGTGCGATGAAACCAAGGTAATTGGTAACTTCATCCCAAGCAGTTGAGCCCTGAACAGTTAGCTTGCGGAAATCTTCATTGAAGATATCGCGGATAACACGAACAGCCAGATCTGGCTCTTCATATAAAGCGGCAGGTGGATGGAAGTTTGCATTCTGACTCTTGGCATAGATGTCATCCCATTGCGCCTTTAGACGTGCAACATCACTTGTTAAATCTTCTTCACTCACACCTTCTGCAGCGGTACGAACAATCACCCCAGCTTCTTCAGGAATTAAGTTCTTCAAGATTGCTTTCAAACGTGAGCGCTCTTCTTCAGGAAGGCGCTTTGAGATTCCTGACATGCCGCCACCTGGAACATAGACAACGTAACGCCCCGGCAAGGAAATTTGGCTTGTTAGGCGTGCACCCTTTTGACCAATGGGATCCTTAGTAACCTGAACTAATACAGGTTGGCCTGTCTTTAATACTGTTTCAATTTTGCGTGGAGCAGACTCTGAAATACCAGCGGCATCCCAATTAACCTCACCAGCGTAGAGAACCGCGTTGCGACCCTTGCCGATATCAACGAATGCTGCCTCCATTGAAGGAAGAACATTTTGTACACGACCTAGATAAACGTTACCGACGTAGGACTGGTTGCTATTGCGGTTGACGTAATGCTCAACCATGACGCCATCTTCAATTACTGCGATCTGCGTGCGGTCTGCAATCTGGCGAACTAACATTTCACGATCAACGTTTTCGCGACGAGCTAAGAACTCTCCATCGGTAATGATTGTTCCGCGCTTGCGATATGGCTCGCGGTAATCACTGCGTCCGCCACGATCGTTTCGGTCATTGCGATCACGACGGTTTCGGCTACCGCGGTCATTGCGATCAGGGCGTGCTGGACGCTCTACTCGTTCACGCTTTTCGCGGACCTTAACAACCGTGATGACACCATCTTCTTCAATGGTTTCCCCTGGTGTTACGCCCTCACCTGTCGCGCGACGGCGACGGCGACGTCGAGTAGATGTTGAACCTTCTGCTGAATCCTCATCAGCTGATTCTTCACTTGAATTCTCATCATTATTTTCCGTATTGGCTGCATCGCCAGCACCTGGCTTGCGGCGACCACGGCCACCACGACGACGGCGGCGGTTACGGTTCGCGCGATCTTCAGAATCTCCAGATTCTGAATCGGCGGCAACTGCTGGTTTTTCTGAAACATCAGCTGTCTCATTTTTTGCAACAGCCTTCTTGCGCGGCTTGTTATCTGTCGCTTCTTTCTTGGCAGCTGGCTTTTCAGGAGCTGCTTGAAAGATTGCAACTGGAATAGCTGCTGCTTTTTTACGAGTTATCTTCTTTTCCTCAGTTACCTCGGTAACGGGGGTATCTGCTTTCGCAGATGCTTTCTTAACCGCACGCTTGCGCGGTGTTTTAGGCTCAATCGCCATGGCACCAAATCCTTTGTGTCTGCTTGTGCAGACTGTCTTCTTAAAAAATCCTGTTGGGTTTTCCGTACCGTTCGCGCTGGGCTTGTTTCGCGATTGATCGCGAGCCGCGCTGAACTAGTGTCTCAATTATGGCAGAGCAGGGGCGATTTGCCTATTTACCCGCGTAAACGAGCGTGAACGTTCTGCAGCAAGCCGATGCCAATCAAGGTGGCAAACATGGATGATCCGCCATAGGAAATAAAGGGCAACGGCACCCCTGTCATCGGCATCAAGCCCAGGGTCATTCCGATATTTTCAAAAATCTGGAATGCAAACCATGCGATTACTCCTGTACAAACCAATCGCCCAAATGGATCGCTCGTTCGCCGGGCGATTGAAAAACCTCGCATTAATAAAATTAGATAGAGGATCAAAATTGCACCACTGCCCAGGAAACCAAGTTGTTCACCAGCGACTGTGAAAATAAAGTCTGTTTGTTGTTCTGGCACAAACCGACCACTTGTTTGTGGGCCATTAAATAATCCAGTACCAAGTAATCCACCAGATCCCACAGTGATGCGTGCTTGGCGTAGTTGATATCCAGCACCTTGGGTATCAGCATTTGGATCAACAAAAGTTTGCAAGCGATTTACTTGATACTCACTTATGACACCAGCTTTGACCGCTACAAATCCACCCAGCACTGCAAGCAGTAATAATCCAACGACCCAACGTGCCGGTGCTCCAGATACTGCAATGATTGTTACGACCGCTGCTGAAATAATTAAAACAGTTCCCATATCAGGTTGAATAATGATTAATAAAACCGGGATTGCAGCTACCGCTAATGCTTGCAACACATCCGAACTCGTTGGTCCATCGCTGTCATGCGAACGCTCTGACAAGATCATGGACATACCAATAATAATTGCAATCTTGGCTAACTCAGCCGGCTGAATTTGGAATCCACCAGGTAATGCAATCCAGGCCTTTGCGCCATTAACTTCGCTACCTAAGCCAGGGATTAAAACGATCACCAACCCCAGTACGCCAGCGCCCCACAAGAACGGGGTGTATGCACGAAGTAAGCGGTAATCAATAACAGTTACCGCATATGCCAACACCAAACCAATCATGATGTTAATAATGTGGCGCTTTAGGTAGTACTGACCATCTAGCCCGTTGCGGGTGTACCAATCACGGGTTGCAGCCCAAACAAGAAGAGTTCCAATAAAAAGTAACAACCCAACAACAGCGGTTAATACCGGATCAAATCCATGGACTAAGGATTGACGACTGCGCCGATAGAGACGCTGGCGAGCTTGTATCTGGCTCACTTGCCTGTCTCCTTTGGTTTAGTTGCCGGTGAAATCTTAGGTAATTGTGTAGGAGGCTTTCCTTCAGGGAACAACGCCGCGCCAGGAATGATTTTATTGCCAGAGACTCCATAGATTGCTTCATAAATCTGTCGCACACCAACACCAGATGTTGATGCACCAAATCCGCCTTGGCCAACCATCATGACCACTGCATACCGTGGGTTATTACTAGGTGCAAAAGATGCAAACCATGAAGTGTCATCTTTCAAAGATCCATTGGGATTTTTACCAAAAACCTGACCCGTACCAGTCTTGCCGCTGACTTCAATTGGAAACCCTGAGAATGCTCCAGCACCTGTTCCACTTACAACGACCTCGCGAAGTGAATCTTGCAAGAACTTAATTGTCGAAGCGTCAACATCTAAGGTGCCAAGTTTTTGTGGTGTAAATGTCTCAATGACAGTGCCATCAGTTTTAACAACCGCCTTTGCAATATTTGCCTGCCAGATTGTTCCGCCGTTTGCAATTGCTGCATACATCTGGGTTAACTTCAGTGGCGTCACAACAGTGTCACCTTGGCCGATAGAAAAGTTAACAGCATCTCCGGCACGGATTTTGTCCCCGTCCACACAGTTCTCGGCAGCTAATTGCAATAAGAAGGGCGTCTGCTGTGCCTTTGTTGCACGAGTCTTATAGTTGCAATAGAAGTCTTTGTTCTGCTCGTACCACTTCTTTTTGTACTCCCGATCAGCAAGTCGAGAACGAGACTCTGAAGGCAGATCAATTCCGACTCTTTCAGTGATCTGGAAGGCCTGGGCTGCCTTGAAGAAGTAATCATTCGGGTCAGATTTTGGCTTTAAGCCACCATCTCGAAGCCATTCATCAAAGGCGATTTGATACCAAATGGTGTCACACGAGACTGCAATAGCTTTCTTCATATTCATAGTTCCTTGATTTTTACTATCAAAGTTCTGAAAAGCGCGCGTACCGACCTGCACCTGGGAAGGGCACTTGTAGTTTGCATTCAAGTCATAGCCGGCAGAGGCAGCAGCAACTACCGAGACCACCTTGAAAGTTGAAGCTGGTGCAAACAAACCTTGTAGTGCTCTATTAAGTGCCGGCACTGATTTCTTTTCACTAAACAAATCCGCGGCTTGCTCAATAGTTAAACCTTTTTCCCAGGCGTTGGGATCATAAGTTGGATAAGAAGCAAGAGCTAAAATTCGACCTGTTTTTATATCCATCACTATTGCCGCGCCTGAATCAGATGTGTATCCATTGGCACGTCCACGCAGAACCGCTTCCTTAAGCGCTTTCTCAGTCGCTGCTTGTAATCGAACATCCAAACTTGTCACAAGGTGGTTACCCGCAACCGGTTGTGTATTTTGGCTCTCGCGAGTAATCGATTCTTTACGGTCAACAATGACTGTTCGAATTCCCGGTTGGCCACGAAGGAAAGAGTCGTATTGAATTTCAAGGCCGGTTTTGCCAATAGTTTCGCTCCGGAAGTACTGCGTTCCGTTTGACGCCAATAAATCTGACTCTGTAAGTGGGCCGACATAACCCAGAACGTGCGCAGCATTTACATCTAGATAACTTGGATAACTTCGAATAGCAACTGGTTGGGCGTCAACACCTGGAAATTCATCGGAGCGCTCAACTATTTGTAGGGCGATATCAGGGTCAGCAGATTTTGTAATAGGAATCGGTTGGAATCTAGATCCCTGCCAGCAACCAACTTTTTCTCCTTTAGGAAGTTCGCCACACAATCTGGTGTTCTGATAAATATCTGCATACTTTAGGTTGAGCAGAACTGCCAAGCGCTTCATAACTCCAACGCCTTTATCCTCTAACTTATCAATAGCAATGCGGTCGATTGTGATTGCTAAGCCCGCCTTATTCATTGCTAATGGAACTCCGTATCCATCAACAATCAACCCACGCGTAGCAGGTGATACAACATCTCGACTTTGGATACTAAGGGCTGCTTCACGGTATTTAGGCCCTGCTGCAACTTGTAAATAAAATAGACGACCAAATAATGCTGTCATTAAGGAAACAACGAGGATTTGAACAACTAGTAAAGATAGTCGAGATTTATTGTTCATAGCGCTGACCGTGAATCAAAAATAACTGCATGCAAACGAGTAAATATCGGCAGCAAAATTGGTGAAATCAATATCGCCCAAATACTCATTCCAAACAAGGTGATGACGATTTGAAGAAATGAACCAAATGGGACTCCCAGCAGCGCCCCGCTTGCAACGTAGGCAATTTCAACCAAAAGATTTGCAATCACGACAAAGAAAACAATGCCAATTGCATTTGACTGCACATTGTCATCGCCATAACCAATATAAGAAATCGCATATCCAGCTAATAACATAATCAAAGTCCACTGACCAAATGGCCCGGCAGCGGTTTGGGATAAGTCCATCAAAAAGCCGGCTGCAAAGCCAATAACGGCTGCAACCTCAGTTTCACTGAGCACAGCCCATGTGAGGGCAAAGATCAACAAAATTGAAAATCCACCGCCGGGTAAACGAATCTGTGAGACAAATGCTTCTTGAATGACATAAATCGTAAGAAAGATTGGGACTGCAATTGAAAATTGGCGGGTCAGCATGGTGGCTACTTTGTAGGTGATGGTGATGGAGTTACAAAAACCGTCACCGTCGGAATTGGTGTAACACGAGGCTTAGCTGGAACTAGCGCATCACCTGGATTGGAGCTCGAGCCACTGACGACAACTGCAACGACTCCGAGTGTTGAGAAGTTTGTGTAGTAATGAATAGTTGCTGTCTGAGCCACAGCGCCGGCTGAATTATCAACACTTGTCACATATCCCAAAGGAACACCTGGAACAAAGGGGCGATTTGCGATACTTCCGCGAGAAAGCAAAATGTCGCCCTCCTTAACGGTGGTCGAATTATCCAATAGTTGCAGCCCCGCAGAGCGAGTTCCGCGTCCTGTCAGGATTCCAATTTGCTGGGTCCCAGCAATACGCGCACCAATTCTAAAACCTGGATCACTCGCCAATTGGATCAATGCAGTTGTTGGATACACATCTTTCACAACACCAGCAATTCCGTATTGAGACAGCACTGTCATGTTCTTTTTGATTCCAGCATTACTTCCAATATCAATAGTGACTGTCTGTGAAAAGGATTGACTTGATCCATGGCTAATCACCCTAGCGCTGACAATCTTGTAACCGGCAGTTCCTGCTAAATCCAATATTCCTTTGAGCTGTTTTAGTTGTGCATCTGCATTTTTACGATTAATTAGCTTTGACTTTAAGTTTGCATTCTCAGCTTGCAGCTTCTCAATCTGATTACGGGTTCGACCTAGATGAGTAACATCAGAAAAGAAGCTCTTCACTGGCGATAAGACCGCGCTGCCTGCCCGCTGAAATGGGGACATGATCGTTTGTGAACCCTGCTTGAAGCCGTCAATGACTTTAACGCCGCGTAGATCTAAAGTAATGAGAAAGAGTGAAGTGACAATTAATGTCACTAACAACAAACGTGCGCGTCCTCCGTTACGCATTTACGAAAGGCGCTATCGACGAGGCTCGGAGATTAGAACCTTCTCAAGAGCTTCAAACTCTTCGATGCACTTTCCAGAACCTTCTGCAACTGCATCCAAGGGACGCTCTGCAATGTGAATTGGCATTCCAGTTTCTTTGCGAAGGCGCTCATCGAGTCCCTTAAGAAGTGCTCCTCCACCAGTAAGAACAATGCCACGATCCATTAGATCTGAAGCAAGCTCAGGTGGAGTCTTATCAAGTGTGCTCTTAACAGCATTAATAATTTGGTTCACTGGCTCTTCTAACGCCTTGCGAATTTCAGCTGCTGAAACAACGATCGTCTTTGGCAGACCTGTTGCTAAGTCGCGACCGCGAATTTCCGCATCATTTTCTCCAGCTAATGGGTAAGCAGATCCGATAGCCATCTTGATCTCTTCTGCTGTGCGCTCACCTAGGAGTAGGGAGAATTCACGCTTAACCCAGTTAATAATTGATTGATCTAGCTCATCACCGCCCACACGAATAGATAGTGAGGTAACGATTCCGCCCAATGAGATAACAGCAACTTCAGTCGTACCGCCACCGATATCTACAACCATGTTGCCTGTTGGCTCATGGATTGGAAGACCAGCACCGATTGCTGCTGCCATTGGCTCTTCAATGATGTAGACCTTACGTGCACCAGCTGCATAACCAGCATCTTTTACTGCGCGCTGTTCCACACCAGTAATACCTGATGGAACACACACAACAATACGAGGCTTAGCCAAGTAACGACGACGGTGCACCTTTTGGATGAAGTAACGCAACATGCGCTCTGTTGTATCAAAGTCTGCGATCACGCCATCCTTCAAAGGACGAATTGCAACGATGTTGCCAGGAGTACGACCAATCATCTTCTTTGCTTCAATACCAACAGCCAGAATTCCGCCTGTGTCTTGGTTAACAGCAACTACTGAAGGCTCGTTCAGAACAATGCCACGTCCGCGCACATACACAAGCGTGTTTGCTGTGCCTAAGTCAACGGCCATATCGCGACCAATGAAGGACATTCTGCTTCCTGATGACATTTTTACTCCTTGTACTTTTTTTGTGCGGGGAATTAACTCTTTGGGAAAAAAATCTGAATTTCACGAGCTGCAGATTCTGGTGAATCAGAGCCATGAACAATATTTTGCACAACTTTGGTTCCTTGATCACGTGCTAGGTCACCACGGATTGTTCCAGGTGCTGCAACAGTTGGATCTGTTACACCAGCTAATGAACGAAAGCCTTCGATGACGCGATTGCCAGATGCAACGATTGCAACAATTGGACCAGACATCATGAACTCAACTAGTGGTTCATAAAATGGCTTACCAATATGTTCTACATAATGCTTTTCTAGTAATGCACGATCTGCTTGCAGCATGCGCAAAGAATCAATTGCATAACCCTTTGCTTCAACACGTGAAATTACTTCGCCAACTAAACCGCGGGCAACGCCATCTGGCTTGACCAGGATTAGAGTTTTCTCTGTGCTCACTCGCCCAGTCTATTAGGGTTTTTTAGGCCCTGCAGCCAGCAAGGCAGCGCGGGCGGCCTCACCCTTCCGGCCCACCACTATGGCTGCCACCCACAGACCAATCAAGACCACCCCAATAATGAAGAAGGATGGCTCAACAAATCCAAAGCCAATCATCGCTACTTGCATGATTGAACCAATTACAAATCCGCCGGGGCGTCGAACAAGTCCAGCTGCAAGAAATAGCAAGAAAGAGACCACACAGCCATAAATGATTGCTGCAGTTGAATGATCTTTCATCGCTAGCAGGATTGCAAAGCCCATGGTCATACTCTCAGCAATCAGAACTGATGCTCCAAGAATTTTCATTGTGCAAACTTCTTCCGTAGATATGTCCGAGCTTCACCAACTGTGACAACAGAGCCTGTGACAATAATTCCAACTGTGTCTTCACTCAGCGGACGCACAGCATCCCCGACCGCTCTATCAAGGGCAGCGCCTAAATCTGAAACTTCAAAGACACGATCTGCTCCAAATATCTTTGAGGCAATCTTTTCTAACTCACCAGATGGCATGGCACGTGTTGAAGAACTCTGTGTGACGATCACATGGTCAACAACCTGCTCTAACTCTTGGAAGATTCCTGTTGCATCCTTATCGCCAAATACGCCCACAACAGCAATAATTTCATCAAAGTTGAATTCATTAAGCAAGGTGTCTGCCAGAGCTTTTGCGCCGTGTGGGTTATGTGCCGCATCCAAAATTACAGTTGGTTCCCGATGGACAACCTCGCACCGCCCAGGCGAAGTAACGGCAGCAAAACCGGCGCGCACCGCATCAATATCTAGTGGTTGATCACCAAAAAATACCTCTACTGCAACTAGGGCAGATGCGGCATTTGCTGCTTGATGGCGACCATGTAAGGGTAAGAAAATTTCATCATAAGTGTCATGAATGCCTTGAATAGTAAGTAGTTGCCCGCCAACAGCAACCGCCCTTGATGCCACTGAATATTCGATACCTTCTCGCACCACATCTGCGCCTACTTCAGCAGCTTTGCGGATTAATTCCTTGGCAGCCTCAGGCTCTTGCTGGGCAAGGACTACAAAGCCACCTTCTTTAATGATTCCAGCCTTAGTAGCGGCAATTTCATGCAATGTGTTACCCAAGTACTCCATATGGTCAAAACCAATAGGCATTAATACAGAAACATCAGCATCAACAACATTTGTTGCATCCCACTGCCCGCCCATGCCAACTTCAATAACTCCAACATCCACAGGATGTTCTGCAAATGCTGCAAAAGCCAGTGCAGTAATTGCCTCAAAGAATGAAATGGGATGTTCAAACTTTGTATCCATTAAATCAAGATAAGCAGCAATGTCATTGTAGGAAAAGATTAATTCTTTAGGATCAATTGGTTCACCGTTAATTGCAATGCGCTCTCGGTAAGTTTCAAGATGTGGACTAGTAAAGCGTCCAGTGCGCAGGCCATGTGCAAATAACAATGAATCAATCATGCGAGATGTCGTTGTCTTGCCATTAGTTCCACCGATATGGATCGTTGGATAGGTCAACTGGGGTGAACCTAAAAGATCAACTAGGGCTGCAATGCGTTCAGTAGATGGCGCGATACGAGTTTCTGGCCAACGAGCAAGCAAGGCCTGCTCGATCGCATCTACTCTTTCTTGATCGTCAGGTGAAATCATCATGCTTGTGGCAATGCTGCTAATGCTGAAGTAATGCGCGCAATATCGACAGTTGTCTTTTCAAGTCGCTCACGAATTTCAACAACAACTTCCTCTGGGGCTTTAGCCATAAAGCCCTGGTTGTTTAACTTCACTTCAGCGGTTTGCTTATCCTTGTTAGCCGTTACTAAATCCTTTTCAAGCCGAGCACGCTCTGCAACAACATCGATTGATTCGGTTAAATCAAATTCAATGGTGACCCCTGCTGCTTCACACTTGGCACTCGGTGTTATATCCCCAAGTTCCATGCGCACAACAAAAGCAACTGCAGATGCGTATTGAGCAATTTCACCAGTTGCGACAATACGGCCAGGAATCTTTAATGAACTCTTGATTCCCTGATCGTTTCTAAATCGTCGCACCTCTGTAATGATCTCCTGCAACTGACCAACAAGGTTTTCTGCCTTCTTATCAACATGGGCAGGGTTAGCTGTTGGCCACTCTGCCACAACAAGAGACTCTCCCCCAGTTAAGGTGGTCCACATTTGTTCTGTAATAAATGGCATGACTGGATGCATTAATCGGAACAATTGGTCCAAAACATAACCAAGTACGCGCTTAGTTGAATCTGCCGAACCTGATGAGAAGGCTTCCTTAGATAGTTCTAGATACCAGTCACACAGATCATCCCATGCAAAGTGATACATCAATTCACATGCACGAGAAAATTCATACTTTTCTAGAAGCTCTGTTGTTTCCTTCACGGTTTCAGACAAACGGCTAAGAATCCACTTATCAATAGCATTCAGCGAATCAAGTGGTGGCAAATCACCTGAAACAGTTGCACCATTCATCATTGCAAAACGGGTTGCATTCCACAGCTTTGTTGCAAAGTTACGTGAACCACCGATCCAGTCTTCGGCAAGTGCTTGATCTGTGCCTGGGTTAGCACCGCGTGCCAATGTAAAGCGCAGCGCATCTGCACCGTACTTATCCATAAATTCAATTGGGTCTACAACATTTCCACGACTCTTTGACATCTTCTTACCAAATTGGTCGCGTACTAAGCCGTGCAACATAATTGTCTTAAAGGGTGCAACACCATCCATTGCAAATGTTGACATCATCATCATGCGCACAACCCAGAAGAACAATATGTCATAACCAGTTACAAGAACTGAAGTTGGGTAGAACTTTGCAAGATCTGCTGACTTTTCTGGCCAACCAAAGGTAGAAAATGCCCACTGACCAGATGAGAACCAGGTGTCTAATACATCTGGATCTTGTGTCCAACCAGCAGGTGCGGTCTCATCAGGACCAACAACTTGTACTTCACCGTTTGGTCCATACCAAACAGGAATTCTGTGACCCCACCACAACTGACGAGAAATACACCAGTCGTGCATGTTGTCGACCCAATCAAAATAACGTGGTGCAAGAGCTTCAGGTTCAATCTTTACAGCGCCGCTTCGCACAGCATCTGCTGAAGCCTTTGCCATGGGTGCAACCTTTACAAACCACTGCTTTGATAAACGTGGCTCAACGGTTATATCGCAGCGAGAACAATGTCCAACTGCGTGCATGTATGGACGCTTTTCAGCAACTATGCGGCCTTCAGCGCGTAGCGCATCAACAACAGCCTTACGTGCATCAAAGCGATCCATGCCATCAAAGGCGCTATTGGTACCAATTACTTTTGCATCAGCATCTAAAATCACAATATTTGCCAAGTTATGGCGCACACCGATCTCAAAGTCATTCACATCGTGGGCAGGAGTTACCTTGACCGCACCTGTACCAAAAGCAGGATCAACATGTTCGTCTGCAACAATTGGGATCTCGCGATTAATCAGCGGCACCTTTACAGTCTTACCAATCATGTGCGCATAGCGCTTGTCATCTGGATGAACTGCAACAGCTGTATCGCCCAGCATTGTTTCGGCACGAGTTGTTGCAACAACAATTGCTGTCTCGCCATCGCCGTAGCGAATTGAAACTAACTCGCCTGCATCATCACTGTGCTCTACTTCTATGTCAGACAACGCCGTTAAGCATCGTGGGCACCAGTTAATAATTCGCTCTGCGCGATAGATTAAATCTGCCTCATACATACGCTTAAAAATTGTCACAACAGCCTTGGACATTCCTTCATCCATTGTAAAACGCTCGCGAGACCAATCCACTGAAGAGCCCAAGCGCTTCATCTGTCCAAGAATTGCCCCGCCTGATTCTTCTTTCCATTCCCACACTTTTTTAACAAATTCTTCGCGGCCAAGATCATGGCGTGACTTACCGCTAGATGCTAATTGTTTTTCAACAACGTTTTGAGTTGCGATGCCTGCGTGGTCCATTCCGGGCAACCACAAAACTTCAAAGCCTTGCATGCGCTTCATGCGCGTTAGACAATCCTGCAAAGTTTGATCGAGTGCGTGGCCAATATGTAAAACACCAGTCACATTGGGAGGCGGCAAAACTATTGAAAAAGGTGGCTTGCTAGAAGTTGCATCAGCTGTGAAATATCCAGCCTTCATCCACTTTTCATACAGCACAGCTTCGATCTCGTTTGGCGAGAAAGATGCGGCTAATTCGCGGGTCGAAGACATAGTGCGCAGTCTAGATTATGCGCTCTTCTCCTCAGTACCTTTTGGTGCTCGTGAGCGCTTTGGACCTGTGTGATTTACCAAAGTTGGCGCACCACCAGATGTGATGCACTCCTTGGTGATAATCACCTTTTCAATGTCTGTACGGCTTGGCACGTCATACATCACTGTAAGAAGTACTGATTCCATGATTGCTCGAAGTCCACGAGCTCCTGTTCCGCGTTCCTGTGCAAGGTCTGCAATTGCCAGCAAGGCTTCTTCATCAAATTCAAGTTCGACATGATCAAGATTAAATAGGCGCTGATACTGCTTCACCAGAGCATTCTTTGGCTCGGTAAGGATCTGCATCAATGCAGGCTTATCAAGGTTTTCAACACTTGTTAATACTGGAAGGCGTCCGATGAATTCTGGAATCATGCCAAACTTCAAAAGGTCTTCCGGCATTACATCAGCAAAAATATCCTTACGGTTCTTATCTGAGGCATCCTGCAACGTTGCATTAAAGCCAACTCCTGATTTTCCAATGCGGCTTTCAATAATCTTCTCAAGACCAGAAAATGCCCCGCCAACGATGAACAAGACATTTGTTGTGTCGATCTGAATAAATTCTTGATGTGGGTGCTTGCGTCCCCCTTGAGGCGGAACTGATGCAACAGTTCCTTCCAGAATCTTTAGGAGCGCTTGTTGAACACCTTCACCTGAAACATCTCGTGTGATCGATGGGTTTTCAGATTTGCGGGCAACCTTATCGATCTCATCGATATAGATGATTCCAGTTTCAGCTTTTTTCACATCGTAATCTGCCGCCTGTAAAAGCTTGAGCAAAATGTTTTCAACATCTTCACCAACATAGCCTGCTTCAGTTAACGCTGTTGCATCTGCTATCGCAAATGGAACGTTTAACATGCGAGCCAAAGTTTGTGCCATTAGCGTCTTGCCACAACCAGTTGGTCCGAGCATCAAAATATTGGACTTTGCTAATTCAATAGCACCGTCACCCTTTGGTTCACCGCTTTGCACGCGCTTGTAGTGGTTGTACACCGCAACAGATAAAGACTTCTTGGCACGATCTTGTCCAATTACATATTGATCTAGAAATTCAAAGATTGCTTGTGGCTTTGGAAGCTCTGCCAGGCCAAGTGATGCTGCTTCGGTAAGTTCTTCAACAATGATCTCATTACACAGCTCGATACATTCATCACAGATATAAACGCCAGGACCGGCAATCAGCTTTTTAACTTGCTTCTGGGTTTTGCCGCAGAAGGAGCACTTGAGCAGATCGCTTGTTTCACCGATTCTTGTCATGGCCTAATTTTAGGTTCTTACCTGAATTTATGCTTGGGTTTTTAGGCTTACTTGTGTTCGCCGTTAGAATAATCAGTGTCGATTTCTTTCTTTGGCATCTTCATATCCTTCACCCCAGGCACTCCAAGGATTGCAAAGGTAATAAGCACATGGAAAATTGATGCACCTATCAATAACTCTTTTTCACCAAACAATGCAACAGCTGGGCCAATTAACGCCATTCCAATTGGCATCAACCCTGCAGATCCCATGTGGTCAATTGAAAATACCCGACCCTGTAGATGTTGTGGGACTTCTCTTTGCACAGCAGAAGACCACCATGCTTCCCATGGCCCAACTGAAAATCCTGCCAATAAATATGCGATAACCAAAAATGTTGCAGAAACCGGAAATGCCAAGGCCAGCGGAGCGATGATGATAAACATCCACACAAAGATTGACACATAGCCTTCATGTTTAACTCTCACCTTTACGCAGATCAGCGCCGAAATAATACTGCCGACTGAAAAAGCGATCGCAGCCATTGCAAATGGCGCATTTGAATCAAATTCACGTCGGCTAATTACTGGTAGTAAAACTGTTTCGGCGGCAAGCACAACCATTAATTGAACTGAGACCATCAGAATCATTGCGCCAATCCAAGGAATATCTCTGACGGTGCGCAAACCTTCGCGCAGCTCCACCATGAACGGCTCTTGCTCGCGCTCTTTACCGTTGATATCTTCTTGAATTTTCGAGAGAAAATAAGTTCCCAATGCAAAAGCAACAGCTGTAAAGACAAAGGTTAGTCTGGCGCCAATTAAAAGCACTGATGCACCACCTATACCGGGGCCAACAATTGATGCACCTTTAGTAACGATGTTGCGCGCAACATTTGCTGCAGGAAGTTTTTCATCAGGGACCAGACTTGGGACTATCGCCCCAGCCGCAGCTGCGCCAAAAGCATCACCAACACCCATCAAGAAAACAGCCAACCCTAATAAGAAATGAGGCATTGTTGGAGTTGAAACAAAAACCATTGAAACAACCAATGCAGATCTAAAGAGATCCGAGCCAATCATTACATTTCTGCGCGGCAATCTGTCGGCCCACACACCTGCAAATGGTGCAAAAACTACACCCGATAAAATTCGTGCTCCAAGAATCAATCCTAAAGAAGTAGCTGTTCCTCCTGCATCAAGAACAGCAACAGCCAGTGCAATCGGAAATGCTGATGCTCCTAGAACAAAAATACTGTTTGAAAACCAAAAGAGCCGGTATCCCTTATAACTCCAAAGGGAACCCGGCTCAAATAGTTTCAATTAATGTAAAAGAAGAGTTACTTCTTTGCCTTTCGTGATGCAAGTACTTGATCGATGATTCCGTATTCAACAGCTTCTGCTGCTGTAAGAATCTTGTCACGTTCAATATCTTTGCGAATCTCTTCAGATGATTTGACCACATGGCGTGAGAGCAAGTCTTCTTGCAAGCGGGTGATGCGATCAATTTCGCGTGCTTGAATCTCGATATCAGATGCCTGTCCGCCACCTTCAGATGATGGTTGGTGAATCAAGATGCGTGAATGCTCTAGCGCATAACGCTTTCCCTTAGCACCTCCTGCAAGAATGACCGCTGCAGCAGATGCTGCTTGGCCCAAGCAAATTGTGCTGATATCTGGGCGCACAAATTGCATAGTGTCATAAATTGCAGTTAGCGCTGTGAATGAGCCACCAGGTGAGTTGATATAAATCATGATGTCGCGATCTGGATCCATAGATTCCAGAGTCAAGAGCTGCGCCATGACATCGTTTGCAACTGTGTCATCGATTGGCTGACCCAGAAAGATAATGCGCTCTTCAAAAAGCTTTGTGTACGGATCTTGACGCTTGTATCCATAGGCTGTCTTTTCTTCAACAGTTGGAAGAACGTAGCGTGCGTTAATTTCTTGGAATGTCATTACGCTTTCCCTCCAGTGATTTGTCCCAGTGAAGTGACTACATGATCAACAAAGCCATAATCCTTTGCATCATCTGCATTGAACCAATTATCGCGATCTGAGTCTGCAAGAATTTTCTCTAGAGATTGACCTGTGTGCAAAGCATTTAACTCGGAAAGAGTCTGCTTGGTAATAGCCATTTGCTCAGCTTGAATCCGAATATCAATTGCGGTTCCACCAATTCCACCCAGTGGTTGGTGCATCAAAATACGAGAGTTCTTCGTTGAGTAACGCTTGCCTTTGGCTCCTGATGTTAGAAGGAATTGACCCATTGAAGCGGCCATTCCAAAAGTTACTGTCGCAACATCATTTGGAATCAACTGCATGGTGTCATAGACAGCCATTCCAGCTGTCACAGATCCGCCTGGTGAGTTGATGTATAAGAAAATGTCTTTCTTTGCATCAAGTGATGACAGAAGCAGCAACTGAGCACAGACCATGTTGGCCATGTCATCGCGAACTTCACCTGACATGAAAACAATTCGCTCTTCAAGCAGGCGGTTGTAAATCCGATCCTTCATCTTGCCATCTGTGTCCACGTCAATTGCCTCCCGTATATTTACCTGTAGTGACCCTAACAATTAAGCAGCCCAAATGCTTCTCGATTATCAAAAATACATGCGTGAGGTGTGCTGTGTTCGCTGTAGGCAGAGAGGAATTAGGCCTCTTCGACTAGATCTGCAGGGTTTGCCTTTGGGGCGAGCGCTTCGAGGTCAATGACATTGCCTGAAGCATCCTTAACAGTGATGCGACCCAGAACTGATGCCAACGCCTTCGCGCGCGTTACTTCGGCTACTAACTGCTGAATCTGTCCAGCCTTTTGTAGCTCTTCTGCAAACTGCTGCGGAGCCATTCCATAACGCTGGGATGTGCGCACTAAGTACTCAGTTAACTCAATCTCAGTTACCTGCACTTCTTCAGCAGCAACGATTGCATCAAGCAAGAAATCAGATTTCAAAGATGTGCGAACCTGGCCATCAACCTCGGCACGGTGCTCAGCATCTTCTAAACGGCCTTCGCCCTCAAGGTGATCATTTACTTCAAGTTCAACCAGATTATCTGGAACAGGAATCTCATTATCGGCTAGCAATTTTTCTACAAGACGGTCGCGTGCCTGTGCGCCTTGTTCCATCTTCTTCACACGCTCTAGGCGTGCTACAAAATCAGCTTTCAACTCTGCAATTGTGTCGAACTCTGATGCCAGCTTTGCAAATGCATCATCTACTGGAGGAAGTTCGCGCTCTTTCACAGCCTTAACTGTTGCTGTTACCTCGCCCTTTTCACCCTCTTGCTGTCCAACTAGCGCTGTTTCAAATGTCTTTACATCTCCGGCCTTCATGCCGATCAGCTTTTCATCAAGACCATCGATCATCTTGTCTGAACCAACTTCATACGAGATGTCATTTGCTTGTCCGCCATCAACCTCTTGGCCATCAATAAACGCAGTCAGATCAAGGGTTGTGAAGTCGCCATCCTTAACTTCGCGCTCGACAGTTGTCAATGTTCCAAAGCGTGTGCGCAATGATTCGATCTGCTCATCAACATCTGCATCAGCAACTGTCACATCGTCAACTTCAATGGTGATCTTTGAGAAATCTGGCAGGACAACCTCTGGTCGAACATCAACTTCAACAGTGAAAACAAGCTTCTCGTTATCTACAAACTCTTTCACATCAACTTCTGGGCGACCGATCACAGCAACTGTGTGCTCACGAGCTGCTTGACCATAAAAGATTGGAAGAGCTGTATTGATTGCTTCATCGATTACAGCCCCGCGGCCCACGCGCTGATCGATCATCGCTGCAGGAATTTTTCCCTTACGGAATCCAGGAATGTTTACCTGCGCAGCAACCTTCTTATAAGCGTTAGCTACATGTGATTCAAGCTCAGAGTAAGCAACTTCAACATCTAAACGCACTCGAGTTGGAGATAGTACTTCGACTGAACTTTTCACAATTGCTCCTATAGGGATTGAAGAAGAACCGAGACGAACTGGTCGGGGCGGGGAGATTCGAACTCCCGATCTCCTGCTCCCAAAGCAGGCGCGCTAGCCACTACGCTACGCCCCGAGGCGCAAAGCGAGAGTCTAAACCAGATTTCGTACTCTGATTACCGACCCAGTACCCCAATTTGATCGATCAGCCATAAACCTGAGGCAAATTTAGCCCCTGATGCAACTTCAAGGCTTAATTGGCGAGCTCAACCGAAACTAAAAACTGGGTGCGTTATCTAAGCCTGCGATTCCAAAAATGCTTAAAGGTGAGAACACCTAACGCTCCACAAACAATCACAGCCAAAGTCTCTTGCCATGTATCAGGAATGATCAGGCTGATTCGTATGCCCAACTGCGTAGTAATCCATGATTCGGGAATCAGGTGAGAGATTTGCAAGCCGAGCCACTCAGCAATTTTGGCTCTCATAAATCCCAATTATCCTGATTTACTAGAGCGTGAATGGTGGTGGCAAGGACTAGATTATTACGAAGTACTTTTCCATGTCAGGACCTTTGACACAAATTTTCTCCCGACCATCTAGATAGGAAATATCAAAGTCCCAAGTCATAAACCCCTCGTTTTCCTTGATTATGACGCCGGTCACGCCTTGCTTCATGCTGTTATTATAATCTTTAATACACATTAACTTATTACCAACTTTGAAGTTTGCCATGCGGCAAGCATGCCACACCTCGGGGGGTTTTAGGTGGATTAGTATGGTCAGAATCGGTGTAAGATTTGGACGAACCGTTGGGTAATCCTTACGATTTACGCGTGATTACGCTGAACTACGCAGCGGATTTTCATTTGCGGGTGTAGCTCAATGGTAGAGCCCCAGCCTTCCAAGCTGGCCATGCCGGTTCGATCCCGGTCACCCGCTCCATTGTTTGTTTACCCGATGGATCCGACCTTGTTAATGAGGGCACGGCCACTGAAATTCAATAAGTTGTTTGCTGTCGCACCGTATTGATCCACTGCTCGCAGTTTGAGTGTGGTCGCTCCGGTACAGATGAGTTTTCCGATGATCATAAATTGATAGTGACGATTTCCATATCCATTTATGTATGCAGCCGAATCACTCGCAAACACTCGATAGTCCAACGTACCCGCACTCGTAATCAATTGCATTCCAATTGTCATATCAGTAATTGTGTTTGGGGAGAAAGTTCCATCAATCATAATCTCAAAAGTGTAGAAACCTGCATCTAGATTTCCAAAAGTATTGGAGTCACTTGTGCCAACATTTTGATTGGTACCTAATGTCCAAGTTCCTAGATCTACGAAAAAAGAAGCAGAAATTCCCGCAGCTCCTGACGCACCTACAACTCCAGTGTCACCCTTAACCCCTTGCACGCCTTGTGCACCGACAGCACCTGCAACTCCTGCATCACCTTTTATTCCTTGCGCACCCTGTGCACCACTTGCACCTGCAGTTCCACTTGCACCTGCTGCGCCTTGAGTACCAGCTGGACCAGGTGAGCCACTCAATCCTGCTACGCCATCACTTCCTTTGGCACCTGCTGCACCAGCAGCTCCCGGTAATCCTGCAGAACCTGTGGCTCCAGTACTTCCGGTTGCGCCCTTATCTCCTTTTTCTCCTTGGGCACCTTTGTCACCAGTTGCACCTACTTCACCAGTAACTGTTGTTACAGACTTTGTGTCAGCTTGCTTGAGAGAAGTTCCTGTTTTCCAAGCACCTTTGATCTTCGGACCATATAAATATAAATTCTTTGTGTCGATATAGAAATCTCCATTAATGCCAATTGTCTTAGTTGGAATACCCGCACCACTTAAAATTGTGTTGACAATAGTTGTTACGCGTCCTGCTGCCTTACTTGTTGTCTTCGGCGCAGCGATAGCTGAGGGAGCTAGCGCGAGTGTTGCTGCGATAGTTATTGCTATGAGGGATTTGCTGCCTTTCATGGAACACCTTCTTCTCTTGGGGTTTCAAGTCTGAACCTGTGAAAAAGATGGGCAAATAAGGCGAGCCCAAGGGCGTTTACGCTCAAACCAGTGGGATCCCCTACGGGAAACACCTCATTTCTCTAAGGGTGTTTTCAGGTTCAGTTGCTATCTTCCTCAGCATGAACCGGTTGATTACAGGTAGTGGTTGACGAGGGGTCAATGACATTCACGACAAACGAAGGGACATGCAAATGTCAGCAAAGAAAAGAATGGCAGCTGTTGCAATAACTGTTGCAGCACTATCACTTGGTTCAATCGGAGTCGCTTCAGCACATGACAGAGGATCTGAAAAGTCAGTTGCGAAGTCAGCTGCCCATGACGCCAATCACGCAGCTAATAAAGCCGCGCATGATGCACGACATGCAGCAAAAGAAGCACTAGTTGCAACAACAATCGGTCTGGATACAGCAACAATCAAGACACGTCTTGCAGCTGGTGAATCACTGGGTGCAATTGCAGGTGCAAAGAAGGATGCGTTGATCGCAGCCTTGGTTGCTTTTAAGACACAAGAAATTGATGCTCGCGTTACAGCAGGCACAATGACTGCGGCTCAAGCAGCAGCAAAGAAGGCTGAAGTAACTGCACATGTAACAGAGCATGTAAATGCAGTTCGCGGTAAGGGAATGGGTCCAAAGGGGCCAAAGCCTCCAAAGGGTCCAAAAGGTCCTCGTCCATAAGTAACACTTTCTTCCTAAGGGACTAGAAAAACCCGCCACTTGAGCAATCACTTGGCGGGTTTTTCTATGCTCATGGCAAGATGCTCACATGCGCATTCATATTGGTAGCGATCATGCAGGTTTAGAACTCAAAGCCGCACTTGTTGAGTATCTACAAGGAAAAGGTCACGATGTAACAGATCACGGACCACATGAATATGACGCTGTTGATGACTATCCGGATTTTTGTATTCCAGCGGCCGTTGCATCTGCTGCAGATCCAGCATCACTTGGAATTGTTCTAGGTGGTTCCGGAAATGGTGAACAAATCGCTGCAAATAAGGTCAAGGGTGTGCGGGCAGCGTTGGCCTGGAGCGTAGAAACAGCAAAGCTTGCTCGTGATCACAACAATGCCAATGTTGTTGGAATCGGTGGACGGATGCATTCGATTGAAGAGTGCAGAGCAATCATTGATGCATTTGTTGAGACACCATTTTCACATGATGAGCGCCATGTGCGCAGAATTAACAAGATTTCTAAATACGAGGGTTCGCTTTAAACCTTCCTAAATAACATGTCATTAACGGCATGATCTTTATCAATACCTTGTCCTTCAAATCTAGTTACAGGACGCCATTCGGGTTTATCAATTACTCCCCCAGTAAATAAGGTAGATCCTGCAAAAACTTCCTTAATACTTTCTGCATACGGTACCCAGTCAGTTGCAATATGTATAAAGCCGCCAGTTTTAATCTTTGGGTGGATTAACTGCAAGAAGCCTTCATTGACTATGCGGCGCTTGTTGTGCTTCTTCTTTGGCCAAGGATCTGGAAAATACAAATGAATTCCATCAAGTGCTTGATCAGGGATCATGTATTGCATCACAACATGCACATCATCTTCAATGACTTTTAGGTTTGTTAAATCATTTTCAACGATGCGTGCCAAGAGCTTGCCAATTCCGGGTGGGTGGACATCAACTGCGATGTAGCCGTTATTAGGATGATTCTTGGCGATGATGGCTGTGGCCTCGCCCATTCCAAAACCAATTTCCATGATGATTGATTCGCTTTTAGGGAATATCGCCTTAAAGTCAATTAACTCTTGCTTGAATTCAATTCCATGTATGGCCTGAAGGGCTGTCTTTGCCTGCCTTTGCGCATCGGTTATGCGAGATCCGCGGATGCTGTAGCTGCGTACCGATGGGCGTTCCATGGGGTAACTCTGTCATGGTTGGATTGGAACCTACAAAACCCTCAAAGGAGTAACAAGTGCCAGGTCTAAATTTGAGCCGTGCGGAAGCAAAAGATCGTGCGGACCATCTGTATGTAAATAGCTACGTAGTAACCCTTGATGTCACAAAGGGCGAAGAGACTTTCTATTCAAAGTCTGAAGTTTCCTTTACCTGCAACAAGCCTGGCTATTCAACATTTATTGATGCAGTCGGCCGCTCAGTTATTAGCGCCACTCTGAATGGCGTACCTGTTGATACAAGTAACTTTGATGGCGAGTCCATCTTCATTACTGGCCTTGCAGCCGACAACCTTCTAGTTATCGAAATCGAAGCAGAGTACTCAAAATCAGGTGAAGGTTTACAGCGCTCAGTTGATCCATCAGATGGTGAGGTCTACTTGTACTCACAAGGTGAGACCGCGCACATTCGCAATATGTTCCCTTGCTTTGATCAGCCATCATTGAAGGCAACATTTTCTTTAACAGTAACAACACCTGGTCACTGGGAAGCAGTTTCAAACAACCCGGTTGAATCAAAGGTTGCGAAGGGTGATCTAGTTGAATGGAAGTTCTCAACCACTCCCCGCATCACTACATATTTAGATTGCCTAATCGCAGGTCCGTACTCACATGTGCATGATGTGTATAAGGGTCAAAAAGAGATCCCACTTGGCATTTACTGCCGCAAGTCGATGATGCAGTACTTAGATCCTGAAGATATTTTCTTAGTTACAAAGCAAGGCTTTGAGTACTTTGAAAAGACTTTCGGTTTGGCATATCCATTTGAAAAGTATGATCAAATTGCTGTTGTTGACTTTAACTTTGGAGCAATGGAAAACGCAGGCGCAGTTACATTCCGTGAAGATGTTTTGGTATTCCGCAGCCACATGCCAGATAAGGCATACCTGTCTCGTGCAAACACGATCCTGCACGAGATGGCACACATGTGGTTTGGTGACATGGTCACCATGTCCTGGTGGGATGACCTATGGCTCAACGAATCATTTGCTGAATGGTCTTCATACCTAGCGCTATCGGAGGCAACTCGTTTTAAAGGTGCGTGGTCAGAATTTAACTCTGCCCGCAAGAACTGGGCCTATCGCCAAGATCAACTCTCATCAACCCACCCCATCATCGCTGACATGGTTGATATGGAAGCGGTTAATGCAAACTTTGATGGAATTACCTATGCCAAGGGAGCCTCTGTCCTTCACCAGTTAGTAGCTCACGTTGGACGCCCACAATTCATCGCTGCTTTGCAGACGTACTTTGCCAAGCATGCGTGGGGAAACACAACCTTGGATGACTTGTTAGTTGAACTAGAAGCTGCCAGTGGTCGCAAACTTGATTCCTGGGTTAACACATGGCTACAAACAGCAGGCGTGAACACACTTCGTCCGGTTTTAGATATTGATGGCGGTGTATATAAGAGCATCACAATTTCACAGGAGACACCATTGATTCCAGTTGGATCAAAGGAATTGCGTCCACATCGCCTAGCAGTTGGTCTCTATGACATCAGTGGAGATTCACTGAAGCTTCGCAAGTCTGTTGAGCTAGATGTTACTGGCGCTTCCACCGTGGTGGCAGATCTAGCAGGTGAAAAGGTTGCAGATCTTCTTCTTATCAATGATCGTGACCTTTCCTATGCAAAGTTGCGCTTTGATGATCGCTCAATCGCAACACTTAAAACTCACCTTGGTAAGTTAGATGACGCCCTTGCTCGCTCTTTATGTTGGGCTGCAATCTGGGACATGCATCGTGATGCTGAAATTTCATCGGCAGACTTCATCCAAATCGCACTCAATGGTCTTGCTGGAGAAACAGATGATGCAATCGTCAATATTGTTCTTTCACAATTAGGCACATCGGTTGAGGCTTATACAAAGGAAGCAAACCGTAATTCTTATCGTGAAAAGCTAGCTGATGGCTTATGGGCACTTACTAACAGTTGCGCCCCAGCAAGTGACCTGCAACTTCTCATCTCTCGCGCCTTTGCAATGAGTGCTCAGACCGAGGCTCAAACAGCAAACATCCGTGCACTACTCAATGGAACTGCTCCAGGGTTAAAGGTTGATGCAGATCTTCGTTGGTACTTCTTAATTGCTCTGACCGAGCGTGGTGCAACCACAAAGGCTGAACTAGATGCCGAACTTGCCAAAGACAACACAACAACCGGCAACTTGGCCTATGAAACCTGCACAGCAGCGATGCCAACTAGTGATGCCAAGGCGTATGCATTTAATAAAGTATTAAATGAAGAGGTTGCTACCTCTGTTCGAACCGCTTTAGTTGCCGGCTTCCAGCGTCCAATCCAAGGCGCACTCTTGGAACCATTTGTGCACCTCTACTTCGACAATCTCATTTCAGTATGGGAATCAAAGTCCTATGAACCTGCTGCAAAGTATGTGACCGGCTTCTATCCATCATGGGTTATCAAGCAATCAACAGTTGATCTGACAAATGCTTGGCTAGAAGGAGCAGGAAAAGATTCTCCTGCTGTCTTGCGAAAGCTTGTTAAAGAGTCACAGGATGGATTAATCCGTGCTCTTAAGGTGCAGGTACTAGATAAGTAATTCTTGTTTCGAGGTTACTCGATTGAAGTAATTACAGATGCTGCCTTGCTCTTTTTAGGAGCGGTCAGCGCGTAAGCAATTACTGAGATCACAACAAACATTACTGTTGGGATTACAAGAAATGTAACAACGGTTTCTAGAACTGATAAACCTGGAGCTGAGGTTACTGGACCTTCAAATATAGTCATAGCGTAAGTCTAATTTACTTATGCAGTTGCTGCCGCCACACCAAATGGCTGCAGGTAGGGCAACCACCTGTGATCTGTGCGACCTGTTCCTAATATTCTCCATGCCGCACCCACTGGCTCACGCGGCAAGGTGCGCAAGCGCCATCCCAACTCTTTTAAGTGTTTGTCAGCCTTATCGTGATTGCACTTGTGACAAGCAGAAACTACATTTTCCCAATTATGCCCGCCACCACGGCTGCGGGGAATGACATGGTCAATAGATGTCGCAGGTGCTGCACAGTAAACACAACGACCACCATCTCGAGCAAAGATTGCACGGCGAGATAAAGGAACAGAATGACGGTAAGGAATGCGAACAAATTTGGTCAGGCGCACAACTGCTGGCAATGAAACTTGACCACCAGCAAATCGTAGAATTTCGCCAGAATCTTCCACCATGACAGCTCGGTGATTTAAGACAAGGATCAGCGCGCGACGATCTGTAACAACACCCAACGGCTCGTAGGTGGCGTTTAAGACAAGTGTGCGCGACATATATCGCTCCCGATCTAGCGCCTGGCTGGCACCGATTGCATAATCTTGCACCAAAACACCCGACCGCGTGGGTATTTGAATGGGGCTTTTAGGTAAAGATTTGGATAAAGTCTCGTCATTATGAGCGACTCTATGCGTAACTTCCTCGAATGGATGGCTGGGACTCCCCTGCGCATCCTGATCATCCTTATTGCTGCTGGCTTTATTCAAACATTCGGATCTCGCGCCATTACCCGCGCCATGAACAAGTTGGCATCGGCTGATTTAGTCCCTGGGCCGCGCAACATTGTTGCTAGGCAAAAAGAGCGGGCAAGCACGATTGGCGGGGTATTAACCGCAACGCTAAAGAGTGCAACATGGATTATTGCAACTGCTATGGCACTTGGTGAATTCGGTTTTGATCTTGGTCCACTCATCGCTTCAGCTGGAATCGTGGGAGTTGCCGTGGGTCTTGGTGCTCAAACCCTCGTGCGTGATATTTTATCTGGAATCTTTATGTTAATTGAAGATCAATATGGTGTTGGTGACTCAGTTAATGTCTTAGAAATTGAAGGCGTTGTAGAAAAAGTAGGACTTCGCGTAACAACAGTTCGAGATGGCCAAGGAACTTTGTGGTATTTGCGCAATGGTGAAATTTTAAAGGTTGGAAATCAATCTCAATCTGGTTGATTGACCATCGAATGCGCAGCCATTTCCAGATAGCCCCATAGTTGATCCTTTAAAGCTGCATCTAGTTCAACGCCATCTACCGCTGTGCGCATAGCGTTAAGCCAAGCATCTCGTGCTGCGGTGTTGATCACAAACTGCGCATGGCGCATTCGAAGACGTGGGTGCCCGCGGTTTTCTTGGTAAGTATCTGGTCCGCCCCAGTACTGTTCTAAAAACCACTGCAAACGTTGGGCTGCGCCTTGCAGGTCATGCTCTGGATACATCGGACGCAAAATAGGATCTGTTGCAACAACTGCATAAAACTGAGAGACCAAATCTGCGAAGAACTTTTCGCCACCAACTTGTTCGTAGAAGTTGCTCATGGTTGGAGGGTAATGTCATTACTTGTCTGCGGCACAGATTTAAAGTTGAGCGACATGACACCTAATGCAAGGACAGGCAGTGCTGCAGCTAAGCAGAGCCAGCCGTAACTGAGCGTTCCAATGATGACACCAGCGATAGCTCCCCCACCAGCACCTGAAAGATTCATGACCAAGTCACTTGCACCTTGTGAAGATGCACGAAATTTCTGGTCAACGCTCTCTGATAGAAATGCTGAACCAGCAATCAATGTGCAGGACCAGCCCAACCCAAGTAAAAACAAACCAACTCCCAAGGTATAGGCATCATCTGCTTTGGCCTTGCCTGAGATGATTGTCGAGAGCAAGAGAATAATTAATCCAATTTGAATAACTCGTACTCTTCCAAGGCGATCACTAAGAGATCCCACTAGCGGTGAAAATGCATACATACCCAAAACGTGCACGCTAATGACCAAACCAATAATCGTAAGTGAAACATCAACATGTGCCATATGCACTGGTGTCATCACCATTACCGAAACCATTGCAACATGGCCAATTGCAATGGACAAAATTGCAAAAAGAGCCTTTGGGTTCTGGCGGATATGAGCAAGGGCCTTTTTAGTAGAACCCTTTTGCTTGGTAGTTGCTAACTCTTTATTGGCTAACAGATATGGATCTGGTCGCAAGAAGATGGTAATTACTACTCCAGCTAAAGCCAATGTAGTTGCAGAAATTAAATACGGACCAACTAGGCGCGGTAAATCAAAAAACTCTGCCAAGTTTCCCGCTGGCTCCATTAAGTTCGGTCCTGTAACAGCACCGACCGTTGAACCCCACACCACAAATGAGAGTTGTTTAGCTCTAGTTTCATTGGTTGCTAAATCAATAGCTGCAAAGCGGGCTTGATATCCAGCAGCAGCTGCTGCCCCAACGAGAAATGTTCCCATCAACATTAAAACTATATTTCGCTGTGATCCACCAAGAATTGCCAAGATCGATCCGATAACACCAGAAAAATAGCCAACCGCTAACGCTAAGCGACGCCCTCCTTGAGATGTAAGGCGAGCAAGTGGAAGCGCTAATGCAGCTGCGCCTAACACCGCACTTGTTTGGGCAAGCCCGGCTAAGGTCTCTGAATCAGTTATGGATGAAACCAGTAATGAACCTGCAGCAACTGTTCCGGCAACTCCGACACCGCTTAAAACCTGTGCTGCTGCCAGGGTCCTTACGACCCTGCGCTGCACCACTGTATTTGTCATTATGAAGCTAAACGCACCCAAACAGCAGTATCTGTTGGCAATGTGTGTCCTGTTATCGGTCCACTTGCAATCAAGATGTGGCTATTGCTTGGTAATTGAATTGGTGTACCAAAGTTGATGTAGCAGGCAAATTCTCCTGGGCGTTTAAAGGCAACAACAGCTGTGCCTGCTTCAATCCACTCCATTGGACCATCACCAAGACCAGCTTCACTCTTTCGGATTGAAAGTGCTTGGCGATACATCGTCAGTGTTGAACCTTCCACACCATCTTGCGTATCAACTGCGTACTTACCCATCCACGATGATTGTGGCAACCAAGTCTCATTTAATTGCAGCGCATCATTTGTTGAAAAACCAAATCCACCCTTTGGATCAGATGACCAAGGTAACGGAACGCGGCAACCATCACGACCGCGATCTTTAAAACCACTCATCTTCCACCGCGGATCAGTGAGGCGATCTTCAGGAAGATCACGAACTTCCGGCAGACCGATTTCTTCACCTTGATACAGATAAGTACCACCAGGTAATGCAAGTGTCATCAATGTTGCACTACGAGCACGCAATGTTCCACGAGCGATATTTAACTTAGCAGGATCGCCTTGGCGTGAGAAAGTTGATTCACCCCCATTTGTTAGCCCAAGATCAAGGCGATCAACAGATCGCACAACATCATGGTTGTTAAACACCCAAGAGGTAGGAGCGCCTACTTCAGCTAATGCTGCAATTGAGTTGTCAATCTTTGTCTTAATCTGCTGGGCATCCCACAATGTTGTGAGCATTTCAAAGTTAAATGAGTTCTGTAATTCATCTGGGCGCACATATCGTGCAATGCGAGATGCTGGACTTACCCAGGCCTCAGCAACAGCCATACGGTCCCCTGGGTAGGAGTCAAAGATTTTGCGCCATGAACGATAAATCTCATGCACGCCTTCTTGATCCCAGAATGGTTTGTGTTCGGTGCCAAGCATTGTCGCTGTTGGATCAATCCGAATGTCAGGCAGACCTGCTTCTTTGATCATGCCGTGTGCAACATCGATGCGGAAACCATCGACACCGCGGTCTAACCAAAACTTTAAAACATCTTCTAGATGATCTTTAACTTCTTGGTTTTCCCAGTTTAAATCTGGTTGTTCGATTGCAAAGAGGTGTAAGTACCACTGCCCTGGTGTGCCATCTGCTTCGACAACTCTTTCCCAGGCTGGCCCACCAAAGACTGCTTCCCAGTTATTTGGTGGTAATTCTCCACTTTCGCCTTTGCCATCACGGAACATGTAACGATCGCGCTCAGGTGATCCTGGCTTTGCAGCTAACGCTTGCTGAAACCATTTGTGATCACTTGATGTGTGGTTAGGAACAATGTCCACAATAAATTTAATGCCAAAGTCATGAGTCTCTTTAATCAATTGCTCTGCTTGAGCCAATGTTCCGTAGGCTGGTTCGATATCCATGTAATCAGAGACGTCATAACCATGATCATGTTGTGGTGATGGATACCAAGGAGAAATCCAAATTGCGTCAATTCCAAGAGACTTTAAATATGGAAGACGTGAACGAATACCTTCAACATCGCCAATACCATCGCCATTTGCATCAGCAAATGATCGTGGATAGATCTGGTAGGTAACCGCATCTCTCCACCAAGGGCGTTCTTCTCGTGATGCTAGCTGTGCCATCTTTAGCTCTCCAGATATTTGTTAAGGAAGTCGCGCTCTGCATCATTGAGGGGCCTCGACTTTTTAGTCTCCATGGATACTGTAACTTGAACAGACTTAACAACTGCCACAAGCTCATCTCCATTTTTCATTTCATAGGTCACACCAAAAGAGGAGGTACCAATTTTGTTCACCCAGATTTCAATGTCTAGGTAGATATCACCCTGATAGATAGGTGCAATGAAATCTACCTCTGCCCGAGCAACAACCATTTCAATCATCTTGGACCATGCAAAGCGTGCTTCTTGGGCATATACCAAGTAGGTCGCATTGTTGACATGACCAAAGGCATCTAGATCGCCCCAGCGAACATACTGCTTGGATTGAAATCTCATTAGCGAGTGAGCTTTCGATAGGTCATGCGATGTGGACGAGATGCTTCTGCGCCTAATCGTTCACGTTTGTTTTCTTCATAGCTTTCAAAGTTTCCTTCAAACCAGAACCACTTCGCATCGCCCTCATAAGCCAAGATGTGTGTTGCTACGCGGTCAAGAAACCAACGATCGTGAGAGATCACAACAGCGCAACCTGGAAACTCCAACAACGCATTTTCAAGTGATCCCAATGTTTCAACATCTAAATCATTCGTTGGCTCATCTAGTAGCAATAAGTTTCCGCCTTGCTTGAGCGTTAACGCAAGATTCAAACGGTTACGTTCACCGCCAGAAAGAATTCCTGCAGCTTTTTGTTGATCTGGACCCTTAAAACCAAAGCAGGAAACATAGGCACGAGAAGGCATTTCTACTTGGCCGACCTTAATAAAGTCCTGCCCATCTGAAACAACTTCCCACAAAGATTTCTTCGGATCAATACCACCACGGCTCTGATCGACATAGGAAATCTTTACAGTCTCACCAATTTTTACATTTCCGGAATCTGCAGTTTCCATACCCATTAA
This sequence comes from Candidatus Planktophila sp., assembly GCA_021741905.1. GTDB lineage: Bacteria > Actinomycetota > Actinomycetes > Nanopelagicales > Nanopelagicaceae > Planktophila. The sequence goes on along the minus strand of JAIOWZ010000008.1, from coordinate 1,166 downwards.
TGTCTTAAACAGCGTTGTCTTACCCGCACCGTTAGGGCCAATGATTCCAACAATTCCGTTACGTGGCAGTGTAAATGAGAGATCTTCAATCAGAACGCGATCTCCATACCCCTTAGTTAAGTTGTTAACTTCAATGACAACATTTCCAAGGCGTGGGCCAGGTGGAATCTGAATCTCTTCAAAGTCCAACTTACGCATCTTGTCTGCCTCTGCAGCCATCTCTTCATATCGTGCAAGGCGGGCCTTTGATTTTGCTTGGCGACCCTTTGCATTTTGTCGAACCCAATCAAGCTCTTCTGCCAAACGCTTGGCGCGCTTTGCATCCTTTTGTCCTTCAACTTTCAAGCGAGCTGCCTTTGTTTCAAGATAGGTCGAGTAATTTCCTTCATATGGATAGGCACGACCACGGTCTAGTTCCAGAATCCATTGCGCAACGTTGTCCAAGAAGTATCTATCGTGCGTGATCGCAACAACTGCGCCAACATACTTATTGAGGTGTTGCTCAAGCCATAAAACAGATTCTGCATCTAAGTGGTTTGTTGGCTCATCAAGTAGCAGTAAATCTGGTGCTTGCAAAAGAAGTTTGCATAATGCAACGCGGCGCTTTTCTCCACCGGATAAAACAGAAACATCAGCATCAGGTGGTGGGCAACGCAGTGCATCCATGGCTTGCTCTAGCTGTGAATCAAGTTCCCAGGCATTGCGGTGATCTAACTGCTCCTGCAGATTTCCCATCTCAGCTAACAAGGTGTCATAGTCTGCATCTGGGTTTGCCATCTCAGCGCTAATCTCATCAAAGCGCGCCAGCATCGCAACAGTTTCTGCCACGCCCTCTTTTACGTTATCAATTACATTTTTAGATTCATTGAGCTGTGGCTCTTGCAGCAAGATGCCGACGGTGTAGCCGGGGGTTAGGTAGGCCTCACCATTTGATGGTTGCTGTAAGCCGGCCATGATTTGTAGGACTGTGGATTTACCCGCACCGTTGGGACCAACGACGCCGATCTTGGCACCTGGATAAAACATGATCGTGACATCATCAAGGATGACCTTGTCACCGTGCGCTTTACGCGCCTTCTTCATCGTATAAATGAACTCAGCCATGGAATGAAACCTTAGTGGTAGTGACGGGTAGACTATGCATTACGACCCTCCTACAAGCGCCT
>JAIOWZ010000007.1 GCA_021741905.1 Candidatus Planktophila sp. | reverse complement strand
TCGACGAACTCAGTTGCAAAACTGTTCTCCTTCATTGTCTGCAACACCAATGAAGTGAAAAGCCCCCTAGTCGACGCTAGATTCCAGGTCGAGAGCGGCACCTGGGCTAACGGAATCACAGTAGCTTATGCAGCTAGTGCGAATTCAGACTTTTTAAGGTCTGCAGTTATTTTTTGCACGGATTATTGGTTTACGAGATCATTCCGGCTTCCTCGGCCCGCTTCCCCTGACTCAACATCCAAAGTCGAGACCGTTCACCCCCAAGATTTAATGTGCTTTCACACATACAACTTGGAGAAAAAGAAACGTATTTCTTATCCCCTATTTAATTGTCAATTTCTTGCGCCGTCGCAACGTTGCCTCAAAAATTGAGGTATCGAAGCGGCGGTGAGGTAAGTATAAATCAGAAAAGTGAGAAGGTGTTAATCCTCATATTTTGATGCGGCGCGACTGGCTTTACCGCTCAAAGTGCGAGAGACAACCCGCGAGACTTCACGATCAGCCTCGCGTTCCTTAATCGCTTCACGCTTGTCATGGGCCTTTTTACCCCTGGCAACCGCGATCTCAACCTTGGCTTTTCCGTCTTTGAAATATAACTGCAGCGGAACAAGGGTTGTTCCTGAATCCTTCAACTTTCCAATGAGTTTGTTGAGTTCATTTTTGTGAACAAGAAGTTTGCGATCGCGACGTGGCGTGTGATTAGTCCATGTGCCTTCTGTGTATTCAGGGATATGAACACCCATTAACCACAGTTCTCCATTATTGACCATGGCAAAGCCATCAATCAAAGATGCGCGGCCAGCGCGAAGGGATTTAACTTCAGTACCAGTAAGCACCAATCCACACTCAAGCACATCGGAAATTGAATAATCGTGACGAGCTTTCTTATTTTGGGCAATGACCTTGCGGCCCACCTCTTTAACCATGCCGCATCACCGCCCTAATTGAATGCATCCAACTATTGGATAGCAGAACTCAATTCTCTCACTACCAAGCAATGAGAAGCGCCAGGTTGCTTGGAATTAGACCTTAAGGTGACGGCGAAGGGTAATTACAGAGGCCAGAATCGAGACGACTAAGCCTGTTGCCAATAACCATGCAGATGCAACCCAAACCTCGCCCCATCCGAAGAACTTTGTGAAGGTTAGAAGTGGAGCAACATTTGAATCAATTACAGTCTTTAACCCTGCAAGTAATCCAGTTGCCAATCCCCACCCAATAATGGCTGAGATGACACCTTCGAGCAGGAAGGGAAGTTGAATTGACCACGATGATGCACCAACAAGTCTCATCACACCTGTTTCGCGTCGACGATTAAAGGCTGCAATACGTAATGTATTTGAAATCAAAAGCGCTGCAGTTAAGACAGATGCAAGACCAACTGCTAACGCACCATTTCGAAGCACACCTAACAATTTAAAGAACTTCTCTAGAATTGTTCGCTGATCCTGAACCACATCAACACCTGGTCGACCACTAAATGCGCTAACTATTACTGAAAATTGAGTTGGATCCTTCAGCTTTACTCGGAATGATTCTGGTAACTGATCTGCAGTCACATTTTGGGCAATTGCTGAATCCTTAAAGCGCTCTTGGAATCTTTTGAATGCTTCTGATTGTGATTCGTAGAAAACACTCTCGACGACGCTCATATCCTGGAGATCCTTCTGGATAGTTATGCGTTGATCAGCTGTGACAATACCTGATGCACATGAGGGTGATTCTGAGAGATTTCCGCACAAGAAAACTGAAACTTCGATCTTGTCATACCAATAATCCTTCATCGCCCCTACTTGAGCATTTGAAAGAAGGCCTATACCGAGCAGTGACAATGAAATGGCTGTTGTTACAATAACTGCAAAAGTCATCGTTAAGTTACGACGAAGTCCAATTCGTACTTCACTGACAAGAAACCGTGCGCGCATGTGTGCTCCTCTATCCCTTAGCCCGTGTATCCATAAACACCACGAACTTGGTCGCGGATTACATGTCCTGCATCAAGTTCAATAACCCGCTTGCGCATTTGGTCAACAATGCCAGCATCATGTGTTGCCATCAAAACTGTTGTGCCTTCTCGGTTAATACGATCCAGCAGTTTCATAATGCCGACGGAGGTTGCTGGATCTAGGTTTCCAGTTGGTTCATCAGCAATCAAAATTGGTGGGCGGCTGACGTATGCACGCGCAATCGCCACACGCTGTTGCTCACCACCTGAAATCTCTGAAGGTAAACGATCACCCTTATCTTCTAAACCAACAAGCTCTAGAACTTCAGGAACTTCGCGGTTGATCTCCTTTTGTGAATATCCAAGTACATGCAATGTGAAAGCCACGTTTTCAGTAATTGTCTTATTGGGAAGTAATCTGAAATCTTGGAAAACTGTTCCAACAGAGCGACGAAGCTCTGGCACCTTGTGTTTTGCAAGTGTGCCTAGGTCCTTTCCGGCAACATGGATCGAGCCTGCCGTTGGGCGTTCTTCTCGAAGCACCAAACGCAAGAATGTTGATTTACCTGAGCCTGAAAGTCCAACTAGAAATACAAACTCACCTTTTACAATCTCGAGATTTACTGAATCAAGGGCCGGACGCTCTTGGCCAGAGTAAATCTTGGTGACATTTTCAAAGCGAATCATTGAATCTCCCATTGCATCTGCGGGGTGGAGTTCGGGGAACCACCTTCGACCTGCGCTTAGTTTATGGATTACAGAGGCAAATCCTCGGATCTAACGCGGGTTTGAGCCTAGAGAAAGTGTGAGATTTATCGAATCCCGCGTATTTTCCTGTTACTAGGAACTACGACGCCAACGAATTCCGGCCTCGATGAACTCATCGATTTCACCATTTAAGACAGCTGATGTATTTCCTGTTTCATAATTTGTGCGCAGATCTTTCACCATTTGATACGGCGCTAAAACGTAGGAGCGCATTTGATTGCCCCATGAACCAGAGTTGTCGCCCTTTAGCGCATTGATCTTTGCCTGTTCTTCTTGGCGGCGGCGCTCTAACAACTTTGATTGCAACACGGCCATTGCCGTTGCCTTGTTCTGAATCTGCGAACGCTCGTTCTGACAGGACACAACTATTCCTGTTGCAATGTGGGTTAAGCGCACTGCGGAGTCTGTGGTGTTAACCCCTTGCCCTCCAGGACCTGATGAGCGATAGACATCAACACGAATGTCTTTTTCATCAATTTCAATGTGATCGCTTTGTTCAACAACTGGAACAACTTCAACACCTGCAAATGAAGTGTGGCGACGACTTTGACTATCAAAGGGTGAAATGCGAACTAGGCGATGTGTGCCTTGTTCAACAGACAAAGTGCCATACGCATATGGCGCAGAGACTCTAAAGGTTGTTGATTTGATTCCCGCTTCTTCTGCATAGGAAGTTTCAAGAACATTAACGGTGAAGTTATGACGTTCGCAGTAACGCAAATACATGCGCATGATCATCTCTGCCCAGTCAGCAGCCTCAACTCCACCTGCTTCTGAACGAATAGTGATCAACGCGTCACGATCGTCATACTCGCCATTGAGCAGGGTTTGAACTTCCAATTCACCAACAGATTTCTTAACTGCGTCCAACTCATTCTCGGCATCTTGAATTCCACCTGGCTCACCTGCGGCTAATTCAAAGAGAATAGATAGATCCTCCACGCGCTGACGTAGTCCAGATAGCTTGGCAATCACAGATTGCACGCGCGATAGGCGACTTGTGATCTTTTGCGCAGCTTCTGGGTCATCCCAAAGGTTGGGAACGCCTGCTTCAACCTCTAGTTCATCTGCTTGCTTTCGAAGTTTTGGCAGATCTAAGACCTTTTCGATAGAAACTAGGGTCGCATCAACCGCGTCTATCTCTAATTGATATTCGCGTGCGGCCATGTGCCAAGGATACCCGTGCCGACTAGTGCAAGCGAACTCCGAATAGATAGAAGCCTTCTTGAACCTGATTAGTAGTTCCCGCTGACGCAGTTAAAAACACTGAATCAATTGATGAAAATGGAACCTTGAAGGGCAACCTCACTTCTGATCGTGTTTGAATATCCAACGACCGCCCATCACATTCGTAATTTGTGAGTTGTATTTCCTTTAACTGATGCCATTTTAAATCACCGTCATCATTGCTCCATGAATGTAGCTCAAGGAGAACTTCATATCCGCCTCGATTGCAATCAATTGGAATTACCGGATGCGCCCGTTGTGTTGCAATCGCCAATGGAACGGTAAACATATTTGCTTTGCCTTGGTAGTAATTGCTCTTATCCAAAGTTTGGACGCCTCTCTGAGCTGCTGCCTCAGTTGCTTGAACTAAAGATCGTTTAGCAATAATCAGCGTCGACACATCTGTCATAACCATCAGGGAAGCAACGGTAATGACAAATAACCCGATGACAATGACCGCAATAGATCCTGACTCATCGCCAATCTTTCGAACAAAATCTCGAAATCTTTTAGAACTCAGGAGAGCCATGGGCTTAGATGTTCCTGAGCGCTAGCAGAAACCACTCGACCGGTTTGCTCATCGGTGAAGGAAATTGTCAATTTAATTCGACCATTTGCTGATAAACACGGAAAGTGTGTGCACTCCATCTGTGTTTGCAACGACGCCATTTCAGACTCAGTTAGCTGCCATTGTCGAGCTAGCAATTGTGTCGTCTTGCCGGAAAGCTCACGTGCTGCTGAGTCACCCTCGCTAATGACATAAACACGCAAAACTTCTCGGGCCATAGAACGCGCAATCTCCTGATTAACGCTAACACTGGCAAAATGGCTCAGATAAATAAATACAGGGATAAACAGCGGTATGGCTAACACGACAAATTCAACGATCGCACTACCGGAATCAGAGTTTAACCTGGCCTTAAATCTCATAACTGCCTCCTTTGCTTCAATGATTACTTGGCTCGATTACCGCAATCCCAACAACATCAGAAACTGGGTTGCCCCCCATTAAGGCAACTAGGCCAGGAACAATTTGCGGGAGCAGGTGAGTTCGATGCGTTATTAAAACTTGAATCTTTTCTATTCGGCCACCAATTTCTAGTACTTCATCACCCACTTGATATTGATGTGAGATTGCGCGTGCAGAAGCATCTCCTTGAGCTAACGCCATCTCTGCATTTCGAATATTGGTAGCAACTATCAGTTGCATGCCGATTAAAAAAAGGATCAGCATCGGAATCAATACGAGGGCGCTTTCAACATTGCCATCCTCTTTCTTTAGATGTCGAAGGGACTTCTCCTTCATAGCTTTCACGAGGTTGTAGCTCACCTCCTTTAACGAATCCCATTCATGGAGTCCAATGAGTCTTTCAAAATCGCTGTTAACCGTGGGGCTGCAATTGTCCAAATTGCTGTTACTAATCCCGTTGTCATTAAAACAACAAGAACCCAACCAGGCACATCTCCACGATCATCCTTTAATCGCGCAAAAAATGAGTCGTGTCCCTTAATTAATGCATTGCGAAATTGGAGTTCTGCTTTTATTGCACGTTCTGTAATTGTGTTCATGGTTCCTCCTGTTTATGTAATGTCGACCCGCTCTTCGGCAATTCTCGTGAAGGTATGGATTGGACCGATGTAGCGAATCTTTCGATGTGGATAAGTACTCAATTCCATTGGCACTGACACTGTGGATGCCGAGCAAATCTGACCGGCTCTTGATGAACAGGGGTTGTGTAGTCAAAGCACATCTGTGCTCCTGTTAGTTCACATTTACCCGTATCGATGAGCTGCAAAATCGCCTGCACAATGCTCCCTGCCATTTGATAAGTGATTGCAACAGGAATTTCTCGGTTGTGTGCTGCCAGAGGGAGTAAATCTTCAATCCCGTACCGCTCAGCCTGACCTATCTCGAGGCATTTAACACATGGGCTTTTGCCCGGCTTTACCAATGGACCGGCATATGCAGCTCCCCCAAAAACACTACCTACAAATAAGTGGTCCATTCGATCTCTCATCAACTGTTCAATTAATTGTGGGGTGTATTCACCAACAATTACGCGCACATTTCTATCTGGAATTTGGTAACTGACCGTTCCCTTCACATTTTTAGATGCAGTTGGGAAAAGTGACCACTCCCTAGTTAATTCTTCGATTCGTGATTTGTAATTTAACCCAAAGTCACTAATTCTCAAGACGCCTGTTCCCAAATCACTATCTCCTATTGGATTTATCTCTCGATGTGATGAGATTGAAAACTTTGTATTAGTTACCCCACTAGCCAATAAAGCGGCGTAAATCAGGGTTGCCAAACGATTTTCCCCATGAATCTCTACTCCAAAATTTTGCCGCGCGGACAAAACTGCAACTCCTCCATCGACAACTCCATCAACCCACGTTGCTTGGCTTAGCTCGGGAGACATTCGTAGTTGTAACTGCCTAAATGATGCATCATTACTTTGATCTTCTGTATTGGCCGCACGCTCAGCAATTGGAGATTGGAATCGATTGTGTAATCTAATTTTAGAAGTTGTGATATCTAGCAATTGTGTGATTTCTAATTGCTTGATAACTTTTTCGACAACATCTAGAGGTGCATCAATTTCAGCACTGATGTCAACTGCGCAATGTTGTCCATCAAACTTTGCAACAATTGCCCGAGCTCCGGGATGACTAATTGAAATCGCTCGATGTGCTGATGCAATGATTAAAGATTGTTCTTGCTCTGGATTTGGTTTACTTATATAGACCCCCTGCTTAAGCCGGGGTCTAGAAATTTCTACAGCTTGAGTGCTGGGGTTCTCTATCGAGATTCTTGTGACTAGTGCTGGACGAGAGCCCTTGATATATCTGCGTGTTATGCGTTGCGTACTTTTTTCAACTGCAGTGTGTGGGGCTATTGATTCGGCTGTAGAAGTTGTGGGTGCGGGTTGTTTGCTCATGTGCCGAAGGATGGTTTCGGCGAGCGCCTTTCATTTGTTTGCCCTTGGAATCTGTGGAGTTCGATGGATTTCCTTGCGCTGGGCTGAGGCGGGATTACTCAGTGCTATCGCCGCGCCCATTCAACCCATATCTTCCTGCTGGCAGACAAAAGACCCCCGCACCGTTAAGTGCGAAGGTCTTTCGTAACCCTAGACGTTTGCAGATGAACGAGAGCTCACCTACGCAAAACGAAATTTAATTACTGTGCTTTGCCAAGAATGCGATTGACCTTGGTGCCACACACTGGGCAGATGCCTTGTGCCATGCGACGACCAGATTCAGAAACCTTTACAGTTCCTTCGAAATCACGCTTCTCTTTGCACTTAACGCAGTAAGCGTCACCTTTGTATGTCTCTACAGTCATTCTTTTCCTCCTATCGACGCTTGCGATCCCATCAGGGATTGCTCCCCGTGTGGGGCAGGCGTTCGTGTATGAGGCTACCCCTGAACACGCTTAATTGAGCGTATCTAGGCACCTTTATTTAGGAGTTTTTTTAGAGCCTCTGGGGCGGTGAGCGCGGTTTCAGCGGCCTCATACCCACTCAAATACGCCTCAGCCAGCTCTTCCTTTGGGAAACGGGCTAACAGCTCCTTGAATTTAGGGCCGTGGTCAAAGAACTGCAGGTGAATTGCCTCATGGAAGAGAACGTAATCCAGGACATTATCCGGAGCGCCCTTGAGCCGGTCTGAAATCCGAATTGAACGGTCAGCCCCCGTGCAGGAACCCCAGCGCTCACGCATGGCTCGCCAATTCACTGAAGAAGGTCGCACCGTGATTTCTGGAGCTAACTGGCTCAACAGTTCGTCCACCCGAATGGAAAGGCTTTCCTCGCTCATTGTCGCAGCCGCCTCCTGGGCGCGGATTTTGGCGACCATTTCAGGAACCATCGCCCGCTCATCTGCTTTGCTCATCCGGGCTGGAATTGAGACAACGATCCGTCCACCTTGGCGATAAGCAGAAATATTTTTCTTTCGGCGCGTGGATCTGATGACAATAATCTCGCCCTCTGAGATTCCAGGCAAAGTCTGATCCTCAAGGGTCGCTTCAACCAAAGATGAACTCATTAACAATGAAGTGGTGTCACCAATTTCCTGCACCCTGAAATGTTATGTCATCTCTCAACCAAACCTTGAGAGATTGACTCATAAAGGGGTGCGAGTCTGCTTAAATCAATGAAAAAGTCAGCCACTTTCAGAATGCATTACCGCAAGAAATTAACCTTTGTCAACGCAGTGCCGAGTTGATAAACCACTGTCAAAGAATTACTTTACGACTACGAACTCCTCGGATAACAGTTCTACATCAGCAAGGGGAAGGCTGATTTAGAGCAAGTGACCGGGGAGTTCGCTTTTCTATTTCCAGGGATTTGGCGAACTTTTCAATGAATTAAATAAGTCCCGACAAATCATCAGGGATCTCTAAGCTCTTCATGAAACTCTCAGCATCGAGTAAGTCATCTGCTGTTGGAAGAATTCCGCTCCACAATCTATCGCGCGACTCAATGTCTTTGGACTCCCGCACCTGTTTCCAAAAGGCTGTTGCTTCACGAGCAAGTCGCGGTGAAACCTGCAACCCAAGCATGGAAGAGAAAAGTTGCTGTGCTGGCGCAGATGTTGCTCGCCGGCGACGCAAAGTTTCTTGAAGTGCGGCAATATTTGGAAGGCGATCTCCTGCAGCGAGCGCAACAACTTCCTCGCTCCATCCATCAATTAACGCCAACACCGTTTCTAATTTAGTTAACGCAGCCCGCTGTGCTGGTGATTCTTGGGGTGTGAAGATTCCTTCATTCAGGGCAATTGTGAAGCTTTCTGGATTAGATGGATCAAATCCGTTTCCAGATTCAATTGCTCGTTGTGCTTGCTCTTGAATCGCATCTAGATCAATATTTATTCCTTTACCGTATTCAGTGATAGCGGTTTGGATATATGAAACGAGCCAAGGATTGTGTGAAAATAATCGTGCAACAGCTGCTTCACGCAACGCATGGAAGATCCGAACCTCATCCATCGGTATTTCTAAATCTGTTGCCCACTCCTTAATATTCTGAGGAATAAGGGTTGGATAAGCAGCATCTACCATTGGCAAGCCCACATCATGAGCCCCAGTCACCTTTCCTGCTAACCCACCAATTGCTTGTCCCAATTGCGTTGCAATCAATGAGCCGATAAATGAGTTCAAAAGTGCAGAGATCATCCCTACGGGAATCTGCATCTGAGGTTGCTCATCCGCTGAGGTTTCACCCACTTCGCCTTCCCCAAATGATGCTTGGTTGAGTAGTTCACCAATTGCAGAGGACAAACCAAGTGCCAGTGGTTCAACTGTTGTTTGCCAACCTGCCAATGTTGTGTCAACCCAATCAGTGCGGGTTAGCGCCACATTGCCAGAGTTTGGAGATTTAGGGAAAAAGGTAGCTTCATCAAGCCATAACTCTGCAATAGAAATTGCTTGTTCAATCTCTGCAACATCGTTTGCGCCAATTGGAGAAGAGCCCTGCGCAGTTGTAAATTTCTTTGCAGTGTCTCTGACAATATTCTTGGGTAGGGCTTCTGTTGATCCGGTAAATCCAGGACCATTAATTCCGAGCTTTGAGAATTGTTCTTGAATCTGCTGTTGCATCTGTTCCATCATGGCAGCAAAATCCACAGGCTCGTTAGAGTCCTCAGAGTTTCCTGGTGTGAAACCAAATGGTGACATAGTTGAATCCTGCCAGCATTGGAACAATTATGCAGGGAGATTTTTTCCCACCTGATGCACATCATTGCGCTGCGGGTTAGTTGGATACGCGCAGGTGTAAGCAAACTAGTACAGTACGGACATGTCCAACGCATTTTCGGCTCTCATCTGGTGGGTAGTTCCAGCCATGGGCTTAATTGGTGCACTTGGCTATGTCACTTGGGTGTCAAAGTTTCAAGGAAAGTATCAACAAGAGACTCAACGCTCCGTTGGCCAGTTCCAACGTTTTCAGGATTCTCTGCGTGATTCGCAAGCTCGCGATGTGGCTATAGATGGTGAAGTGCTAGAAATCCCTGGAGAAATCGATCTCAACTCTGCGCCTCACACACAAACACCTTCACGCATTTCAGTGATTCGTCCAGACGCAAACTAGTTCGAGCTATCTAGTGCGATTTTCTCCCCTTCCTAAAGTTGTTACAGCGACCATAGGAATCTTCTTTCTACTAGCAACTGTTGCTCCATTACCTTTTGCAATTGTGTTGCCGGGTCAAGCCCAAGATATATTCAAGGGTGTCATAACGATCAAAGATCTCGATTCTTACCCAGCAACTGGTCGCATTGATTTAATGTCTATCCGAGTCACTAATCCAGATGCCTGGATTTTTGGACCTGAACTCATTTACTCATGGATCAGTTCCGAGCGCGCGGTATATCCAAAATCTGCGATCTACCCACCAGGAACTAGTGCAGAAGAGGAAAGCAAGCAAGCAAAAGCCGACATGGTTGGCTCGCAAGATAACGCAATTAATGCTGCGGTTAATTACTTGCAATCACATCCTGAAGTCATGGCACCCATTGATGATTCGACATCGAAAGATTCAATGATTAGTAAGGCTCGCGCCGATGCTTTAGATCCCAAGAAAATTACATTCAAAGTTTCAAAAACTGGTGGACCTAGTGGTGGGCTGGTATTTTCCATTGGGTTGGTGGAGTTGTTAACTGAAATAGATTTGATGCAGGGTCGCCATGTTGCAGGCACGGGGACAATTGATATTCGAGGCATTGTTGGCCCGATTGGTGGTATCAACGAAAAGATACTTTCTGCCAAGAAGGCAGGAGCTACCATCTTCTTTGCCCCCCTAGGCAACGCCGAAGAGATTGCCAATGTCCCTGAAGGAATTAAGGTCATAACCGTTGCGACCTTGGCGCAAGCCGTTTCATACCTGGAGCGGACCCGCGCTTAACTCCTGTCCATTTCGTGCATCTTTGAGCCACGCAAGGATTGAATTGGTAGCCCCAATCCCCTTGCGATAGTTTTGTGCCATGACCAATAACCCCCAGTTCCAACGCCCAACTTTGAACTTCCGCGGACGCAAGAGCCCGCTGACTCTGACAATTGGAATCCTTGTGATTCTAGGAGCCGTCTTCACCGCGGCAAGTGGTTTTTATGCAGACTGGTTGTGGTTTAAGTCAGTTAACTTCACAAGCACTTGGTCAACAGTCCTTGGAACCAAAGCAATGCTCTTTGTTGTGATCGGTTTAATCACCGCGCTCTTTGTTATGTTCAATGTTTTATTGGCATACAAGCGTCGTCCGCTTTATGTGCCCATGACTATTGAAGCTGACAACCTAGAACGATATCGCTCACAGATCGAGCCAATCCGTCGTGGAGTATTTATGGCCGGATTCTTGGCGTTGTTCTACTTTGCAGGAACTTCAGGGTCTACATTGTGGAGTACTTGGTTGCTCTTTAGGAACTCAACTGAATTCGGTGTGAAAGATCCACAATTTGATATGGATATTTCCTTCTTTGCTTTCCGTCTTCCATTCTGGCAAACACTTATCGGTTGGGGAATTTCAACTCTAGTTCTATCAATTATTGCCTCCGTAGCAGTGCACTACTTATATGGTGGAATTCGCTTGCAGGTTCGTGAAGATCGCACAACCGTTGCAGCTCGAGTTCAATTATCTGTACTTCTTGGATTAGTTGTATTGCTTAAGGCAGTTGCATATTGGTTTGATCGGTTTGCCTTAGCTTTGAAAGATAGCAAGCTGATTACAGGTCTTACCTATACAGATGTAAACGCAGTACTTCCTGCAAAGGCGATTTTGACTGGAATTGCCATTGTTTGTTCGCTGCTGTTTTTTGCAAACATTGTTCGTCGCTCATGGGTTCTGCCTGCTGCAGGAACTGCATTACTAGTTATCTCATCGGTCTTAATCGCAGGCCTTTACCCAGCAGCAATCCAAACTTTCCAGGTAAAACCAAGTGAGTCTGCAAAAGAAGCTGAGTTTATTCAACGCAACATTGATGCAACCCGCGCTGCATATGGCCTAGAAGATGTAACAGTTACTGATTATCAGGCAACTCTCTCCACATCGGCTGGTCAGCTCACTAATGATGCAGCAACAATTGCAAACATTCGCTTGATGGACCCCAATGTTGTTGCTGCAACATTTCGTCAACTTCAGCAGATTAAGCCGTACTACACCTTCCCTGATTCTCTAGATGTAGACCGCTATACGGTAGATGGCGTTAAGCGCGATGCGCTCGTTGCAGTGCGTGAGTTAAATATTGATGGCAATCCATCACGTAACTGGATTAACGATCACCTTGTTTACACGCATGGTTTTGGTTTTGTAGCGGCATTTGGAAATACTCGTGATGCTGATGGAAAGCCTTCCTTTGTTGTTGGTGACTTGCCACCTACAAAGGGTCTTGGCGAATTCGAACCTCGTATCTACTTTGGTGAAAATGTTCCTGATTACTCAATCATCGGTGGCGTAAAGACAGACTCACCAGTTGAATTTGATTATCCCGATGATGCATCTGCAAACGGCCAAAAGAACTACACATACTCAGGTTCTGGTGGAGTTCCAGTTGGCTCATTGCTCAATAAGCTTGTATTTGCTCTGAAGTATCAAGAGCAGCGAATTCTTCTTTCATCATTGATTAACAAGGATTCAAAGATTCTCTTTGAACGTAATCCTCGTGACCGCGTTGCCAAGGTTGCACCTTGGTTAACTCTTGATGGAGATTCATATCCAGCGATCGTTAATGGTCGAGTCCTTTGGATTATTGATGGCTATACAACCAGTGCTGGCTACCCATACTCACGCCAGACAACACTTTCTAGTGCTACCTCTGATGCATTAACTACAAACTCAACTTCAATAACTGCGCAGGGTGATGAAAACATCAACTACATTCGCAACTCTGTAAAGGCAACGGTTGATGCCTACAGTGGTGAAGTAATTTTGTATCAGTGGGATGAGAAGGATCCGGTCTTGAAGACCTGGAGCAAGGCTTTTCCTGGCACAGTGCAGCCGAAGAAGGCTATTTCAAAGGAACTTCTGGAGCACATTCGCTACCCAGAAGATATGTTCCGTGTGCAGCGTGAAATCCTCAGTTCTTATCACGTGACAACAGCATCGGCTTTCTACGGTGGTCAAGATTTCTGGCGCGTACCACGTGATCCGTCAACATTTGGAGCTAACGCAGGTGCACAACCTCCTTATTATCTAACTCTTCAGATGCCAGGTGAGGATAAGCCAGAGTTTGCTTTGACTACTCCATTCGTACCACGCGGTGGTCGTGAAAACCTGTCAGCCTTTGCAGTTGTTAACTCTGATTCCGGTCCCAACTACGGAAAAATAACCGTATTGCAATTGCCTCGAAGCACAAACGTGGCAGGTCCTTCGCAGGTTGCATCTAACTTCGAAGCAAAACCTGAAGTTGCAAACTCATTGTCATTGCTCCGCCAAGGTGGATCAGATGTAGTACTTGGTAACTTGCTCACGCTGCCAGTTGGTGGTGGCTTGTTATATGTTCAACCTGTTTATGTTCGCGCGACTTCCAATAGTGCTGCGTATCCATTACTACAAAAGGTTCTAGTTTCCTTCGGTGATCAAATTGGTTATGACGACACATTAAAGGGAGCACTTGATCAGGTATTCGGTGGAAACTCCGGAACTACTGCAGGTGGAACTACTACAAATGGAACAACTGGAGTTACAACAAATACATCACTTGCTAACTCACTTGCAAGTGCGAAGAAGGCATATGCCGATGGATTAGCTGCTCTTGCTAAGGGAGACTTTGCTGCATATGACAAGGCTCAAAAGCGATTGAAATCGGCACTTGATGCTGCAATCAATGCACAAGGTAAATAGATAAATACTTGGATTTGGTCTTTATCTATTGATGCGCCTAAGATTGCACCACCGACGCGGGGTGGAGCAGCTCGGTAGCTCGCTGGGCTCATAACCCAGAGGTCGTAGGTTCAAATCCTGCCCCCGCTACTAGATCTAAGAAGGCCCCTTTCGAGGGGCTTTTTTATTTAATGCGCAGTGAATTTGTTACGACAAGGACGCTGCTCGCGGCCATCGCAGCAGCGGCATATAGGGGCGACAACAACCCGGCAGCTGCAATCGGTAATCCAATAACGTTATAAATGAAGGCCCAACCCATGTTTAAGCGGATGATCTTAAGTGTCTTCTTTGAGAGCTTGAGCGCTGAAATAACGCTGCCCAGCCCTGTGTTCATCAACGTAATGTCAGCGCTGTTAATCGCTGTATCTGTTCCGGTACCCATCGCCATGGAAAGATCTGCAGCGGTAAGGGCTGCGGCATCATTGATTCCATCACCAATCATTAGCACGGTGTGGCCTTGGCTCTTCATGCGTTCGACAATTTCAAGTTTTGTTTCTGGCATTGCGTGCGAAACAACATGTGCTGCATCAATTCCAACTATTGTTGCAACAGATGCTGCAACCTCACTGCTGTCCCCTGTTACAAGCCATGGGGTAATTCCCATGCCTTGAAGAGTGGTGACAGTTTGTGCGGCATCTGATTTAAGTTGATCGCCGATGGCAAAGACTGCAACTGCCACCCCATCCCATGCAAGAACTGCCAGAGTTAATCCGGCCACTTGTCCACGCTCTATGGCAGATTTAATGTCACTATGAAACTCTGTTGAGCTGTGAGCAACTGCTGCAGGTGAACCAATCAGCACAACTGGTGATTGTCCACCGATTGAAACACGACCCGCTGCACCTGATCCTGGCGTGACAGAGAAATCAGTAACAGCAAATGTTGGGCGTGACGATGTTACTTGTCCAGCATTGGCAAGTGCGTACTTTGTAATAGACAGCGCAATAGGATGACTATTTTGGGATTCAATCGCACCAGCAGAGGCAAGTATGTTCTGTGCGGTCACGATTTCTGCGAAGGAACGTCCGAGAACAGCACCTGCTGCAGTAGAAATCATTGCTTCCTGGACAAGCATCACACCTTCAGTCAGTGTGCCTGTTTTATCAAATAAAACTACATCAACTTTGCGGGCAACCTCTAGAACTCGTGGCTCACGCAGAACAATGCCACGTGCCGCGCCGCGACCAGATGCGACAAGAAGTGCGACAGGTGTTGCTAAACCAAGTGCGCATGGGCAGGCAATCACCAAAACGGTGATTGCAATTGAAATCGATTTGGTAAGTGATGAACCCGTGAAATACCAGCCAGCAAAGGTTCCGATTGCAAGCACGGTAACAATAGGGACAAAGACAGCGCTAATACGATCTGCCAGACGCTGAATAGGAGCTTTAGTTCCTTGGGCGCTAATTACCATTGCGGTGATTCGAGCGAGCTCGGTGTCGCTGCCAACTCGAGTAGCGCGAACAATCAAGCGCCCATTGTGATTAACCGATGCACCAATGACTGATGATCCTGGACGAACATCAACCGGCTTTGTTTCACCAGTTAGCATTGAGTTATCTACCGCTGATTCACCCTGAACAACAATTCCATCTGTTGCAATGCGATCTCCAGGGCGCACTTCAAATTCATCACCAATTTGCAACTGTTCGATTGGGACAATCAGTGGGAATCCTCCACGAACAATTGTTACCTCTTTACTACCAAGTGCTAATAATGAAGTCAGGGCGCTGCTGGCTTTTGCTTTTGCACGCGTTTCTAGATAGCGACCCAGAATTACAAAGAAAATTACCCCTGCTGCAACTTCGGTATAGACATCCCCTGCTCCAGTTGCATTTGCATAAATAGACCAACTAAATGCAGCTAATGAACCCATGGAAATTAAGTTGTCCATCGTTGGATGCATAAGATTTCTAAAGGCAGCTTTGTGAATTGGATATCCAACAAGTAAAACAACAGGTGCGCTAAGTGCGATTGCCACCCACGCAGTTGGTGAATACAAAGGATGTGGCAGGCCAAAGTTGTCCAAAATCTGATGAACCCACATATCTATTTGATGATGCCAGCTCATGATCATTGAAATAGCCACAGCAGGTACTGCAAAAATAAATGCGAAGAAAAATGCACGAGCGGATTTCTTGCTGTGTAATGTGACAGATTGCGCATCTACTAACAAGGATGCTTCGTATCCTGCTTTTTCTACAACCTTGATTAAATCCTTAGGATTCATATCTGCCGGAGCCAAAATGTGAGCGGTCTCAGTCGCAAAATTGATGGTCGCACTCACGCCCTCGACCTTATTGAGCGCCTTCTCGACAGCATTCACGCATGATGAACAGGTCATGCCTTGAATGGAAAGTGTTACAGGTTCGATTATTTGGGTCATGATGTCCTCTTTTAGGGATTCAATCCGTTGATTACCGCGTTGTGCAGCAACCCATTTGTAGAAACTCCACTCCCACCAAATGGACCGTTCTGCCCTGCTGTATTAGTAAATGTGCCGCCAGCTTCTCGAACAATAATATCTAGCGCTGCCATATCCCACACCGCCAACTTTGGCTCAATTGCAATGTCTACGGCCCCTTCAGCAACCAGCATATGTGACCAAAAATCACCAATACCTCGTGTGCGCCAAGCATTAGCAAGCATTTTTTGGAAAGGTTCTAGGCGATCTCCCCAACCAACAAAATCTGAGTAAGAAATTGACGCATCAGAGAGTTCTCCAACCTTTGACACTGAAATCTTCTTTTCACTCGATGATGCGTCAAACTCCTGGGTTAACTCATCAATGTTTCCAGCAGTAAATTTCACAAATGCGCCCTGACCTTTAGCGGCTGACCAGCGTCTGGCAAGTGCTGGTGCGCTGGCTATACCAACTACAACTTCTTCCACACCAGATGCATCAACTTGAACTAGTGCGATCAATGTTGCCCAGGTTGGGACACCTCGCATAAAGTTTTTTGTTCCATCAATGGGATCAATAACCCAATAGCGACCAGATGTTCCTTTATCGCTTCCAAACTCTTCGCCAACTAATCCATCTGTTTGGCGGTGAGTTGCTAAGGCTTCGCGAATTGCAGTTTCAACTGCGCGATCAGCATCAGTTACGGGTGTGTTATCGGGCTTGGTTGTAATCACTAAATCTTGGGCCTGGTAGCGATCAAGAGAAATGGCATCTGCCAGATCAGCTAGGGCATGAGCGAGAGCTAGATCATCTGTCAGATCAATTGAACTCATGTCGTTGCTCATAATGGTGTCAGTCTATTCCTCGACTAATACAGCAGGTGAATCCTTGACCGCCAGCAAAGATCGAAGGCTTGCTAGACGCGCAGTTCGGTGGGCATTTGGCACCCCAGTAGGGCTTGCCCATGCATCTAATGTGCAGGAGCTTTCTGAGTGCGAACAGTTTGAGAGGCAGTTTGCAGCTACTTCAGACAAATCGCTAAAAGCATCAACAATTCGTTGATTATCAATATGACTGAGTCCAAATGCACGAATACCAGGTGTATCAATGATCCATCCATCGCTATCAACAAGCGGCAGAGCTATTGCACTAGATGAGGTGTGGCGACCACGACCGGTTGCTTCATTCACATCACCTGTGACTCGATCAGCTTCTGGCACAAGTGCGTTAATAAGTGTTGATTTACCAACACCAGAATGCCCAACTAAGACAGATATTTTACCTTCTAGGACTTGGTGCAACTTTGCTAAATCCTTGGCACGTGACTGACTTTTAATTGCGGTGTGAATAATTTCAATATCAAGCTCGGCATACTCTGCAAGAAATGGAGGAACTTCACTGATATCTGTTTTGGTAACAACTATCTTTGGAACGATGCCTTCCGTAAAAGCCGAGACGAGGAAACGATCGATCAGGCCACGACGAGGCTCTGGGTTTGCTGACGCGACAACAATTACTAATTGATCAATATTTGCAACGATTGTACGTTCTACTTGAGCGGCATCATCAACTGTGCGACTAAGTGAATTACGACGATCTTGCACTGCAACGATTCGCGCGAGTGAGCCTTCCGATCCGGTGACATCACCAACGATAGAAACGTTGTCACCTGTGACAACTGACTTTGGTCCAAGCTCTCGTGCGCGCATTGCTGTGACGATTGTCCCGTCTTCAGTAATACAGGTCTGGCGGCCGCGATCTACAGTTGTCACTAAGGCTGAAATTGCATCACTATGTGATGGACGATCTTTACTTCGTGGGCGAGTGCTTCGTGATGGGCGAACTCGCGCATCTGACTCGTCATATTCGCGTGGACTCATAGTAAAAGTGAGTTCCAGAGTCCTGGGAAATCTGGCAAGGTTTTTCGGGTGGTCGCGATGTTTTCAACTTCAATTCCTGCAACCACTAGTCCTAATACAGCACCTGCAGTTGCTAATCGGTGATCCTCGTATGTGTGAAAAACCCCGCCGTGTAATGGTGCTGGGGTTATGTGTAAAGCAGTTTCTTCTTCTGTGACATTGCCACCTAGAGCGTTTATCTCACGAGTAAGGGCGGCTAAACGATCAGTCTCATGTTTGCGCAAGTGACCAATTCCACGCAAATGTGATGGTGAATCAGCAAGTGCGACCAGTGCTGCAATTGATGGGGTTAACTCACCGACATCATGGAGATCAACATCAATTCCATGAATTGTGCCAGTACTAATAATTGTTAGACCGTTATCGCCAAAAGAAAATTCCGCGCCCATATCCGAGAGAATTGTTCGCAATTGATCCCCAGGTTGTGTGGTTTTCACCGGCCAATCAGCAATTGCTACTCGCCCACCACACACCATTGCTATTGAAAGAAATGGTGCGGCGTTAGAAAGATCTGGCTCGATAACTAGATCTAAGCCATGTAGATTGCCAGGCTTAACACTCCATGTTTGCCCAACTGCATCAACCTCGACCGTTGCTCCAAATTGGCGCAACATATCCACGGTCATTTCAATATGAGGCATCGATGGCAATGAACCGCCCTTGTGCTTAACAGTTATGCCATCAGTAAAGCTTGGTGCAACTAAAAGCAGCGCTGAGAGAAACTGACTGGATTCGCTGGCATCAATAGTTATTTTGCCGCCACCAACTTTTCCGGTGCCATTTAATTTCAGAGGCAAGCTATAGCGGTCTTCATGATCAATAGATACGCCAAGCTCTTCAAGTGCTTTGATTACTGGCCCTAGTGGACGTTCGTATGATCGTGGATCTCCATCAAAAGTAACCTCACCGGTTGCAAGGGCAGCAAGTGGAGGCAAGAAGCGCATTACAGTTCCAGCATTTCCCACATCCACCCGGACCCCGCCGCGCATTGGCGCTGGCGTAATAATCCATTGCAGCTCTTCATTTCCATCGACAACTGTTGTGCTCTCTTCGATTCCAATTCCTAGCGCCCGTAAGCCAGCAACCATTAATTCACTGTCACGTGAAATAAGTGGACGGCGCAGTGTTGAGGGGCTCTTTGCTTGGGCAGCCAAAATCAGAGCACGGTTGGTAACAGATTTGGATCCAGGAATGACAACGCTGATATCGACTGGTGTTGCGCCGCGATAAATCGCTGGCCAGTGAGCGTTGTTTGTCATCGCCTTATTCTAACCCGTGGCGATACCTGCGATACCCTTGAATTATGTGTGGTCGCTATGCGCAAACAGCCGATATGCGCGAACTCATGGAGCAGTTTGAGGTCACCGGCACATCACCGCAAAGCTCTTTGCCACTTAACTGGAATATCGCACCGACAAATCCGATTTATATAGTGCGTGCAAATGACCCTTCTGGCGACGACATTTACAGCGAAAAAGCGTTAGCAACAGTCTCATGGGGATTAATTGGTCCATGGTTAACTGACATGCAAGAAGCACGTGCCTCGCAATCTCGAGCAATCAATGCCCGCAGTGAATCCATTCATGAGAAGCCAACATTTAGAAATGCTTTTAGATCCACCCGCTGTTTAATTCCTGCATCAGGATATTACGAATGGGCAACTGCGCTAGGCCAATACCGACCAAAGCAACCTTTCTATATTTCTGCCCGTGATGGCCTGCAACTTCCGATCGCTGGCATTTGGAGCAGTTGGAGAGGGCCAAATGGCGAGGTAATTGAAACTGCATCAATAATTACCCAAGAAGCACGCGGCGAATTAGAAACTATTCATAGCCGCATGCCAGTTTTTATGCCACCTGATCGCTGGGATTTATGGCTCAACCCCCGAAATACTGATGTGAATGAATTGAAACCTTTGATGGTTGTAGAACACCCAGAATCTATCGTTATCGCTCGGCCGGTTTCTGACGCGGTCAATAGTGTGGCAAATAATGGAAAAGAGTTAACTGTTGAAACGCCTTTGGGAGAGCCAGAAACCCTCTTTTAGCGATAGTGTTTTGTGCGATGACAAAGGATCTAGTTAAAGATAGGCAGGTGCGATAACTATGCATCCTGCTGAAGAGGTCATTGGTGCTGTTGGTTTAACAGAGATGGTCGTGCGCCCAGGGGACACCTCTGTTGCAATCGGTATTGGTGATCTTCCAATCATCGCTCCATCATTGTTAATCAACTTAATGGAGCATGCGGCAATACTGTCTTTAGATCTTTTCTTAGAGCCTGAAGAGACAACAATCCCCGTAAGCGTTGAATTTATTTCATTATCACCTGCAAGTATTGGTGCTGAACTACGCGGCACATCACGCGTGATTGAAATTGAAGGAAAAGAATTGACCTTTGAATGTGAAGTTTATGAGGGCGAGCGCCAGATCGCAGCTGCCTTGATAAAAAGATCAGCGGTGGAGCGAGTATCTTTCCTCGCCCGCACCGCTGCTCTCAATCTTGTGAAAGATACGAACTAAGCCTTCTTAGTTGCCCAGAAGATCTCTGCAATCTCATCGATCTTTGCGATCAATGAATCTGCAACTGCAACATCTTGGGTTCCCTTTGTGCCTGCAGCACCTGCAAGCTTTGTTGCCTCATTAAACAATGAGTGCAATTGTGGATATGCCTCAAAGTGTGGAGCCTTGAAGTAATCAGTCCAGAGCACCCATAGGTGCTCCTTAACCTGATGTGAACGCTCTTCCTTGATCGCCACTGAACGTGAACGGAAATCAGCATCTGTGTTAGCTGCGTACTTTTCCATGCATGCCTTTACAGATAGCGCTTCAATCTTTGCCTGCGCTGGATCGTAAACACCACATGGAAGGTCACAGTGTGCATAGACAGTTGTCTTTGGTGAAAACATTTTCTTCTCCCCTATTAAGCACTTATTGATGTAATGGAATTGCAGTGCTTATGGTGCGAGACTACCGCCCGTGAGCAAATTTGGCACAGTTAAGGTTGTAGGCGGCTCCATGCTTCCCGTATACCGAGAAGGCGACTGGCTCTTTGTTAGCTGGCTAGATTCCGCGCCAGGATTAGAGGCGGTTGGAAACTCCCTGGTTAGCAAGGTTGTGGTTGTTGAGCGCGAAGAGAGACCAGGGATCTTTCTTGTGAAGCGAGTACAAAAGTTCCATGCAGGTAATTTTTGGGTTCAGGGTGACAATGAAGAAAGCACTGATTCACGAAGCTGGGGTTGGATTCCGGCTAACGAGGTTGTTGGTGTTGTGCTGTTTAGGTACAAGAGGAGTAGGGTTGCTTAACGCTTCACCGAAATGGCACAACTTTCCTGATATTTAAAAGCTATACATTTAAAAGACCACCCCAACAAATTTGGGGTGGTCTTTTAAATTGTTCAGAGTTTAGTTACGTGGCTCGATCTCATGAATCGAGAGTGAACCTGATAACTCATAGCTTGTGATAATCAATGCCTTACCAGAAGGTGACTTATCTGCAGGAACAAAAACGATTCCCTCTGGTGACCAATGCTTCACATCTTTTGCAGGAGTTGCCTTTGTTGGCAGCATCTGAATCCACTCTTGAAAGACTGGATTTCCTGGCTCTGTGATATCAAAGATGGCCAGAGCAGTCATTCTCTCTAGACCAAGAATTGCAATTCGACGATCACCGACCATTCCAACTGCAACACCTTCTGGTTCTGCGCCTTTATCATCGGAGCGGTCTTGGCCAACGTAGTTCATCGTGCTCTTATCAGAGGACAACGAGTGTGAACCGTTGATGTTTGCGACACCAAAAGCCTGAGTCTGAATCTGATCTAAGAGATCGGCGCTATCCCAGATCACAATTCCATTGCGATACATCGTCATTGAGTTTGAACCACGCAGATGGATAGTGTCGATGTCTCCATCGCCATCCTTATCACCAATAGTTGGATTGACCTTTGCTCGACCTAGCGCAGCGCTACCTGACAAAATGCTCCAGTTAGGGAAACGTCGTGTGTCTACTTTGAGCGCAGAGCCGCGTAGATCATCGTTTAAACATGTGTATTCGCGCGCATCTCCCTCGTTAGCAGTCACGAAGTATTGACCCGATCCCACTGTGAAACCGGCGATTGCATCTGGCTGTGAGGCCGCAACTACATTTGTGTAAGTTCTTGGACCTGCTCCAGCGTCTCTATCACTGGTATCACGGGCAACTCTTGAAACTTTACTTTCAAAGGCACGTGAGATGCTCTCAAAGGTTGCAGTTCCAATATTAAGTTTACCGATTGCATTGGCCTCTTGAATCGTGACATATGCATAATTATTGTCTACAGCTGTAACAAACTCTGGCTCGAAATCTTTAGAGACATTGTTTACAACTGATGAAACAGCGATTCCCTTTGCTCTCATCTCAGGGACAGTGAATTGATCAAAGCCGGCAAACCTAAGAACTGGAGAAGCTGGGTTACTTAAATCAACAACTGTTACTCCACCCACTGGATCTGATGCCTTTGAGTAATCTGTTTCTTCCTTTGCGGCAGTTGCTGGATCATCCTTTGCACAGACTGGCTGAGCTTCGATCGCAACGAGCGCAGTTGTACCGTTTGGCGCAAAAGTTACAGAGTCAGGCAAAACACCTAAAACATCTGGTGAACTCAAAACTTTTCCATTGGTATCAAATACTACGATCTTTCCGTTTGTAGTAGTTGGAACGCCTGTTGCTGAGAATTTATCGGAAACATTCACAACTGCTACAACAACATCTTTACCTGCGGCAACACTGGTAACGTCATTTCCGTAAGGACTCAGAGCAACTGAGCCCACCTTCTTTGGATTTGCTACATCCGAAATATCAAAAATGTCGATTAAGTTCTTAACTCCGTTAGTCGCAAAAATCCGCTTTGAGCCGGCGTGGAAGGTAGCGATCTCGCTACTACCCTCACCATCTCCAGAGGTAATCGATGCGATCTCGGTGACTTTAAGGGTGGCTTCATTGGCCAGTGCTGGAAGTTGCCCAGCAGTAATTAGTGCGGAGGCGGTGAAGAGTGTTACGACAGCTAGCGAGAGTTTTTTCATACTCAAATCTTGCTTAAGTGGTATCCACATTAAGCAAATACCTGGCAAACTTCTTGTGAACAACTTGTTAAAAGCCAGAGTCACATGAATTTAGTTCTCTTTAAGTATTTGGAAACCGATGGCTCCCGCGGGTTTTCAAATGCTTTATAGCTGTTAAGCCATTGCCTTCTTCAAGTTTTCATCAATTGAGTTCAAGAACTCTTGTGTTGTTTGGTAGGGAGCAGTCTTAGAAATCAGAAGTGACAAGTCCTTTGTCATCTTTCCTTGCTCAACTGTCTCGATACACACACGCTCTAGAGTTGCACAGAACTTAGCAAGCTCTGCGTTGTCATCAAGCTTTGCACGGTGTGCAAGGCCTTGAGTCCAGGCAAAGATTGAAGCGATTGGGTTAGTTGATGTCGCCTTACCTGCTTGGTGATCGCGGTAGTGACGTGTAACTGTTCCGTGAGCGGCCTCTGACTCGCAAATCTTTCCATCTGGTGTCATTAATACTGAGGTCATTAAACCAAGTGAACCGTAGCCCTGCGCAACGGTGTCAGATTGAACATCGCCGTCATAGTTCTTACATGCCCAGACATATCCACCCTCCATGCGCAATGACATAGCAACCATGTCATCGATCAGGCGATGCTCATACCAAATGCCAGCAGCCTCAAATTGTGTTTTGAACTCTGCTTGGTAGATCTCTTCGAAAATATCCTTGAAGCGACCGTCATAGGCCTTAAGGATTGTGTTCTTCGTTGAAAGATATACCGGGAACTTGCGAAGAAGTCCGTAGTTAAGAGATGCACGCGCAAAGTCGCGGATTGAATCATCAACGTTATACATCGCCATTGCAACACCTGAAGATTCAAAGTTGAAAACTTCGGTGTTGATTGGTGCAGATCCATCTTCAGGCACAAATGAGATTGTTAGCTTTCCTGGACCTGGGACTTTGAAATCAGTTGCACGGTACTGATCACCAAAAGCGTGACGCCCGATGACAATTGGCTTAGTCCAGTGTGGAACCAAACGGGGAACATTGCTGATGATGATTGGTTCACGGAAGATCACTCCACCAAGAATGTTACGGATTGTCCCGTTAGGAGACTTCCACATCTTCTTTAGACCAAACTCTTCAACACGTGCTTCATCTGGCGTAATCGTTGCGCACTTGATGCCAACGCCATGCTTTTGAATCGCTCGAGCAGAATCAATAGTTACCTGATCATCAGTTGCATCCCGGTGTTCCATACCTAGGTCGTAGTACTCAAGGTTCACATCTAAGTAAGGCAAAATCAACGAATCCTTAATGAACTGCCACATAATGCGTGTCATCTCATCGCCATCTAATTCAACGACTGTGCCTGTTACTTTGATCTTGCTCATTGAGTCTCCTTTATTTGTAAATTCAGAAATTATCTAGAGTGTTTGGACATCTGCTTGTTTTGCACGAACCGCTTCTGCTGCCTCTTTAAGTGCTGCAACTTCTGAATCAGTCAATGTGCCTTCTACAACCTTGTTAATACCGTTGCGACCAATTTCTGCCTCAACGCCAAGATAAACACCAGAAATTCCATACTCGCCATTAACCCAAGCACACACTGGCATTACTGCACCTGAATCTTCAATAACGGCCTTGGCCATACGAGCTGCTGCTGCAGATGGCGCGTAGTAAGCAGAACCTGTTTTAAGTAGTGCAACAACTTCTGCGCCACCATTGCGTGTGCGATCAACAAGATCTGCAATTTCTGCTTCTGAAAGTAAATCACTCAGTGGCTTGCCACCTACTGTGCAACGACTTGGAACTGGAACCATGGTGTCTCCATGTGATCCAAGTGTGAGAGTCTTAACAGAGGAAACCTTTACGCCAAGCTTTTCTGCGACGAAGTTTGTAAAGCGCGCTGTGTCCAACATTCCTGCTTGGCCCATAACGCGGTTCTTAGGAAACCCTGTTGCGATCTGTGCAAGAGCGGTCATTTCATCTAATGGATTAGAAACAACAATGACAACCGCGTTTGGAGAATGCTTTGCAATGTTTTCTGCAACTCCGCGAACGATTCCTGCATTAACACCGATCAAATCCATACGGCTCATGCCAGGCTTACGAGGAAGTCCTGCAGTAATGACAACTACATCTGAATTAGCTGTAGCTTCATAGCCAGCACCTTCAGCAGTTGTAGTTGCACCAATTATTTTTGTTTCAAAACCCTCGATAGAACGAGATTGGTTCATGTCCAAAGCCAAGCCTTCAGGCTTTCCTTCGACAATATCTGTCAGAACAACGGTATCGAAAACATCATATTCAGCTAAACGAAGAGCTGTTGTTGAACCGTAGAAACCTGCACCGACTACTGTGACTTTGCCACCCATAGTGACTCCATTCATGCGTATGTGTGAATAGGTGAACTCTATCGTCCGCGAGGAAGTGCAATTGCCAGCACAAAAAGGGCTATCGCGATAACTACAGGTAGATAAAACTCAATGCGGCGAAAATTACGAGATTTAAGTGCAATCCCCAAGGTGCCAGCGGCGATAAATAGTGATCCACCTCGCACAATGCCAGAAGCCCCAAGAACCACCCCGATTAGGACTGCGGCGTAGCTGACGATAGAGAGAAGACGATTATTTAGCTGCACGCATCAACCACATTTGTCAGCAACATTGCACGGGTCATTGGCCCAACCCCTCCTGGCATTGGTGAAACATATGAAGCTTTCTCAAACACTCCGGGGCATACATCCCCTTCTAAACCTTCTGAGGTGCGAGTGATCCCAACATCAATTACTACTGCGCCCTCCTTAATCATTTCGGCTTTCAAGAAATGTGCTTGGCCGATCGCTGCAACGACGATGTCAGCATTCTTTGTATGCATTAATAAATCTTTGGTACCAGTGTGAGTCAAAGTAACTGTCGCATTTTCTTGTTTGCGAGAGAGCAGTAAACCAAGCGGGCGACCAACAGTTAACCCACGTCCAATAACAGTTACATTCGCACCTTTAGTTGAAATCTTGTAATGATCAAGTAAGGCCACTATTGCACGAGGCGTACAGGGCAATGGTGCGTCATAGCCTGCAACCAAACGACCAAGGTTAAGAGGATGCAAACCATCAGCATCCTTACTTGGATCAATTGCTTCTAAAACTTTCTGTGTATCAATTCCCCTTGGTAATGGAAGTTGCACGATGTATCCGGTGCACTCCTTGGATGAATTCAAATCTGCAATTGCAGCCAAAACATCTTTCTCAGTTGCACTCTCGGGCAAATCAACACGGATTGAATTGATTCCAACCTCTTTGCAATCACGATGCTTCCCGCCAACATAGGAAAGTGAACCAGGATCTGTGCCAACTAAAACAGTTCCAAGTCCTGGTGTAATTCCCTTAGCTTTGAGCGCTACAACCCGTGCTGCCAGATCTGCTTTGATGGCTGATGCAAGTGCCTTGCCATCTAGAATCTGTGCGCTCATGGTTAAACCCTATCTATTTATGCGTGTGAAAAATGCCGGGTGCTGGTAAAGAACATTGCAACTCCTGCCGCTTGCGCTGCTGCAATGACCTCTTCATCACGCACACTTCCGCCAGGTTGCACAACAGCGCTTACACCTGCATCAATCAAGATCTGTAGCCCATCTGCAAATGGGAAAAATGCATCACTTGCCGCAACGCACCCTTTAACACGATCGCCTGCTCGAGAGACTGCAAGACGTGCAGAATCAACGCGGTTGACCTGCCCCATTCCAATGCCAATAGAGGCGGTCGATTTGGCTAACAAAATCGCATTGCTCTTTACGGAGCGCACACTTCGCCATGCAAACTCAAGATCCTTCATAGTCTGCGCATCTGCTGGCCCACCACTAACCTGCTTCCAATTTGCTGGTGTGTCACCAGCTGCATCAACTAAATCCGTGGTTTGTAGAAGTACTCCCCCAGAAACTGGGCGAAGTTCCAAGGGGTTAATTGCAGTCACATCACACTTTAAAATTCGAATCGATGGCTTCTTCATAAGAAGTTCTAGCGCATCGGCGTCGTAATCTGGTGCGATCAAAACTTCGGTGAAAATCTTTGACAGTGGTTCAGCCATAGCAAGGTCTACTTTTCGGTTAGCTGCAACTACCCCACCAAAAGCAGATACTGGATCGCACTCATGCGCATGTTGGTAGGCCGCGGCAACCCCAAGTTCACACACTGCAACTCCGCAGGGGTTGGCATGCTTCATGATTGCAACCGCAGGATCGCGATGATCTAATACCGCGCGCCATGCTGCTTCTGCATCTGTGTAATTATTAAATGACATTTCCTTGCCATGTAACTGCTGTGCGCCAACAATGCCAGCAGACCCACCTGAATAAATCGCAGCAGTTTGATGGGGATTTTCGCCATAACGCAAAGAATTTTCGCGGTGGTATATCTGTCCGAACCAATCAGGCAACTCATTACCTTTTGATTGACCAAGCCACGTTGCTATTGCTAAATCGTATTCAGCTGTTGTTCGAAAAACCTCTAGTGCTAATTGACGACGCTCTGCCTGACTAAATCCTCCAGCCTTGATTGCTTCTAGCAACTGGTCATATTGAGAGGTCTGACAAATAACAGCTACAGAGCCATGGTTTTTAGCTGCCCCACGAAGCATCGAAGGGCCACCAATATCAATCTGCTCAATACTTTCTTCAAAATTAGCACCCGATGCAATGGTTTGAGCAAATGGGTATAAATTTATAATTACTAAATCAAATGGTGCAATATCTAATTCAGCAATTGCTGCTAGATGCTCTGGATTGTTTTGATCAGCCAAGATTCCACCATGGATACGAGGGTGAAGAGTCTTTACTCGTCCGCCCATTATTTCTGGAAAACCCGTATAGGCACTGACTTCAGTTACAGCGATGCCTGCATCAGCCAGGTTCTTGGCCGTTGAACCGGTAGATAAAATTTCTATCCCTGCAGAACTTAAGGCCTTGCCAATTTCAATTAGCCGATCCTTGTCATAGACACTTACAAGTGCACGGCGAATGTGTTTTCTCATCGTGAATTAATCTCCAGTGTCGGCGTAATCAAAGCGATGGTCGCAACAATGAGACCGCGTTCTACTTTCTTAATTCTCTCATGAAGTGTTGCTTCATCATCTCCGGGCAACACCGGAACTTCCATCTGAGTAATGATCGGCCCGGTATCTACGCCTGCATCCACCCAATGAACAGTTGTGCCAGTGATGGTGACACCAGCAGCTAAGGCATCACGCACAGCGTGCGCACCAGGAAATTCCGGAAGAAGTGCTGGATGACTATTGATTGTTGGAAAATTACTCACAAATTCAGAGGAGAGAATTTTCATAAAACCAGCACTAATCACTAAATCTGGTTGGTACTGATTTACTTGATCAAACAATTGCCTATCCCATGCAACACGATCGCCCTTTAACTCAATGACCGAGGCATTGATATTGGCTTTCTTGGCGCGCTCCAAAACTTGAGCATCTGATTTATCTGAGACCACTGCGACGATTTGAATGTCGAGCTCTGTGGCATCCAGGATTGCTTGAGTTAACGAACCTGCACCAGAGGCAAGAATTACTACACGCTTTCTCATGTCCGCTTAAACAATCGCGGCAAGTAAAGCGCTAGAGCAGCCCCCGCCGTTAGCTCCGCGGCTATTGCTAGCGTGAACTTCCATGGTGAAACACCAACTGCTGACATCGCATCGGTAATCAATGACCCACTTGCCGAATAGCCAACAAAGGCTGCAATCAGAACTGCGACGATGAGGCTTTGATGTAAAACTCTAAGGTTAAGAGCAACTGTCCAACTAGCAAGAAGTGCTCCTGCAAAAATTATGAACGCAATTCCGATTAATGCGATAGTAGATTTTCCTTGAGGTAGTGCACCCAATAAAGGCATCGCCGGCATCTTATTTAATCGAAATGAAAGCGGCGAAACTAAGGTGCCTGACCCGACGGCAAATCCCACCCCTGAAAAATAAGCAAGAGTGGCGACAATAGCGTTGGGTAAATACAAAATATTTAGTAGCAATAAAAGTAGACCACCAAAAATACCAGGTTGCAAAACTGTCGTTAGATTCTTAACCATTGAAATGTTAAGCAGTAAGCACACGCCAAGAATTACTGATGAAGCACCTAGTAATAGGGCGATAATTCGAGAGCCGAATAGAAATCCTTGACCGAAGGCAACTTTACGTCCAACGGTAGATCCAACCAAAAGTGTAAAAGGTAAAACATAAATAATTGCAAAGTACCAGACGGGTTTAATTGATTCTGTCTTTGAAAACAGTGAAGCAAATAAAGCAAATAGGGTATAGCCGATGGCAAAGACTGCGCGAGCAGGACCAACTAACGATGAGTCATTATCTAAACGTTCAATTGTGCGCGCTACACCATGGCGGATTGCAAGCACCGGAAAAATAAGTGCCCCAAGTGGAAGGTATGAAAGATATCCAGCTAAACCAGAGGGTGGTAGCGATAAGGAGAACGGAATCTGGTGAGCACCAATCCAGATCCATAGCGCTGCACGTAAAGGAGCTCCTGTATTTCCTGTTGCACTACCTGCTGTAGCCCAGGCAAGAAGTGCGATAAAAGATGTTGGAAGTAAAAGCCATGCAACGCTACGCAGGACTTGAGGCAATGCAGCTCCAAGTACCCGCGTCATCATTGTTATCGACCCAGAATTGCGCGCAACAAACGCGCGGTTTCACTCGGTGTTTGACCAACCTTTACCCCGGCAGCTTCCAATGCATCTTTCTTGCCTTGAGCAGTTCCTGAAGAACCAGAAACAATTGCACCTGCGTGACCCATTGTCTTACCTTCAGGAGCAGTGAAGCCTGCAACGTAACCAACAACTGGCTTAGTTACATACTCAGCAATAAATGCTGCGGCACGCTCCTCTGCATCTCCACCAATTTCACCGATCATTACGATCGCTGTTGTATCTGGATCATCTTGGAATGCTCGCAAGCAATCAATGTGAGTTGTTCCAATTACTGGATCTCCACCAATTCCGACCGCGGTGCTAAATCCGATATCGCGAAGCTCATACATCATTTGATATGTAAGAGTTCCTGACTTTGACACTAAACCAATAGGACCTGCGCCAGTTATGTCTGCAGGAATAATTCCAACATTTGATTTTCCTGGGCTAATTAATCCTGGGCAGTTAGGGCCAATAATCTGAGTTGTGCCCTTTGTCTGTGAATATGCATAAAAACTTGCAGAGTCATGAACAGGAATACCTTCAGTGATCACAACAACTAATGGCATCGTCGCATCAATTGCATCGATTATAGCAGCTTTTGCAAACTTAGGTGGAACAAAAACAACAGAAACATTTGCACCTGTTGCAGACATTGCTTCAGCAACTGTGTTGAAGACTGGAAGCTGATGGCCATCAATATCAACAACCTGTCCACCCTTGCCAGGAGTAACTCCGCCTACAATCTTTGTGCCTGAAGCCAACATGCGGCGAGTGTGCTTGGTTCCTTCAGAACCGGTCATTCCCTGAACAATCACCTTGCTTGCATCGTTAATAAAGATAGACATTACTTCGCCGCCAATTCTGCAGCGCGATTTGCTGCTCCATCCATAGTGTCTGCCTGCTCAACCAATGGATGTGCAGCCTTAGCCAAAATTGCGCGACCTTCAACAACATTGTTTCCATCAAGGCGAACAACAATTGGCTTTGTTGCCTTTGGACCAAGTAATTCAAGGGCTTGAACAATTCCGCTTGCTACCGCGTCGCACGCAGTGATTCCACCAAAGACATTGACGAAGACGCTCTTTACATCGGCATCACCCAAAATAATTGACAGACCATCAGCCATGATCTGGGCAGATGCTCCCCCACCAATATCTAAGAAGTTAGCCGGGAGAACTCCACCATGCTTTTCTCCAGCGTAGGCAACAACATCTAAGGTGCTCATAACAAGACCAGCACCATTACCGATGATTCCAACCTGTCCATCAAGCTTGACGTAGTTAAGTCCCTTTTCTTTAGCTGCAGCTTCTAGAGGATTTTCTGCATCTTGGTCAACTAGGCCTTGATGATCTGGCTGACGGAAATCAGCGTTCTCATCAAGAGTCACCTTGCCATCTAGCGCAATAATTTTTCCATCATTTGTTTTCACCAATGGATTTACTTCAACAAGAGTTGCGTCTTCGCCCTGGAATACATCCCATAACTTAAGCAATACCTGTACGACCTGATCTGCAACATCTGCAGGAAATGCTGCTGCTGCCACAATCTCTTTTGCCTTAGCAAGTGAAATGCCATCCACGGCAGATACAGGAATCTTTGCAAGCTTCTCAGGTGTAGTGCGTGCAACCTCTTCGATATCCATTCCGCCTGAAACAGAAGCCATAACTAGGAATGTTCGGTTTGAACGGTCTAACAAAATTGAAAGGTAATACTCGGCTTCAATTGGTGCTGCCGCTGCAATCATTACTGTGCGAACAGTGTGACCCTTGATATCCATTCCAAGGATTGCCCCAGCTTTTTCACGAGCATCCTGAGGGTTTTCAGCAAGCTTTACGCCGCCTGCTTTTCCACGTCCACCAACTTTAACTTGAGCCTTAACGACTACCTTGCCACCGATATCGGTTGCTGCTCTTTCTGCTTCATCTGCTGTTGTTGCAATAGCTGCAGCCAAAACAGGTACGCCGTGCTTTTCAAAAATATCTCGGGCTTGGTATTCAAAGAGATCCACTGGGGCTCACAATCTATTGGCCGGCTATATACGGGGTAATCCTATAGTTTCTCAACCGGTGCATAACGCAGCAGTAATCGCTTCTCGCCGTATTGCCCGAAGTTAATTGTGGCCTCGGCTTTGTCGCCAGCCCCAGCAACTGCCACAACGGTGCCTAATCCGAATGTGTCATGTGACACACGCTCACCAACTGCAAGCTCCATCGCAACACTCTTCTTACCTGTGGCTCTTGGTGGCGCTGTTGTGGCGGAACGAGTGCGTGTAACAAGTGAAGGTGATGATGATCGCCCTTGATTGCGCCATTCAATTACATCTTCTGGAATTTCGTCAAGAAAACGTGAAGGTGGATTGTAATTTGGCGCACCCCATGTAGAACGATATTCAGCGCGTGAAATATAAAGCCTTTGTCGCGCACGAGTTAAACCAACATATGCAAGACGACGTTCTTCTTCAATCTCATCTTTTTCACCAAGAGTTCGTGAGTGAGGAAAAATTCCATCTTCCATTCCTGTGAGAAAGACTGTTGGGAACTCAAGTCCCTTCGCGGTGTGAAGAGTCATCATCGTGACAACTCCCCCATGATCTTCTCCTTCTGGAATTTCATCTGCATCTGCAACAAGTGAAACTTTTTCTAAAAACCCTGCAAGTGAAATTTCTTCATCTTCGCCAAGCTCTTCAAATGGTCGTTCTTCATACTCCATCGAAACAGCAACTAATTCTTTGAGGTTTTCCACACGAACTTCATCCTGAGGATCAGTGCTATCTGCTAACTCTTTAAGTAACCCTGATTGCTCAAGGGCTGCTTCAACTATTACTGAAGGCTTAGTTTTTGCTTCTACCAACACCGCTAAAGCACTGACCATTGAAGTAAATTCATTGATTGCATGCGCTGCTCGTGATGGGACAGATCCATTCTCGCTCACCCGCAATAAGCCTTGCCAAAAAGAAATGCTGTTGTTACGAGCAAACTCATCGACATAATCCAAGGATGTGTCACCGATGCCTCGTTTTGGCACATTGATGATTCTGCGAAGTGAGATTTCATCTTCTAGATTTACCAGAACGCGCAAATAGGCCAGCAGATCTTTGACTTCACGGCGTTCATAAAATCGCAGGCCCCCAACGACTTTATATGGCAAAGCATTGCGCATGAATACTTCTTCAAACACACGAGACTGTGCATTTGTGCGATAGAAAATTGCAGTGTCCCCTGGAGTCGAAACTCCCTCACGCTGCAGTGATCTGATCTCATCTGCAATGAAGTTAGCCTCATCGTGTTCGCTTTCGGCAACATAACCTGTAAGCGGTGAACCGGCACCGGCATCAGACCACAAGTTTTTCTCTTTGCGGCTTTCATTTTTAGTAATTACAGCATTAGCGGCGTTAAGAATATTTTGAGTTGAGCGATAGTTTTGTTCAAGCAATACTGAGCGGGCATTTGGGTAATCCAGTTCAAACTGCAAGATATTTCGAATAGTCGCGCCTCGGAACCCATAAATAGACTGATCAGCATCACCAACTACGCATAGCTCTGCAGGCGCTTGGCCTTCGAGTTCAGAACCCACTAGCTCTTTGACCAAGATGTACTGAGCATGATTTGTATCTTGATACTCATCGACTAGAACATGACGAAACCGTGATCTAAAACGTGCTTTCGCTTCAGGATAGCGTTGCAGAACTTCAACAGTTTTTAGAATTAAATCGTCAAAATCCATGGCATTAGCTCGGATTAATCTCTGCTGATACACCGCATAAACATCGGCAACCACCTGCTCAAACTGATTGCTAGCTGCATTTAAGTAATCCTGCGGGCCTAATAACTCATTTTTGGCATTTGAAATCATCGATTGAAATTGGCGTGCTGGATAGCGTTTTGGATCCAAATTCAATTCTTTAGCAACAATAGTGATCAGTCTTTGTGAATCTGCAGAGTCATAAATACTAAAGGAGTTGCTATATCCAAGCCGAACTCCTTCCTGGCGCAAAATGCGAACACAGGCGGAGTGAAAAGTTGAGACCCACATTGACTTCGCAATTGGACCAACTAAATCTGCAACTCGTTCCTTCATTTCTCCAGCAGCTTTATTTGTGAAGGTAATTGCCAAAATCTGATACGGGGCCACATTTCTTCTAGACATTAAAAATGCGATGCGACGAGTTAATACTCGAGTCTTTCCAGATCCAGCACCAGCAACTACCAATAATGGGCCGCCTGCATGAGTAACCGCCTCCGATTGCTGAGGATTGAGTCCCTCGAGTAATGGATCGATTTCAGTCATGAGGGTGAGTCTATTAGGCTTCATGCATGGAACCGATTGCAGATAACGAGATCAAGCGCGTCTTGGTCATCAATGCCCACCCCGATGATTCAGATTTTGGCGCATCCGGAACTATCGCCCAATGGGTGAAAAAGGGAATTGATGTTGCCTATGTTTTTTGTACCAATGGGGATCAAGGCGGCGAAGAGTCTGGGTTTACCAAGGAAGAGATGCCTGCAATCCGACAACGTGAACAACGCGCTGCAGGTGCCGCAATTGGTGTCACAGATATAACTTTCTTAAATTACGTCGATGGTCACTTAGTGGCAACAATCGAGTTGCGTAAAGATATTGTCCGACAGATTCGAATTTCTAAGCCAGATCGCATTGTGTGCCAAAGTCCAGAACGTAACTGGGACCGAATCGGCGCGAGCCATCCCGATCACTTAGCTGCAGGAGAGGCAACAATTCAGGCGGTTTATCCAGATGCACGTAATCCATTTGCATTCACGGACTTACTTGAAAAAGAAGGCCTTGAGCCTTGGCGCGTAAAGGAAATCTGGGTTTCCGGATTTGCACAACCTGATCACTGGGTAGACATCACAGATACCTTTGACTTGAAGATGGCAGCACTCCATGCCCATGCATCTCAAACTGCACATAACAAGGAATTAGAAAACATGGTTCGCGAATGGGGTCAACGCAACGCTGGAATTGGCGGTTTACCAGATGGTCGGATCGCTGAAGCTTTTAAGATTGTAAATACAAATTAATTAGTTGTAACTTTTTTGATTTCCAGAGTTTGAATTGGAATACCATCGCCGACGTAAAATGCCTTTTTATCCTTGCGGTTTACTTGGTAAGCACCAACATTTCCAATCTGAACAACAATATCTAAACCAGATTTGATCTGTCCCCACACTGTGTAATTGGGCGGCAAGGTGCTGTCTTTATACACAATGAAAAATTGTGTGGTGTTGGTGCCCGGTCCCCTATTTGCCATTGCAACTGTGCCGGCAGGGTAATTGAATTCGGCGTTAGGTGGCAGATTCTCGTCTTGGAAATCTTTCCAACCAGCAGGCCTCATTCCTTTTCCACCTGATGGATCTCCACATTGCACAACATAAATTCCTGAAGTTGTTAAACGATGACACAGTGAATTATCGAAAAATTTATTCTTGGCTAGGTGAGCAAGTTTTGAAACTGTCACAGGTGCTAGTTGTGAAGCAAGTG
Source organism: Candidatus Planktophila sp. (assembly GCA_021741905.1). Classification (GTDB taxonomy): domain Bacteria; phylum Actinomycetota; class Actinomycetes; order Nanopelagicales; family Nanopelagicaceae; genus Planktophila. Next base: position 7,214 of record JAIOWZ010000007.1, on the reverse strand, counting down.
CAATCTCAATATTTCCACAGTTGGTCACTATGGTCATTGTCGATGGCAACTTGGCTGACATATTTTTCTGCACTGGAATTTTCATTGGATTATGAATAACTGATTTAGCTGCTTTGCAAATGTCCAAGGAAGTTTTAGGTGCATCCTCTGCATTGGCAGGTTGCATCAAGAAACTTGTGGCAAAAAAAGTTAGGGAAAGTGCTAGAACTTTCGAGACTATCCCTTTGCTTTTCATAGGCAGATCATAAATCGGAATCCTGAGAAAACCCTTAAATTATTCCCATTCAATGGTGCCAGGTGGCTTGCTTGTTACATCCAAAACCACTCGATTGACCTCACGGACCTCATTGGTTATGCGGGTGGAAATTTTCTCAAGAACTTCATAAGGAACACGAGACCAATCGGCGGTCATGGCATCCTCGGATGAGACCGGGCGCAGGACTATTGGGTGGCCATAGGTACGGCCATCGCCCTGGACGCCAACACTTCGGACATCTGCCAGAAGTACAACTGGACACTGCCAAATGTCACGATCAAGCCCAGCTAATTTTAATTCAGCCCGAGCAATTGCATCGGCTTCGCGTAATAGATCTAACCGCTCTTGTGTCACTGAGCCAACAATTCTGATTCCAAGTCCTGGCCCAGGAAAAGGTTGGCGCCACACAATCTCTTCTGGCAATCCAAGTTCTAAACCAACCTGGCGTACTTCATCTTTAAATAGTGTGCGCAGCGGTTCAACTAATGTGAACTGCAAATCATCTGGCAGTCCACCCACATTGTGGTGGGACTTGATGTTTGCTGTGCCTGTTCCGCCACCTGATTCAACAACATCTGGATATAAAGTGCCTTGGACTAAGAACTCAACATCTCCCCCAGCTGCAATATCGCGCGCTGCGGCTTCAAATGATCTAATAAATTCGCGGCCGATAATCTTTCGCTTTTCTTCCGGATCTGTAACATCTTTAAGTGCATTAAGGAATTGATCCTTGGCATCAATTACAACAAGCTGCACACCAGTTGATGCAACAAAGTCGCGCTCTACCTGTTCTGCTTCACCCTTGCGCAATAAGCCATGATCAACAAAAACACATGTCAGTTGATTGCCAACCGCCTTTTGGATAATCGCTGCAGCAACGGCTGAATCAACACCACCTGAGAGTCCACAGATGACTCGCTTGTCACCAATAATCGCCCTTGCCTTTGCAATCTCTGTTTCTGCGATATTTGCAGTAGTCCAAGTTGCATCGCACTTGGCAATGTTGACTAACCAGTTACGCAAGATTGCCTGTCCGTGCTCGCTATGTAAAACCTCTGGGTGAAACTGAACACCAGCTAATTTTCCGGAAGCATCTTCAAATGCTGCAATCGGCGTATCTTGCGTTGTTGCGCACACTGTAAATCCTGCAGGAGCAGTGGTTACCGCATCCCCATGTGACATCCAGACTTTTTGCTGTGCGGGCAATCCCGTAAAAATCTTCGAACCTGGTTGAACAGTTGTTTCTGTCCGACCAAACTCTGATTTACCAGTCTGGCTTACAACGCCGCCCAAAGCTGCTGCCATTGCTTGAAAGCCATAACAAATTCCAAATACAGGAATTCCTAATGCAAAGATAGCTGCATCGACGGTAGGCGCATTATCTGCATAGACACTTGATGGTCCGCCAGACAAAATAATCGCACTTGGATTTTTGGCTTTAACCTCGGCAGCTGTTATTGATGAAGGAACAATTTCGGAGAAGACATTGGCTTCGCGAACTCGGCGTGCGATCAACTGCGCGTACTGAGCACCAAAATCAACAACTAGGACTCCGCGCGTTTCAGCCACGATGAATAAGAACCTCTACGCGCTGGAACTCTTTAACATCTGAATAACCACAGGTTGCCATCGCCCGACGAAGTGCACCAAACAAGTTCATTGATCCATCTGATGTGTGTGATGGTCCTAGCAAAATTTCTTCAAGGGTTCCGACTGTGCCAACATTTACACGTTCGCCTCGAGGCAAAACTGGATGGTGTGCTTCAGATCCCCAGTGCCAACCAAGACCTGGTGCTTCGATTGCCTTTGCAAGCGGTGATCCCATCATGACCGCATCGGCCCCACAAGCAATTGCCTTTGCGATATCACCACTGCGGCCTACCGCACCATCTGCAATCACATGAACATAACGTCCGCCTGATTCATCAAGGTATTCACGGCGAGCAGATGCGACCTCAGCAACTGCAGATGCCATAGGTACTTCAACACCCAAAACCTTGCGGGTTGTGTGAGTTGCGCCGCCACCAAAGCCAACTAAAACTCCTGCAGCACCAGCGCGCATTAGGTGAAGTGCAGCTGTAGATGTTGCAACTCCACCAACAATGACAGGCACATCTAGTTCATAAATAAACTTCTTAAGGTTAAGTGCTTCACCTTCTGGAGCAACGTGCTCTGCTGAAACAGTTGTTCCGCGAATTACAAAGATGTCCACACCAGCTGCAATGACAGCCTTATGAAACTCTGCTGTGCGAGCAGGTGACAACGATGCAGCAACTGTTACTCCAGCATCTCTGATCTGTTGAATTCGTTCCTTGATTAATTCTGGCCGAATAGGAGCAGTATAAATCTCCTGCATGCGCTTGGTTGCATGCTTATCTGGCATCGACGCGATCTCACCCAATGGAATACGTGGATCCTCATAACGAGTCCACAATCCTTCAAGGTTGAGAACACCCAACCCGCCCAGCTTTCCTATTGCAATGGCAGTTTCTGGAGAAACAACAGAATCCATTGGCGCTGCCATCATTGGTAGTTCAAATTTGTAGGCATCAATCTGCCAGGCTGTAGAGACATTTTCAGGATCACGTGTGCGGCGACTTGGAACTATTGCAATGTCATCAAAAGAGTAGGCGGTACGGGCACGCTTTCCAGGTGCGATTTCGATGTTATTCATGAGCGGCCCTTCTTCTGGTAATTGGGAGCATCAGCAACATGTGCCACATCATGTGGGTGGCTTTCCTGTAACCCTGCTGCTGTAATTTGAATCAAACGACCCTCGCGACGCAGTGTTTCAATATCAGGAGCGCCTGCATATCCCATACCTGAACGCAGGCCACCTACTAGTTGATGAACAACCTCGGCAACTTTTCCGCTAAATATAACCTTGCCTTCAATACCTTCAGGGACAAGTTTGTCTTCGGATAGAACATCGTCCTGCATATAACGATCCTTTGAGTAAGACTTTTGTTCACCGCGCGATTGCATCGCACCGAGTGAACCCATTCCGCGATAAGCCTTGTATTTAACCCCGTTGATTTCAATTAGCTCTCCAGGAGATTCTTCGCATCCTGCCAGCAGTGAACCAAGCATTACCGAGTTTGCGCCAGCAACAAGTGCTTTAACAATGTCACCTGAGTACTGCAATCCGCCATCTGCAATTAATGGAATGCCTGCCTTATTGCACGCCTTTGATGCTTCTAGAATTGCAGTCACTTGTGGAACACCAACACCTGCAACAACACGGGTAGTGCAAATAGATCCAGGACCAACTCCAACTTTTACTGCATCTGCGCCGGCATTGATTAATGCTTGGGCACCTGCGCGAGTTGCAACATTGCCACCAATCACTTCTGTGGTTGGTGAAAATTTCTTAATGCGCGCAATCGAATCCAATACTGCGCGGTGGTGACCGTGGGCGGTATCAACAACAACCACATCAACGCCTGCCTCAATCAATGCTTGTGCGCGAGCAAAACCATCATCGCCAACTCCAACAGCAGCTCCTGCAAGACCAACATTTTTAACTAATTTAACGTGGGTTACTTGGGCATCGATGGGAAGGTTGCGGTGGATGATTCCAATTCCGCCAGCTTTGGCCATGGCGATAGCCATTTCAGATTCTGTAACTGTGTCCATCGCTGAAGAAACAAGCGGTACTGCGATTGAAATATTTCGTGTGAGTTGAGTGATTGTGCTGACCTCGGAAGGAACTACATCTGAGGCATCTGGAAGCAAGAGCACATCGTCGTAGGTCAGGCCAAGCATTGCGACCTTGTCTGTATCGCTCACGTGGCCCCCTTGTCTCTGTCGAAGGGCAAAGTCTATCGGGGCTTTAGAGCCCTACTGCACGCTCAATTTCAGCGCAGGCTTGGGATAAATCGCTGACATGGGCTACTGGACAATCAGAGTTTACGGTCCACCCTGGTCCACCGATAATGACACGAGGTGCAGGTCGAATAGCGGGGATATCTGTGTAAAAGCGCGAATCTCCATTATGGGACAGCTGAGCCCAAAGAAAAATTGCTGGTGGCGCAGAACGAGTAATCACTCCATTGAGTGCTTCTAGCGGAGTTCGTGCACCCAAGAAATAGGTTGAGATATTTTTTTCAGCTAGCGCAGATGCCAAAGCATGCAAGGCCAGCGAATGTGTTTCTTCGCCCACTGATGCAAGGAGCACCGGCCGTGGGTTACAAGGCTCTGCCACCTCAGCGGATTTTTCTCGGAAAACAGATTTAAGAATTTCGGAGAGTAGATGCTCTACTTCAATTCCGGTTTGAGTTTTTTCCCATTCCTCACCAATTAAAACTAAAAGCGGGACAATGACTTCAGACCATGATGCAATAACTCCATATAGATCGATGTCTTTTCGCAAGGCATCTTCGATAAATTTTTTATCAAGGGACCTCGCCGCCTTATGAAGTGCGTGAACCAAATCCTCCCGAACTTCGTACTTTTCGATGATCTGTGCAACTGAAACTGGGCCTTGAAAGTTTTTTGCTTGTTTAGCTGCATCTGCCGGTGACACGCCTGCAGTGATTAATTTGCGCATAGTCGTCAGAACTGCCAGATCGTGCGGACAGTAGCGCCGGTGCTCACCCGACTCGTGGCTGGAAGGACCGAGGCCGTAGCGTCGATCCCAGGTGCGCAAGGTGGCTGGCGCCACGCCTATGCGGCGGGCAACGGCTGCAACCGTCAAAAGCTCCTCATCCATGGGGTAATGGTGGCGTGAAGTGGCCTAACTCACCACCTGAAAACACCTTTTGAACAACTTTTGGCCCGAAGGTACTTGAACAACCTATGGCGCGGTTGTATAGTTTTGGCATGGCTGAAACTTCACGTTTACCCCGTCCCGTTGCTGATGAATGGGAATGGCAGTACCAGGGTGTCTGTCGCGATCTTCCATCAGAGATGTTTTTCCATCCAGATGGGGAACGTGGTCCTCGCAGACGCAATCGTGAAAACACAGCAAAGGCTATTTGCGCATCATGCCCAGTCATCGCAGCTTGTCGGGCACATGCTTTGGCTGTTCAAGAGCCGTATGGAATTTGGGGAGGCTTATCTGAAGATGATCGCCTAGCAATACTTGGCAAAGAGGTCACGCCAGATATTTCCAACGCTTCATAAAACTGTCTTACCTCCTAAGAAGAGAAAAAGCCCCGCAGATAAAATCCGCGGGGCTTATTTCTTTTCAATTAGTGAGAGTGTCCACCTGGACCATGTGAATGTCCGTGTCCACCTGCAGCATCAGCTGCAGCTTGTTCTGCTGGCTTGTCATAGACAACTGCTTCAGTTGTAATAAACATTGCAGCAATTGACGCAGCGTTAGCAAGTGCAGAACGAGTTACCTTAACTGGATCGATAACACCATCTGCAGCTAGATCACCGTATACATCTGTTGCAGCGTTGAAGCCTTCGTTGTGCTTCATTGCGCGAACCTTTGCAACTACTACGTAGCCTTCAAGTCCTGCATTTTCTGCGATCCAACGTAGTGGCTCATCACATGCCTTGCGAACTAAACGAACGCCAACGGCCTTATCGCCTGTGAATCCAAGATCGCCTTCAAGAGCATCGGCTGCATGCACAAGTGCTGCGCCTCCGCCAACAACGATTCCTTCTTCAACAGCGGCGCGAGTTGCAGAGATTGCATCCTCAAGACGGTGCTTCTTTTCATTGAGTTCAACTTCAGTATGTGCGCCAACCTTGATTACGCATACTCCGCCAGCAAGCTTTGCCAGACGCTCCTGCAACTTTTCCTTATCCCATGAAGAATCAGTAATTTCGATTTCCTTGCGAAGTTCAGAAACACGTGCGGCAACAGCAGCTTTATCGCCACCACCATCAACGATGGTTGTTGCATCTTTAGAAACAACAATGCGGCGGGCTTTACCTAAATCTTCCAGAGTTACACTCTCAAGCTTCATTCCGAGTTCTGAAGAAATAACCTGACCGCCTGTAAGAATTGCGATGTCCTGCAAAGTTGCCTTACGACGATCTCCAAAGCCAGGTGCCTTAACCGCAGCCGAAGCGAATACTCCACGCATACGGTTAACAACTAGCGTTGAAAGTGCTTCGCCTTCAATATCTTCGGCGATGATCAAGAGTGGCTTTGATGCCTGGGCAACCTTTTCAAGCAATGGCAGGAGATCTGACAGCGCTGAAATCTTGTTACCTGAGATCAATACGTAGGCATCTTCAAGGATTGCTTCCATGCGATCTTGATTAGTAACGAAGTACGGTGAAATGTAGCCCTTGTCGAACTGCATTCCCTCAGTAAATTCAAGATCAAGTCCAGTTGTTGATGCTTCCTCAACTGTGATTACTCCATCTTTACCAACACGGTCCATGGCTTCAGCAATCAGTTCTCCAATTGCACGATCCTGGGCCGAAATAGTTGCGACATCTGCAATCTGTGGCTTTCCATTAACTGGAGTTGCCTGCGAGCGCAATTTTTCCGAAACCGCTGCTACGGCTGCTTCGATCCCGATCTTAATATCCATTGGCTGTGCGCCAGCTGCAAGGTTACGAAGTCCTTCTTTAACCATTGCTTGAGCTAAAACAGTTGCTGTTGTAGTTCCGTCACCTGCGACATCATTTGTCTTTGTCGCAACTTCCTTAACTAACTGAGCACCCATGTTTTCAGCAGGATCTGAGAGTTCGATTTCTTTTGCAATTGTCACACCATCATTAGTAATGATTGGTGCACCAAAAGATTTTCCGATAACAACGTTGCGACCCTTAGGCCCAAGAGTTACCTTTACTGTGTCAGCAAGAATGTTGACACCACGCTCCATGGCGCGGCGTGCTTGCTCATCAAATTGAAGACTTTTTCCCATTTACTTCTCGATTACAGCGAGAATGTCGCGAGCTGAAAGAACAAGTAGATCTTCTCCACCATGCTTGATTTCAGTTCCGCCGTACTTGCTGTAAAGAACTACATCGCCAACTTTGACATCCATTG
>JAIOWZ010000034.1 GCA_021741905.1 Candidatus Planktophila sp. | reverse complement strand
GAACTGTTAAGTACTACCAGCCAGATGGAACCGATAAAGGCAAACTTGTTTACAAAACTAATCCACAAATTAAGAAAGCTTGGGATACAACAGTCAAAGCGCTTAATTCTGGAATTGGTGCACGTTTAGGTCAGTTCACCTCTGACTGGAATATCGGAATGAACAAAGGTGCCATGGCAACAATCTTGGCACCAGCCTGGATGCTGGATTACATCAAGAAGCAAGCCCCAGACACCAAGGGAAAGTGGGATATCGCCGATCTTCCTGTAGGTGGAGGAAATCAGGGTGGTACTCAGTTAGCGATTCCAAGTTATTCAAAGAATAAGCAAGCAGCTTATGACTTTTTAACCTGGTACTTGGCTCCTGAACAACAACTAAAGGTCTTCAAGACCTATGGATTATTCCCGTCAGCATCAGTTCTTTACGATGATGCAGCTTTGCTCGACTATAAAGATGAGTTCTTTAGTGGTGCACCTGTTGGCCAGATTTACACAAAGGGTGTTCTAAAGCTAAAGCCAATCTTTGAAGGCGAACTACAAAGAAAGATTGATTCTACTTTTGGTGCAGGCTTAGGTCGTGTTGCATCAAAGAAGATGACCTCTGACAAGTCCTACAACCTTGTTATTTCTGACATCGATAAACTCTTTAAGAATTAAAGCGTTCAACCGATGACAGTTTTTAAGGAGAGTAAGGGGCGCACAAAAGCGCCCCTTACTCCTTGGAAGAAGAAAGAGAAGAAGCAGCTTCCTGGCGTTGCATCGCTAGATGGTCGCTGGGGTTATCCAGCAATCGCGCCATTCTTTTTAATCTTCATTGTTTTCGGTGTAGCTCCAGTTCTCTATTCAATCTATATCGCCTTCTTTAAGTGGGATCCACTAGGTGAATCTGAATTTAACGGCATTAACAATTTCACTTTTCTTCTTCAAGACTCTGATTTTTGGATTGCGCTTCGCAACACATTTAGCATTTGGGCTCTTTCAACTTTTCCGCAGCTCGTAGTTGCAATCAGCCTTGCTGCAATTCTTCGCAATAAGCGGCTTAAGGGAAAGTCCTTCTGGAGAACTATTCTTTTGGTTCCGAACATCACCTCTATCATCGCAATTACTATTGTTTTCCAACAGCTATTTGGTCGTGACTATGGGCTGATCAACGCTGTGATCACCTTGATTCCAGGTGTCGACAACATTGACTTTATTGAAGGCATAATCCCAAGCCACATTCAGATCGCCACCATGATTTCTTGGCGTTGGGTTGGGTATAACACTCTGATTTTCCTAGCGTCCATGTTGGCGATTCCAGATGAGCTGTATGAATCAGCATCAGTGGATGGCGCATCAAAATGGCAGCAGTTTAAGTATGTGACTCTGCCTTCATTAAAGAACACAATCACCTTTGTTCTTATCGTTGGAACAATCGGCGGATTGCAAGTATTTGCCGAACCTCAGCAACTAAACGCTGAAGGCGGATCAACCAAGCAGTTCTTGACCTTGACTCTGTTTCTATACAACCAAGCTTTCCTTAACAACAAGTATGGATACGCCGCAGCGATTGGTATTGCGATAACTGTCATTGTGTTAATTATTTCGGCCATTAACTTTGTTATCACCCGACGCCTTGCAGGGGAAGGTAGCCGATGAAGCGCAACATCCCTAAATGGCAAAAAACTTCGAAGCTTCATTACTTGATGCTGGTTCTCATTACATTTCTTTCAATATTTCCCTTTTATTGGATGTTCATCGTTTCATCTAATACAGATGCTGAAATTTCCAAAACGCCTCCATCACTTGTTCCCGGCCCACGTTTCTTAGAGGTTGCGAACAAGGTCCTAACAGCCGAAGGTGTCTACTTCTCACAAGCTTTGATCAATACCTTCATTGTTGGAATAGCTATTGCTGTTGCACAAGTGATTTTTTCAGCGATTGCCGGTTTTGCTTTTGCAAAACTTCACTTTAAGGGCCGTCAATTTTCTATTCTTTTCATCATCGCGACCATGATGCTGCCCAGCCAGCTTGGAATTGTTCCGTTATTCATCATGGCCAATAAGTTAAATCTTGTTAATACCTTGTATGCCTTGATTGTCCCTGCATTAGTCACCGCATTTGGTGTTTTCTGGATGCGTCAAATTATCGATGCCCAGGTTCCTAATGAAATTCTTGAAGCTGCAAGCATCGATGGGGCATCGGTTCCACGAGTTTTCTGGAGCATTGTTCTTCCAAGTATTCGCCAGAGCTCATTTGTTCTAGGACTCTTTGCTTTCCTTGCGGCCTGGAATGATTACTTGTGGCCAACAATTGTTTTGCAATCCCCTGAACGATTCACATTGCAGGTTGCACTGACTCAATTGAAGCCACTTTACGGACTGGATTATTCGTTGCAAATGGGTGGCGCTTTCTTGGCTACTGCCCCATTGCTAATTCTCTTTATTTTCGTTGGTCGTCGCTTAGTAAGCGGCGTTATGGACGGAGCTGTAAAAGGTTAATGATCAATTCTCAATCCACCCTAGGTAAGAAAGGCATATACATGTCTAAGTTCCGCACTCACATCGCCGTCATTCTGGCAATGATCCTTGCAGTTTCTCCGCTTGCTGTCTATAGCGCAGTCGCTGCAACCGGAGGTCCAAAGGATGCTGTAATTACTTTACAGTCACCATTTCTTGATGCTTCAAATACTTCAGAAGCAAAATCTAATCAGCAAATGGCCGATGGCTGGGTTGCAAAGGGTTGGTTCGGAACAGGGTTAGTTTTCCAAGTTTCATTTGCACCAGTTGGTTCAACAATTAACTTGACCTATAACGTCAAAGACAAGAATGGAAAGCCACTTGCCTTTACACGCGTTAACCTGCGCATCAATAAGGGTTACAGCGAGGCAGCATCAATTGTCGAAGTTGATGGCGTAAGAACTAAAGGCATTGATAGACCTCCATTTGACCAAGCAAATGTAATTCGCCTAACTGATGCCTTCGGTAACATTACTTTTGCACTGAAGAATTTAGATCTTGAATCATCTGCTGAAGCAGAGCCAGATTCATACACATCAAAGCCAATCTTTAGTGATGACAAGTTAGATCGCCTTCACTCACAGATGCTTCCAGAGGTAAGCAGTGAGCCAGCAGATCATTCCGTGATCACCGAATTCCACTACTTCAAGCCAAAGGCACCAATCGTGGTTCCGGCTACAAAGCCAACAATCACGCTGATTTCGCCAAAATTGGATGCAACTAATTCTGTAACCGATGCAGGTAAGAACCTAAAGCAGGCGTATGCGCCGCTGGGTGGAGACCTAGTTGTTGTCTACAAAGTTACTGGTGATGATGGACGCGCGGTACCTAGCAAAGTTGTTGATCTGAAGGTAAATGGCGGAAAGTCAACGCTAAAGGCGACAACAGATGCTTTTGGTTACGCAGCATTTACTGTTAAAAATGCTGATACAAAACCAAATAATGCACCCGCATCAGCGACATCAGCCATGCCAGCTGCTAGTTCAGCCTTTGCAACATTAGTTCCTGAAATCGCAGGCACAACTGCAGCTGTTGCCGAAGGTGTGGAATTCCATTACTACCGCGGAATCAGTACTTCAGTAGCAAAATCTGGAAAAGATTTTGTGGTTTCAGTTGCTATTGCTGGCGCTGCTGGCAAGACAGCAAGTGTTGCTGTGACTGGTGCCAAGAAAGCATCTGTAAAACTCTCTTCAGCCATGCAGGTAGTACCGGTAAAAGTAAAGGCCGGGGCCAAGACAGTAACCGTTGTAATTGACGGAAAGTCATACACATCTAAAGTTGTAGCTAAGTAAGGAAGAACAAGAAATGCCAACCAAGTCATTACGAGCTTTGTTGGCATTTCTTGTTTTCTTGTCACTTTCGGCTGCAGGTGGAACGCAGGCGCAAGGTGTAGCTGCAACTACTCCGCCTCAGATCACGTATTCGGATAATTCTGGGCTAAGTTTTCTAGCAATCCCAGCTAAATGGTCGGTAGCCCAAAAGAACACCTACCAATGGTTTGTTAATGGAAAAGCTGTCCGTGGTGCAACCAAGCTCGCCTTTAAGGCAACAGCAAAGCAAAAAAATCAACGAATCCAGTTTAAGGAAATTGGATCTTTGGGAACGTCAGTATCGGTTGTGGGCAAAATTGGTCAAGTAATTATCAATACAAATCCTTCGGTATCCATTGTGGATGCATCGAACAATAAGGTAACTGTCTTACCCGGTGCTTATTCTCCTAAATCAGCCAAGGTCACATTTCAATGGTACAAAGGTCCAATTGAAATTTCAGGTGCAAAATCATCGACCTATGTTCCAGCGGCGATAGATGAAGGTTTTCGCATTTATGTAACTGCAAAGTACAGCGCTAAAGGATTTGTTGACAACACTTCTGATTCAGGTGAAATCAATATTCCTGTTATCAAGCGAAACTATGTACAAGTTTGGCAGGATGAATTCAATTTACCTGCAGGTTCTGCTCCGGATAGTTCAATTTGGGTATCCGAAAATGGAGACGGCAGTAAAGCAGCTGCTGGTGGTGGATGGGGTAACAGAGAACGCCAGTACTACATACCAACATTAGCCAAGATCACTTCTGCAGGTGCGCTGCAAATTGATGCAACCACAACTGGTGCAAACGAATACAACTGTTATTACAAAACTCCTTGCGAATGGATCAGTTCGAAATACATTACAAAAGGAAAACTAGGATTTAAGTACGGGCGGATAGAAGCTCGAATCAAAGGTCCAGTCGGTGCCGGAACATGGGGCGCTTTCTGGATGCTCGGTGCAGATATTGATGAACGACAGTGGCCTTGGTGTGGTGAAATTGATGTCACTGAATTGGTAGGAAAGTCACCTAATACTGCATATGGCTACTTGCATGGTTTGCTGTCAGGCGGATTCGGTGGGCGCGGAACAACTGTTGATATGCCAAACGGATTCGCCAACGATTACCATACCTACGCTGTTGATTGGTTGCCGGATAGTATCGATTGGTATGTCGATGGCGTGCTTTTTGGTAGTCAACAAAAGAAGGATAAAGACTGGGTCTTTGATCACGAATTCTATTTAGTGATGAACCTTGCTATGGGCGGAAACCTTGGCGGGCCAATCGAATCTGGCCTAAAGCAAGCCGATATCAGTTTTGATTGGATCAGGTTTTCAACTATTAACGGCATAGGCGAAGTTTTCAAGCGCTAGTGCAGTACTAGTTCACCAACGCCGTCTATCGAATAATACTTAATTGAGTTTATCTGCAGCTCTGCTCGTTGTAGTTTTTCATCTACCGCACCTGCAAACCAACCACCGATTGCTAGGTTCATAATCAAATAGAACTCTTGATTAAATGGCCAGGGCTTTCCAGATGATTCAACGTCTTGTCGATTGATTCTGTTGTAACTAAGGTCATCAAAAAACCATTCGATGTAATCAGGCGTCCAATTGATGGCGTAGGTATGAAACTGATCGGCTAAGGCATCGGGTGACTGAATGATCTTGGTCAGCCCGTTTTCGCCAAAGTAGCCATCTGCATGAATTGTTCCCTGTACCTGATAGGGGTGTGCACCTGTGTTTTCTAAAATATCGATCTCGCCGCAATGTGGCCAGGCGATGCCATCTAGAAGATTTGCACCCAGTAGCCACAATGCCGGCCAGGTACCGACACCACTAGGCATTTTGGCCTGGACTTCGATTCGTCCATGTTTAAAACCAATTTTTCGAGCTGTATGAATCTTTCCACTTTTCCATTGTGCGGGGCCGTAATAGCAATGCAAGCCAGAATCTGCGGAGATTCGCTCGGCGGTAATAATCAGGCTGTCATTGATGCTGACAGAATCTTTTGTGTAGTACTCCAGTTCATTGTTTCCCCAACCCACCAAGCCAGCAGATGAGCCATCACCGATATCAAAGTTCCAGGTGTCTTCTGATAGCTGACCAGCATGATGGTCAGCAAATTCTTCGGACCACAAAAGAGATTGTGCAGACCAGTCGGCCATTGTCACCCCTAATACCTGTTGTCGATTTAGGGTACAGTATTGCTTATGAAAGCGGTTTCAGCCCTAGATTACGGGCTCAAGCGATGACCTCATCTTTTCCAGAAGATTTCACCTGGGGAACAGCAACTGCAAGCTATCAAATTGAGGGTGCTTTTGATGTTGATGGTCGTGGTCCAAGTATCTGGGATACATTTTCAAAGACTGCTGGCAAAGTTGTAAACGGAGACACAGGCGATAATGCCTGCGACCACTACAACCGATTTGATGAAGACATTGCAATAATGAAAGATCTTGGTGTCAGTGCGTATCGATTTTCAATCGCTTGGCCACGTTTGTTTCCAAAGGGTGATGCAGTCAGAGAAGAGCGCGGATTTGATTTTTACAATCGATTAATTGGTGCACTCGTTGCAGCTGGAATTGAACCAATGGTTACTTTGTATCACTGGGATCTGCCACAAGCACTTGAAGATAAAGGCGGGTGGGCTAACCGAGAGATTGTTGATGCATTTGAAAAGTATGCAACCGCATGCGCAGAAGCTTTTGGTGATCGCATTTCAACGTGGATTACCATAAATGAACCATGGTGCGTTTCATGGCTAGGATATTCGAACGGTGTGCATGCACCGGGTAAAAAGGATTTCAATTTAGCTGTCGCGGCAAGTCACCACACCGCTCTTGCCCATGCTGCAGCAACTAAGGTAATTAAAAAGATTCGCCCTTCAGCAACTGTTGGTCTAACCGTCAATATGAATAACATTCACAATGAATCGCCACAGGATCAAGAAGTAGTTGATTTTGCAGCTTTAAACGACTCAAACCTAAATCGATGGTGGATCGATGCGTTAACAACAGGAAAGTATCCTCAAAATCTTGTTGATTGTTATGGCGAAATGTTAAGTCGAGTTGTACTGCCTGGTGATGAGCAATTGCTTATTGCAGCTCCAGATTTCTTGGGTATCAACTATTACTGTGATGGCTTTGTCAGGTCGGCTCGTCCTGAAGACAAGCCCGCAATTGAAGGTGGCTTTATGCCATTTCCGCAGCGTGTAGATGGTTCCGCACCGCGACATTTAGTGGATGATCTAACCGCGATGGGTTGGGTTGTTACACCAGAAGGTTTAGGCAACTTGGTAAAACGCGTTCATAAAGATTGGCCGCAGATCCCTTACTTAGTTATCACTGAAAATGGATCTTCTTATGATGATGTGAAGGTAAATGGCGAAGTTTTGGACGTAAAGCGCACCGAATATTTAGTCGCTCATTTGCAATCGCTTCAAAACGCAATTGCTGAAGGTGCACCAGTTAAGGGCTATTTTGCTTGGTCGCTACTTGATAACTTTGAATGGGCCGAAGGGTATGCAAAACGCTTTGGAATTGTTTACGTTGACTATCAAAGTTTTGAGCGAACACCAAAAATGAGTTTTAAGAAGTACAAAGAAATTATTAAAACCAATACCGCTATTTAGTAGCTGAAGATTCGCGTTTAATCAGTTTCACATCTAAGACTTTATCTTCAACCACTTGGCCATCTATTATCGCCAAAAGGCTGGCGGCAACTTGTGCCCCTAATTCTCTAATTGGTTGTCTAATTGTGGTTATCGAAGGCTCATTTCGACTGGCCATAGGCGAATCATCAAAGCCAACAACCTTTACCTTTTCAGGGACAGATATGCCGTTTTGCAGCAAAACATTAATGACACCAAGTGCGGAAAGATCGTTACCTGCAAAGACTCCGTCAAACTTAACTTTTTTCTTAATCAGTTGGCGCACTAAAGCCTCAGCCTTTGATTGTGTGTAATCACCGTGTACTACAAGATCATCATTTATCTTTAGACCCGCATGGCTGATTGCTTTTTCATAGCCTTCTAGGCGATCTCGGCCAGATTGTAATTTCAAATCTCCGGTGATAGTCAAAATGTTTTTGCATCCAGAATCAATCAGATGCTTTGTAGCTAAGAAACCACCTTTAACATTGTCCACATCTACAAATGGATACTTCTTTGAGCCACCAAGGTCTCCACCAAATACAACCGCTAATTTTGGATCAAGCATTTTTTCAAAACTCTTCAGGGGACGGTGCCAACTAAAAATTGCTAACCCATCCATTTGGTCTGCCTGCAAAGTTGAAAACAACGAATCTTCTGTGCCGCTCTTGGGTCTAATCAACAAAAGCGGATGCAGCCCTGACTCAGTTATTGCAGTTGAGAATCCTTGTACAACCTGGCCCCAGAATGGATTAAGGAAGAATTCTTCACTTGATTCTTCCATTAACAAGGCGATTAAACCGCTGCGTCCCCCGGCTAAACGACGGGCTGTCGAATTAGGTGTGAAGTTGTATTTAGCAATCGCTTTTTTAACAGCCTTTTCAAGATCAGGGGAAACTTTGGCTGTTCCATTCATAACACGTGAAACTGTTGCACGGCTGACTCCAGCCGCCTTTGCAACTAGATCAATGGTGACTTCTGTTTGGCGAATCTCACCAGTTTTCTTCTTTGCCATGATCAAGAAGTCTAGTGAATAAGCCATACCACCGAAAGGTCTTAGGATGCTTTTATTTGAGAATCGGGTATCTTCATCATGTGCCAAATAAGCCAAGCCTTCGCGATGTTGCCAAACAGGCCGGCGTCTCACTCGGCACGGTATCAAATGTTTTAAATCGCCCCACAAATGTTTCAGAAGAAACTCGCAAAAAAGTGCGAGAAGCAATCGATATGTTGGGTTTTATCCCCCATAACAACACAGCGCACACAAATAGCAACTCAAAAATTGTTGGGCTTATTTTGCCACTTGCACAAAATCCCTTTTATGACGAACTCGCCCAAGGTATTGAAGATTCTCTAGCTAAGGATGGGTACCGCGTATTAATCGGATATTCCCGCGAAGACGAAGCAATTGAATTGCAACTGCTGACTTCGATGTCAGATGCAAACTTCCGCGGAATCATCGTGACACCTGTTGGACCAAATAATCAGGTCTTCGAAAAGTTCATTGATAGAAATGTGCGGGTTAGTTATCTTTCACAAACCGATGAAGAACCGGATCAATGTTCAGTTTCTATCGACCAAGTGCGCGGCGGATTTATCGGTCTTGAATACTTAGCAAAACTTGGTCACAAAAAAGTCTTGTGGGTATCAGGCCCAAATCACCACCATCAATCAAATCAACGCTTTGTCGGCATTACCCAAGCTGCCAAACAGTTTGAAATCGATCTAGAAGTGATGGAGGCCGCTTCTCTTGATTTCTTAGCTGGCGAGCAAACGGCACCGGCGATCATTGCCAGAGGGCCACTGCCAGATGCGATATTTGCGGGCAACGATGCTTTAGCGCTTGGCATCATGAACTACTTCCACAAGGTAGGAATTCCAGTGCCAGGCCAGATTTCAGTTCTGGGCTATGACAATGTTTCATACGCTGAATCAGCACTTGTTCCGCTAACTACCGTCTCACAAACCCCTTACCAATTGGGTTGGACTATGGGCTCGCAGATGCTTTCTGAATTTGAAGCGAGCGCGGATCATGTGCACCAACATGTTGTGTTTCAACCACAAATTGTTGAGCGTTCAAGTACTGCTCAGCGTTTTTAGTTCAAGCTTTTCGGCACATAAAGTTCACCCCTGACCAGATGTGCTCTGACCGGTCATTAAGCACAAACCCCTTTGATTAGTCATATCAATCCCATACATTTCTCACTAGAAGTTCAGTTGGGGATTTATCTCGGCCTACTTCCTTTGAATATCAAAGGAAGCGGTCGCATACCGGCGGAACTCTTTCTTATAGGGGAAACCCTAGAAACGAAAGGGTTTGCGCGCTCCGAACAGCTGCGGGATCGGTAAGCAACCTGCGTGCAGGAAGGTTGATTTCGTAATGCGTTTTTCTATTGAACTGTTCAATGAACAGGCGGTGCTTTCATGACCGTGATTAGACGATTTGTTGAATGGTTGAGTTATCACCCAACAACCGAAGAAATCGCACGCGCACTTGCAACCGAATACTTGTCTGAATTCTCAGTGCGGGGCTTACGTTTTGGCCGCATCGACAATGATGACTCGATTACCAATTTAGGTCAGTTTGGTTTTCCGGGTTCGGAAAATATCCGTGGTCGAAATATTCCTAGCCAAGAATGGCGTTCTGGAACATCTGCAGAAATAGAAATCATCTCGGGCAAATCAAAAGAAAAATGGACCCCTGATTCCACTATCTATGTGGCCACCTTGCGCGACCGCGGAGTTATTCAGGGGCACTTGATTATTCTCTACAACAATGCGATACCCGAAAGCCAAAAGCACCAAACCTCTTCAGC
>JAIOWZ010000001.1 GCA_021741905.1 Candidatus Planktophila sp. | reverse complement strand
CCGGTCCCATTCCGAACCCGGAAGTTAAGCCTCTCAGCGTCGATGGTACTGCAAGGGTGACCTTGTGGGAGAGTAGAACGTCGCCGGACTTCTTTTATAAAAAGGGGCGCTTTAACGAGCGCCCCTTTTTTATTTCCCTTGAATAAATGTCATACTGTTAAAAAATAAAAAGCGTGAAGGAGAACCACATGGATGAAAGAGAACAGCGCCCATCTCGTCCTTCACGTCCTGTTAATAATCTAAAGCCAGGAGAGCTTCCCGCAAGATCGGGAGAACGTCGTCCATCAGGAGACGCACCTCGCAAACCATCTGGTCCTAATTCTCAGCGAAGACGTGAAGATTTGCCTGCCAGAGGTGGCTCTTCAGGCCGCGCCGGAGCTCCACGCCAAACACGTGATGGTTCTGATCCACGAGGTGCACGTCCTGCACCAATGGATCGTGATCAATCTCGTTTGCGTCCACGAATTTTCGAACCAGATATTCCAGAAGATGTCACAGGTGAAGAGTTAGAAAAATCAGTTCGCGCAGAGCTACTAAGTTTGTCTGCAGAAAATGCCCAGGTCGTTGCGCGTCACCTTGTGTGTATTAATTTATATCAAGATACAGATCCACAATTAGCGCATAAGCACGGAATCGCAGCGGCTCATCATGCCGGACGTTTAGCTGTTGTGCGCGAATCTGCAGGATATGCCGCATATCGCGCCGGTCATTTCGAAATAGCGTTAAAGGAGTTACGAGCAGCACATCGCATTTCAGGAGATGTTTCATCACTTCCTGTAATGGCAGATTGTGAACGAGGCCTCGGAAATCCCCTAAAAGCATTGAGTTTGGCCGGTTCGCCAGATGTTAAACGGTTGGCAAAACCTGAAGAAATAGAAATGCGAATTGTCGCCGCCGGTGCTCGTAGGGACCTAGGAGAATTAGAAGCAGCTGTTGTTACATTGACATGCAAAGAGCTCAACAATGAAACTGATGAATGGGCGTTGCGTCTTCGTTATGCCTATGCCGATGCACTGTTTGCTGCGGGTCGAAAAGATGAGGCGCGTGATTGGTTTGCCAAGTGCGCCGAACTAGATGAAGAAGAGCTTACAGACGCTGCTGAGCGCTCCTTAGAGTAGTTACCCACATCCTTCCCGCACATGGTGGAAAGTGTCAGCTCGGCGCACGATCATCATCTCCACATAAGTAGTTTGGGAGATCTCGTGATCAAGAAAGCAAGTGCCAAGAAAATTGTTGATGTTGAAAAGGATTACTCATTGAACGATGTTTTACTCAGAGGTCGAGTTTCGCAGGAGCCCGTTGAAAAGGTTCTGCCAAGTGGCGACAAGGTGGTTGAATTTCGGCTCATCGTCTCCCGGGATAAACAAGCAGGTGTTGACACCTTGGATATCGGGTCATGGAATGCAAAGTCACGCAGAACAGCGTTATCTCTCCTTCCTGATGAGTGGGTAGAGATTTCAGGCTCAATTCATCGAAGATTTTGGAGTTCACCAACGGGGCTGGCAAGTCGCTGGCAGGTTGAAGCGGTAGAGATTTCTCGAATTTAGGTAGGCTTATGGCATGAGCAAAAACAGTGATTTTCTCTCAACACTTAAAGCCTTCGTTAACAATGTGCAGGTTGGTAACAAGAGCGCAACCGAAGTTGCTGACTCCTTAAACATCTGGCTCAAAGAAGGCGGCGAAGCGATCAAGGTTAAAATCGAAGATGAAGTTGAGCGCTCAGTGACAAAGATGGGATTTGTTAAACGAGGAGAGTTCGAAGCGTTAAAGCAGGAAGTTGCCTCACTCAAAAAAGGAACAACTAAGAAAAGCTCGAAACCACCCCCAGTGAAGAAGAAGCCCGTTAAAAAGGTAGTTAAGAAGACAGCTAAAAAGCCTGCGAAAAAGAAAGTTGCACAATAAATGGAAAACAATAATCAAGTTAACGGCGAATCTCTCGTAGAGGAATTACGCACAGAGTTGCAAGAAATCGATGCTATGGAAGTTGGCGATCATGCTGAGCGTTTTGAGGCTTTACACCAGCGCCTTAATCAAGCCTTGTCATCAATCGATGGGCTTTAATCTTTAAATGAAAACACGTTTGGATGCTGAACTGGTTCGTCGCGAACTCGCACGTTCGCGTGAGCAGGCGGCAGATTTGATAGAAAAGCGCGCAGTTCT
This sequence comes from Candidatus Planktophila sp., assembly GCA_021741905.1. Classification (GTDB taxonomy): domain Bacteria; phylum Actinomycetota; class Actinomycetes; order Nanopelagicales; family Nanopelagicaceae; genus Planktophila. The sequence goes on along the minus strand of JAIOWZ010000001.1, from coordinate 140,083 downwards.
AGTCGGTGGCATTCCTGCAACTAAGCCAGCTACACAAGTTGATGCAGAAACCTCAATTGTGATTTCTGGCGACCGTGATGATTTTGTCTCACGCGGAGGTCACAAACTAGATGGAGCACTGAGTGCCTTCACTGGAGTTGTTGTTGAAGGAAAACGCTGCCTAGACGCAGGTGCCTCTACGGGTGGCTTTACTGATGTCTTATTGCGTCGAAATGCGGGGCATGTGGTGGCTGTAGATGTTGGTTATGGGCAACTTGCGTGGGGTCTTCGTCAGGATGAGCGAGTGACTGTTCTTGATCGCACCAACATCCGTCACTTGACGGGAGACATGGTTGGCCAAGCAATCGATTTAGTTGTTGCGGATCTTTCCTTTATTTCATTGACTCTGGTACTTCCTGCATTGGCTGCAGTGTCCAAGCCAGAGGCTGACTTTGTTCTTATGGTTAAACCACAATTTGAAGTAGGTCGTGAAAAACTCGGTGCAGGGGGAGTTGTTCGTGATCCGGCACTGCGTAAAGCTGCCGTGATTGAAGTTGCAGATTCTGCCTACGATGTTGGACTCGGAACCTTAGGAATCTCTGCAAGTCCACTTCCAGGACCAGCGGGAAATGTTGAGTATTTTTTATGGTTACGAAGAGGAGCACCTGAGATTGATCATGCGATGCTAGATGAAGCTATAGCGATTGGACCCCAGTAATGCGCAATTTGTTGATCGTCTGCAATCCATCTCGAGCATATGCAATTGTCGCAGCAATTGAATTGCAGCAAAATCTCGCATCAACTTTTGAAATTTACACTATCTCAGATGTCGACATCCCAGGAATCGCGAAATCATCTTTAACTGATCTTCCACAATTAGAAGTTGCCGTTGTCCTCGGCGGTGACGGCACAATCCTTCGCGCAGCAGAGGTGGCAAACGAGCGAGACATTCCATTGCTCGGCGTGAACTTGGGCCATGTAGGCTTTTTATCAGAAGTTGAACGCACGAAGGTTTCAGATGTGATCGATGCACTCGTCAGTAAGAGTTATGTAATAGATCCTCGAATTACCTTGGGATATACAGTTGAAAGAGATGGCGTGATTGTCTCTTCAGGTTGGGCATTAAATGAAGTTACAGTTGAACGCGAGAAAGCAACAATGGTGGAACTGTTTTTAGAGATCGATAGCCGTCCAATCTCGCGCTGGGGTTGTGATGGCTTGATCTGCTCAACTCCAACAGGATCAACCGCTTATGCATTCTCGGCAGGCGGTCCTATCCTTTGGCCAGAAGTAGACGCGTTAGTTGTGTTGCCTATTTCGGCCCATGCCCTTTTTTCCCGTCCGCTTGTAATCTCACCAACATCGAAGATTGCCGTGGTCATTGAATCTTCAGAGGCATTCTTATCCGCCGATGCATTACGAAAGTTTGCTTTGCAACGAGGAGACCGAGTTGTCGTTACAAAGAATCCTCGAATTATTAAGTTAGCTCATTTAAAAAACACTCTATTTAGCGATCGTTTAGTGGCAAAGTTCAAGCTTCCTGTTGAAGGATGGCGTGGTGAGTGAGCGCACTTTTCTTGAAGAGATAACTATTCGCTCGATCGGTGTGATTGATCAATCAACGCTGGAGATTTCGAAGGGATTAACTGTTTTAACTGGTGAAACTGGAGCCGGAAAAACAATGATTTTAACGGCTTTGAATCTTATTTTAGGTGGAAAGGCCGATAGCGCATTGGTTCGCAAGGGTTCAGAAAGATTAGTGGCAAGTGGCAGATTCTCAATTCCGCAATCATCTGAACACCTTTTCGAGGATGCACTGGTTGAAGATGGCGAATTGATTGTCACCCGAACCGTCTCTGCTGATGGGAAAAGCAAGGCAACAACAAATGGTGTGAGCGCAACAGCCAGCACTTTGTCTGCAGTTGGTGAAAACTTAGTTGAAGTCCATGGGCAAGCAGCAAATCAAAACATGACAAAGAGCTCTAGACAGCGCGAGTTAGTGGATCGTTTTGGTCAGATCGATTTAGGCGCTTACCAATCAGCGTTGGGTAGTTATCATGATCTCAAGGATCGAATATCCGTTTTGAAAAAAAGCATTGCGCAGAAGGATAAGGAACTGTCTGATTTGCGAGAGTTTGCTAATGCCTTTAAGAAGTTGAATCCAGCGGTCAGTGAATATGCGGATATTGATGTTGAGATTTCGCGGCTTTCTAGTGTTGAAGAGTTTCGTTTAGCAACTGCCCAGGCTACGGCTGCAATTGAAGATGAAGATGCCGGTTCCTTGACATCAATAGGTGTTGCCCGCCGAGCATTGGACGCGGCCAGAAGTAAGGACCCTCAGTTGGAAGCGATTTATCAGCAGCTGAGTGAGAGTTTTTTCCTATTGGATGATGCTCAAAGTGCCTTAAATTCTTATCAAAGCAAGCTGGAGGCGGATCCTGCGCGATTAGATTTTCTCCACGCTCGTAAGGCTGAGATTAATACATTAATAAAGAAGTTTGGTGACTCAGGAACTCACGAGCAAGAATTAGCGGAACTAACAATTCGTTTTAAGAATTCTTCAGATGCTATCGCTGATCTGGAGGGCGGAGACCAACGCCTGCAAGAGCTTGAGGCTGAATTGATGGGGCATAAGAAGAACCTTGTTGCAGCCGCGAAGGCTGTCTCTGAAAGACGGATCAAATCTGCGGAGCAACTTTCACAGTTAGTAACTTCAGAGATTCAACAACTGTCGATGCCTCACGCATCATTTGTGGCAAAGGTCGATAGCATCGATTATTCAGCGCCAAAGGAATCAGATTTTACTTCTCACGGCTGCGATGAAATAGGGATGTTTATTAAAGGCCACAAGGATGCACCGCTAGTGGCCTTAGCTAAAGGTGCATCGGGTGGTGAAATGTCGCGCGTGATGCTGGCCTTAGAGGTAGTCATTGCAACAACTCATCCCATAGGCACATATGTTTTTGATGAGGTAGATGCAGGAGTAGGGGGAAAGGCAGCAATCGAAGTGGGTAAGCGTTTACATCAGTTGGCCCAACATGCCCAAGTGATTGTGGTGACACATCTGCCACAGGTGGCAGCATGGGCTGACAGCCATTTTGTTGTGACGAAAAATAATGATGGCACTGTCAGTCAAAGCGATGTCCGAAATGTGTCAGGAGAGGATCGCATCGAGGAGATAGCCCGAATGCTGGCTGGTCTTGAGAACTCTTCTAGCGCCCGCGAGCACGCCACAGAGCTTCTCTCCCTGAAGGTGTAGTTCACGGACTGATTTAAATGATAGGTTTGACTTCCATGGGCCAAGCACATGTGACTAAGCATTTATTCGTAACAGGCGGAGTGGCCTCAAGTTTAGGCAAAGGACTCACCGCTTCAAGTCTTGGAAGATTATTGGTAGCTCGCGGTATCCGCGTGACCATGCAAAAACTCGATCCTTATCTCAATGTTGATCCAGGCACCATGAATCCTTTCCAACATGGTGAAGTCTTTGTTACAGATGATGGTTCTGAGACAGATCTAGATATTGGCCACTACGAAAGATTCTTGGATCGCAATCTGCATGGTTCAGCAAATGTGACCACAGGACAGGTTTATTCACGTGTCATAGCTCGCGAGCGTCGTGGTGAGTATTTAGGTGAAACGGTTCAAGTAATCCCACACATAACAAATGAGATAAAAGAACGCATTCTTGCGATGGCTGGTCCGGATATTGATTTAGTAATTACTGAAGTCGGTGGCACGGTGGGAGACATTGAATCTCAACCATTCCTTGAAGCTATTCGTCAAATTCGCCAAAATGTTGGCCGCGACAATGTCTTTTATTTGCATGTTTCATTGGTTCCATATATCGGACCATCAGGTGAATTGAAAACTAAGCCAACTCAGCACTCGGTGGCTGCTTTGCGAAGTATCGGAATCCAGCCTGATGCAATTGTTTTGCGTTCTGATCGTGAGATTCCAGAAGGGGTTAAAAAGAAGATTTCGTTAATGTGTGACGTTGATTCAGAGGCGGTAGTCGCGGCAGTTGATGCACCCTCAATTTATGATATTCCGAAGGTATTACATAGTGAAGGCCTAGATGCTTATGTGGTCAAACGCCTTGGCTTTGATTGTCACGATGTTGTGTGGGGCGATTGGGATGATCTACTTGAAAAGGTACATCATCCAAAACACCACATAAAAGTTGGCCTAGTAGGAAAGTACATCGATCTTCCAGATGCTTATCTTTCGGTCTCTGAAGCATTACGCGCAGGAGGCTTTGCAAACCTTGCAAAGATTGAGATCGTTTGGATCGCCAGTGATGAATGCGAAACTGCAGAGGGTGCGAAAAAACATCTCGAGCGAGTGGACGCGATTTGTGTTCCAGGCGGATTTGGTATCCGCGGAATTGAAGGAAAAGTAGGCGCGCTTAAATTTGCGCGTGAGCACAAGATTCCAACTTTGGGATTGTGCCTAGGATTGCAATGTATGGTGATTGAGGCTGCTCGCAATTTAGCTGGGATCATAGATGCTATCTCTGCAGAATTTTCAGACGCTGGAACACCTGTGATTGCAACAATGGATGATCAAAAAGATGTTGTCTCCGGAAAAGGCGATATGGGAGGAACTATGCGCCTAGGTCTCTACAAAGCAGATCTGCTTGCCGGTTCAGTGGTGGCATCAACCTATGGTGCTAAAGAAATTTCTGAGCGTCATCGTCACCGTTATGAAGTAAATAACCAGTATCGAGAACAAATTTCCAAGGCCGGTCTGGTGTTCTCCGGAATGTTTAAGGAAAGAGACTTGGTGGAGTTTGTGGAACTACCTAAAGAGGTGCATCCTTACTACGTAGGCACGCAAGCTCATCCTGAGTTGCGTTCACGTCCAACGCGACCGCACCCATTATTTGTTGGTTTAATAGCAGCGGCGGTTGCAGCGAAAGGCTAATCATGCTCGTTGGCGTTCCGAAGGAGATTAAAGTCCACGAATCCCGAGTCGCCATTACACCAGAAGGTGTTTCGGAGTTTGTCCATGCAGGACACACCGTCATCATTCCGGACGGAGGCACATGGATATCCAAGCGTTGAACTTTGATCTTGCGGCAACATCCTTTCTCAATCATCTGCAGATTGAGAGGGGCTTGGCTGCCAATTCAATAGTTGCCTATAGAAGAGATTTGGTTAAGTTTGCGCTCTTCTTGGAGGAAAAATCTTTGTCTGAAGTTGATTCTGAGACGATCGCTCAATTTGAATCTTCACTGCGTGAGGCAAAGTTATCGGTTGCAAGTATTAATAGAGTTGATTCAACGCTGCGGTCTTTTTTCAAACATCTTCAGCAAGAGTATGGATATGCAGACCCAACTATAGAGATCGCGACTAAGAAATCTGCAAGGCGCTTGCCGAAAGCTCTAAGTATTTCTCAAATTGTTTCTATGATCGATTCTGCCCACCGAGATGGCCAACCAGTTACGATTCGCGATCAGGCGATGTTAGAGCTTTTATATAGCAGTGGCGCACGAGTTAGTGAGTTGATTGGCATAAATCTGAATGATTTAAGTTCCATTGAAACAAACGATGGAGTTATAACCACATTGAAATTACGCGGTAAGGGAGCCAAAGAACGAATTGTCCCATTGGGATCTTTTGCCACTAAAGCGATCGATAATTACCTGACTAGGGTAAGGCCAGCTTTAGTTGCAAAGAGTTCCAAGTCAACATCGGCACTTTTTCTCAACTCACGGGGCTCAAGAATTTCTAGACAATCGGCATGGCAAATGGTTCTAGATGCAGCAGATGCTGCCGGAGTTACCGAACATGTTTCTCCGCACGTTTTTAGACATTCATATGCAACCCATTTGTTAGATGGCGGCGCAGATATTCGTGTAGTACAGGAGTTATTGGGGCATGCCTCGGTTACTACAACACAGATATACACGCTAATAACGATCGATAAAGTTCGAGAGAGTTACTCATTGGCTCACCCTCGAGCTAAATAGATCTGTTAGAGACCGCGCAGGCGACGTGCCAAGATACTTTGATCCCCCTTGGCTTCAAGGTCGGCGATGATTACCGCTATTGATTCGCGAACAATGCGGCCGCGATCAACTGCAAGACCTAAATCTCCACGCAGTTGTAAACGCGCCTGATCTAGCTCAAAGAGTTCATCTGGTGAAAGATAAACCGTAATTTTTTCATCATGGCGTTCACGACCAGATGGGGAGCGATCAACCGTTGTCACGCGACGTCGCGCAATCGTTCGCACACCCTTTTTAGATGACGGTGTTTTAGGAGTCGCGATCGCAGGTGCCACAAGGGGAGCGGCATGGTCTGGAATCGATTGTGTTGGAACTGAACTTAGGGCTGGGGCCGTAGAACGAAAAAGTTCATCTGCTCCTGGAAGGTTTGCTCTGCGTGTCATCGTGCGCCTCCTCTGGCGATAAGTTCTCGTGCTAAACGTCGGTATGAAGCTGCGCCACCTGAAGATGTGGCATAGGTAGTGATGGGTTCTCCAACCACAGTGGTTTCAGGAAAACGGATTGTTTTTGCAATTATTGTTTCAAAGACATCTTCTGGGAACTGTTCAAGAATTCGCTCGAGTACCTGACGATTGTGTGAAGTTTTCTTGTCATACATGGTCGCAAGGATTCCTATGAGTCGAAGATTCGGATTAAGGAAGTTTTTCACTTTATCCAAGTTACCTTTAAGTTCAATGAAGCCATGTAGTGCAAAGTATTCACATTGCATTGGAACGATGACTTCATCAGATGCAACCAGAGCGTTAATGGTCAGCTGTCCCATTGTTGGTTGGCAATCAATTAAAATAACATCGTAGTAATCGCGAAGTGGTGCTAAGGCTCGCTTCAGATATTGCTGCCCACCGATTTCAGCACCTAAGGTCGTTTCAGCTGTTCCTAAATCTCTGTTTGCTGGTAAGAAATCCAAACCAGCAACAGATGATTTCAAAACAATGTCATCAACATTTGCTGTTGGAGTCATCAACGCGTAATACACAGTTTGTTCTAGAGGCAATGAATGTGCATTGACTCCTAGACCTAGAGATAGCCCGCCTTGCGGATCAAAGTCGACCAATAAAACACGGCGTCCTAATTCAGCAAGGGCTGCACCTAAGTTGATAGTGCTCGTTGTCTTTCCGACTCCACCTTTTTGGTTAAAGATAGAAATGACTTTTGCGCTGCCATGCTCTTTGAGGGCAGCAGGTGTGGGAAAGTTTTTAGCCTTTTTGCCCAGCAGGTTGGATGTAGTAGCTACATCCTCTGCAATTGTCGATTTAGCGTTCAATCTTCAAACCTCTTTCCTGATATACGCGGGAGCCTATGCGTTACACCTAAAACAGGCAAGCGTGAAGTAGGGTGCCACCGTGGGAATTACTGAAGAAGTAACAGCGACAGAGTCATCAGACGTGAATGCATCCTCCGATGGCTTTTCAGTGCACCTGTCTAACTTCGATGGCCCCTTTGATCTTCTACTTCAGCTCATATCCCGCCATAAGTTGGATGTCACCGAAGTCTCTTTGAGTATGGTCACCGATGAGTTCATCTCCTTTATTCGAGCTCTGGAAGCGTCAGGTGAGGGCTGGGAGTTAGATCAAGCAACAGAGTTCCTGGTAGTTGCCGCCACCTTGTTGGACCTTAAAGCGGCCAGACTTCTGCCATCTGGCGACGTTGAGGATGAAGAGGATCTGGCTCTGCTAGAAGCCCGCGATCTATTGTTTGCCCGCCTGTTGCAATACCGAGCCTTCAAGGAGATAGCCGCTACCTTTAATGAGCGTATTGCGACCGCTGATAAATCTTTTGCCCGCGTAGTGGCACTGGACCAATCCTTGGCCGCTTTGCTGCCAGAAGTTCTTATTGGGGTAGGGGCAGCGCGCTTTGCTGCTATCGCTGAGCGTGTTTTAACGCCTAAGGTGACGCCTACGTTCGCCATTCAGCACCTCCATATGGCCCTTGTAAGCGTCGCGGAGGAGTCAAAGATGGTTGTTGAGGCCTTGCGACACTCCAAGACCCTGAGCTTTAGAAACTTAATTTCAGATGTAGACAGCACGCTGGTAGTGGTGGCCCGCTTCTTGGCCTTGCTAGATCTCTACCGTCAGGGCGTTCTGCGCTTCGATCAGGTAATAGCGTTAGGGGAGCTTCAGATTAGTTGGACTGGAAGCCTTGAAGGCGAAGTTGAGATCACAGATGAGTTTGATATACCCGTTATTTTGGAGATGGAAGACTCGACAGAAAGTAGCAAAAATGTCTAATGTAGAAGTTGAACGTTCAATCGAGGCCATTTTGATGGTGGTGGATGAGCCTGTTACAGAGATCATTCTGGCTCAGGTCTTGGAGCGTCCAGTCGAGGAGATTGAAGTCGCGTTAGCCTCGCTGGAGGGAAGTTATGAGGATCGCGGCTTTTCTCTACGCAAGATTAACGGGGGATGGCGCTTCTATAGCAACCCAAACTATTCAGCGGCAGTAGAAAAGTTTGTCTTAGATGGTCAGCAGTCTCGTTTGACCCAAGCTGCCCTTGAAACCTTGTCCGTTATTGCTTACCGCCAACCGGTTTCTAGAGCTCGAGTTTCGGCGATCCGTGGCGTGAATGTAGAAGCGGTTATGAAGACCCTGATTACCCGCGGTCTGGTTGAAGAATCTGGGATTGAGCATGAAACTGGCGCAATTTTGTACAAGACAACCAGTTACTTTCTGGAGCGTCTTGGGTTGAACTCCCTTGATGATCTTCCAGCACTGGCTCCATACTTGCCAGATCTAGATGGCCTGGATGAGATCCTCGATTCGCTAACTGACTAGACTTTCCGCTACCTTTACTCCTGACTGTCGGGAGGATAGCCATGGCCCAAATGAGGCTTAACAAGATAATCGCTGATGCCGGAATTACTAGCCGTCGTGGAGCTGATGAATTAATCGAAGATGGCCGCGTTGCCGTCAATGGAATCATTATTCGTGAGATGGGTAGCAAATTTGACCCTGAGATAGATCAAGTTATGGTTGATGGTGAGACAATTACTCGAACTTTGACTAAGTCTTATCTTGCGCTGCATAAACCCAAGGGTGTTTTGTCTACCATGTTTGATCCAGAAGGTCGCCCATCCTTGGATGATTTCATAGACCTGCGTAAGGAGCGACTTTTCCACGTTGGTCGCCTTGATAAGGATTCTGAAGGGCTCATTTTGCTCACCAATGATGGGGATCTGACCTTCAGGGCGACTCACCCTTCCTTTGGACTGGAAAAAACCTACATCATCGAATTTGATGGGATTTTGCCAACAGAGGTCGATAAGGTCCTTTTGAAGGGGGTCGAACTAGAAGATGGCATGGGTCGAGTTTTAACCTTCAAGCAGCTATCCCCAAAGTGGATTGAAGTCTCAATTGACGAGGGTCGCTACCACATCATCCGTCGCCTAATGGAGGCGGCCGGGGTTAATGTCCTTCGACTGATCCGTACCAAGTTTGGACCTATATCTTTGGGCGATACCCCCGAAGGTCGATGGAGAGACCTCAATGATGGAGAGTTAATGAATCTACGAAAGGCTTTAAATTTATAACCATTTAAATATAAATCGATACAGAGCATAATAACCATTTATTGATTTATAGATAATATCTGCATCGAATATTAATTTATCGATAATTAGTACGCTGCGAGGTCCTCGTAGTTAACTATTTATCGACAATCATTCGGCTCACTGATCGCCAAGTTCGTGAGGGGTTTCGACAATTAAATAGCAAGAAAAGGTTTAAAAGTTTAAAGGTTTTATCGATAAGCAAGCATTTAAATGAATGCTAAAAATGGTTAGGAAAGGTACCCTTATCTCATGGCATTACGCGCAATTCGTGGAGCAATCCAAGTTCCAGCTAACACCTCTGACGACATCGCCTCAGGTGTCCAAGAGCTTATTGCCGCGATCCTGAAGGCCAACGAGCTCACCCCATCAGATGTCATCTCAGTCTTTTTCACAAGCACCGCCGATTTGGATGCCGCTTTTCCTGCTGCTGCTTGTAGGGAGATGGGTTTTGCCAATGTTCCGCTAATCGGCTCGGTTGAGGTCTCAGTCCCAGGGGCACTTGATCGAACTGTGAGAACGATGCTCCATGTCGAAACAGCCCTGACGCCTGAGCAAATCACCCACATTTACCTTCACGGAGCCGCGTCGCTTCGCAGAGATATAGCCCAATAATGCTTGCAAAGGTGCGCATTATTGGCTCCGGTTTGATTGGAACCTCCATAGGTTTGGGTCTTGTCCAACAAGGAATCGCCGTTGAGATGGTCGATTCCGATCCATCGGCTCAAGCATTAGCAAAGGACCTAATCGGTGGGGTAGCGGTGATCGATCCTGAGATAGTTATCTTTGCTTTACCGACCTCTCGGCTCTCCCAGGTCATACAGGATGAGATCGCACTAAACCCACAGTCGACATTTATGGATGTGGGCAGTGTAAAGAATGAAGTTGTACTGTACATACAGACATTTCCAGGACTGTCTGCAAGGTTTTTGCCAACCCACCCCATGGCAGGCCGCGAAATCGGGGGCGCAAGCTCTGCTAGGGCCGATCTGTTCCAAGGACGCAGTTGGATACTTACGCCTGAAGCTGATTGCGTTCCAGAATCAAAAAAACTGGTCCTTGAACTGATCGAATGCCTAGGAGCAACGCCTATCGAACTTTCGGCCCTCGACCATGACGCGGCTGTGGCAAAGATTTCGCACCTACCTCAGATAGCGGCATCGCTGGTGGCCAAGCAGTTAACTGGTACTCCACTTGAATGGATGGAGTTAGCGGGACAAGGTTTGCGCGATACGACACGCATCGCAGGCTCTGATGAGCAGTTGTGGAAAGAGATTATTTATAGCAATCGGAGCGAAATTTCCGTATTACTCACAAGTCTACAGAACGACCTAGCACAAATGATTCAAGCCTTGGATGATCCCGCAGAAATCGCATCATTAATAGCTGCTGGTCGGGCTGGTAAGGCAATGATCCCTGGAAAGCATGGCGGTATTGCTCGTGAGTATGCGTACTTACCGATTGTTATTGACGATAAGCCTGGTCAGTTGGGTGCAATATTTAATGAATGCGCGGCGATGCAAGTGAACGTCGAAGATTTGAACATCGAACATTCACCAGGACAGTTAAGTGCTTTGATTACATTGTCTTTGTCGTCACAGGATGCTGAAAAGTTGTCTGCACATCTAACCTCGATCGGATGGAACGTTCATCCGGTTCGTAAATAGAAGTAGGCTCAGTACATGGGCATAATCGTAGCTATTGATGGCCCGAGTGGTGCAGGCAAATCAAGTACAGCAAAAGCAATTGCAGTTCGAGCTGGATGGAATTATTTAGATACTGGCGCGCTATATCGCGCTGTAACTTGGCTCGCTCTTGAGCACAAATGTGAAGAAGCCTTTTCTATTCTGCAGGCATTAAAAGATCATCCAATCAAATTTGATGCTGATCCACAATCACCAAATGTCTACGCAGGTGAAACTCAAATTACACATGCGATTCGTGGTACTTCCGTAACAGAGAACGTTTCGCGCATAAGTGCAATCCCTGAAATTCGCCATGAACTAATGAAATTGCAGCATTACATTATTGATTCTGCAGAGCGCGGAATAGTTGTTGAAGGACGAGACATCGGAACCGTTGTTGCTCCCGAAGCAGGCCTAAAAATTTACCTAACTGCAGATTTAGAAGCACGTGCTGTACGCCGTGAAAATGAAACAGACGATAAGAGTGTTGATGTAAAGACATCCCTTGATAATCGAGACACTGTGGATTCAACACGGACAGTTTCACCTTTAACCATGGCTGCAGATGCTGTAGAAGTTGATTCCACAAATTTGGATTTAGAGGAAACCATTGAGCGCATTTGGGAGCTCCTCAAGAAACGTAATTTACTGGGTTTACCGATCGTTGCAATTTTAGGTCGTCCTAATGTTGGTAAGTCAACATTGATCAATCGTTTCTTGGGTCGACGTGAAGCAATTGTTGAAGACACTCCTGGTGTTACTAGAGATCGTGTTCAGTACGAATGCGAGTGGGGCGGACGTCGTTTTATCATTATGGACACTGGTGGTTGGGAAGCAAAGCCAGATGGAATATCTGTTCAAGTAAGTGCGGGATCAGAGATTGCTATGCAAGAGGCAGATGTACTTGCCTTTGTAGTTGACGCACAAGTTGGTGCATTAGATGAGGATGACATTTTAGTGCAACACCTTCGCAAGGCTAAGAAGCCAACAATTTTAATTGGTAACAAAGTTGACGGAGAACGCGAGGAAGCAGAAGCTCACGGTTTATGGAGCCTCGGATTGGGCGAACCTCGATTTGTGTCTGCCTTGCATGGCCGTGGCAGTGGAGATTTACTAGATCACATTGTTGCTGTGTTGCCTGAAGTAGGACGGGCGCAAAACCAAGATGGTTATCGCAAAGTTGCATTAATTGGGCGGCCAAATGTTGGAAAGTCATCACTGTTTAATGCAATCGCAGGGGAATCATTATCGATTGTTGATGACGCTGCTGGAACTACCAGAGATCCAGTTGACTCGTTGCTCTCTTTCGGTGGATCTACCTGGAGATTTATCGACACAGCTGGATTAAAGAAACGGGCGAACCAAGATTCTGGAACTGATTACTACGCATCACTTCGAACTGCTACAGCACTTGAGCGTTGTGAAGTTGCAGTAGTTGTATTGGACGCTTCAGAGCCCATTACCGAACAAGATCTTCGTGTGATCACTATGGTTGAAGAGGCCGGTAAAGCCATGGTAATCGTCATGAATAAGTGGGATCTAGTTGATGAAGACCGTCGCAACCAGTTGGACCGAGAAATCGACCGACATCTAGATCAGGTCGAATGGGCGCAGCGAGTAAATATCGCAGCCAAGACTGGTTGGCACCGAGATCGTCTAGCACCTGCCCTTCGCACCGCATTAGATAGTTGGGAGCGCAGAGTTCCTACGGCAAAACTAAACTCTTTCTTAGGTGCATTAATTGGAGCAACCCCACCTCCCGTGCGTGGCGGAAAACAGCCGAAGGTTTACTACGCCACACAAGCAGGTATTGCGCCCCCTAAGTTTGTGGTGTTTTCTAGTGGCTGGATTGAAGCTTCATATCGACGCTTTATTGAGCGACGCTTGCGTGAGGAGTTCAAATTCCCCGGCACACCAGTTCAGGTGGCGGTTCGAGTCAAGGAGCGCGATAAAGAGTGAGGCCTTCAGTGATCAGCGTTCCTAACGCTCTCACCTTTCTACGTTTTCTAGGCATTCCTCTATTCATCTACCTCACACTTAACCTAGAAGCAGATGGCTGGGCGATAGTTGTCTTAGCTATTGGGGGAGCAACCGATTACCTTGATGGCAAAATTGCTAGGGCCTGGAACCAGACTTCTCGATTTGGAGAGTTAGCAGATCCGGCGATCGATCGCCTATATATTCTGGCAATCTTGGTCGTCTTTCTTATTAGAGACATAATTCCTATTTGGATGATCGTAATCATCGTTGGTCGTGACATCGTGCTGGGTCTAATCACCTTGCTGATGAATCGTAAAGGGATTGCACCCTTCACCGTTACATATTTAGGCAAGGCAGCCACCTTTAACCTGATGTATGCCTTCCCATTTATTTTGCTAGCCCAATCTGATGGTGCATTTGGAACAATTGCCTTTGTACTGGGGTGGAGTTTTGCCATCTGGGGCATTGCCCTCTACATTTCGACAGGTATTAGTTATGCGCGCCAAGGCATTTGGCAGATAAGAGGGAACCATGTCATCAATTCCTAATGAGTTGTCATATACCAAGGAGCATGAATGGGTTTCATCTGTTGATTTAACTTACACAATGGGTATTACAGATTATGCACAAGCTGCTTTAGGTGACATTGTTTATGTGCAACTTCCAAAAGTTGGAGAATCCGTAGTAGCAGGAAAAGTATGTGGCGAAGTTGAGTCTACAAAAAGCGTTTCAGATATTTACGCCCCGGTGACTGGAACGATTGTGGCTATCAATGACGCACTATCTAATTCGCCGGAAACTATCAACTCCGATCCATATGGCGGAGGCTGGCTCGCAAAGATTGAGGTAAGCACAGCGCCTTCTGATCTGTTGACAGCTGCCCAATACACGGAAATTACCGCTTGACCTTACTCCTCTAACTCTCTAGTGTCACCCTTAAGTACACGGTGAGGAGGTAGAGATGATGACTGCAGAACAATCGCAGAATGAGTTAACTACCACCCTGCATTTAGGAGTGCGTGAGGTTAGCAATTCCCCAGCTAACTATCTCGAGGAGCAACTGGCATTGCTTTCGCCAGAAGATCGCGCAGTCGTTTCAGAGGTTCAAAGTTCACAAGGTGAAAAGGCGATGATTCTCATTGCTCGCGGTTCTCACAAAGGTTCTCGCTTTTTAATCACCTCCGAGGGCGCAACCATTGGGCGTTCGGCAGGCAGTGCGATCTTTCTAGATGATGTGACCGTTTCTAGAAAGCACGCAACGATATTGAAGAATGGCACCAGTTTCGTTTTACAGGATGCAGGATCTCTCAACGGTACCTACATCAACAATGCATCAGTTACCGAACACACACTCGTTTCAGGTGATGAGTTTCAGATCGGTAAGTTCCATTTACTTTTTATTGGCTCAAACAAGTAGTTGTTTAGACACCGGAAGAAACTAGGGGAGTAGTCATGGCTGTACCAGCACGCGCGTACTTAAGCATCGGTGAAGTTCTCAACCGTTTGCGAGGAGATTTTGCAGACATCACGATTTCAAAGATCCGTTTTCTAGAATCTGAAGGGTTGATTGAGCCGCAACGCACGCCTTCTGGTTACCGAAAATTCACTAGCTCTGACCTAGAGCGGTTGCGCTATGTGCTCTTGGCACAACGTGATCAGTACCTTCCATTAAAGGTAATCAAAGACAACTTAGATGCCATAGATCGCGGCCTCGAGCCAGCGGCTGTCGGTGGCGTGGCTCCTCCCAATATTGGTTTAGCAACTATTGATGGTGAAATGGCACCAAGTTCTTTTGGTGAAGTCAGCGAGATGCGCCTATCTCGAGAAGAGCTCTTAAAAAACAGCGGGCTTAAAGAAGAACACTTGGTCGAACTTGAAGGATATGGATTGATCGCACCTCGTGGTCGCCACTACGACGGAGATGCACTTGCTATTGCTAAAGCTGTTACTGAGATGGGTGGCTTCGGAATTGAAGCTCGCCACCTTCGTTCATTTAAATCTGCAGCAGATCGTGAGATAGGTTTAATTGAGCAGGTTATTACTCCACTGACGCGGCAGAAGAGTGCTGAATCAAAGGCACGAGCAGAAGAGGTTCAAAAGGAGATTGCATCTTTATCTATTCGTCTTCATGCTGCACTTGTGCGCGGCGGCCTTAATCGCCTTCGCTAAGAGTCGGCAATATTGATGTTGATTCCTATGGAGGTTGTCGGTGTTCGCGTCGAGATGCCTTCCAACCAACCTATTGTTTTACTCAAAGAGATTGACGGTTCTAGATTCCTGCCTATTTGGGTAGGAGCGGTGGAAGCAACAGCAATCGCGTTTGCCCAGCAAGGCGTTGAACCGCCTCGTCCCTTGACCCACGACTTAATGAATAACTTATTAGACCTGCTGGATGCGACTGTGACGGCGGTTCATTTAACTGAGATCAAGGATGGGATTTTTTACGCCACCATGCTTCTACGGGATTCAAGCGGGGGGCAGTTGACAATCTCAGCCAGACCTTCAGATGCCATTGCCCTAGCGGTTCGCAGCCACAGCAATATCTTGGCCACTGAAGAGCTACTAGATGAGATTGGTATTGAGATCCCACAGGGTGATGGTGAGAACCAAGAGGTCGAAAAGTTCCGTGAATTCCTGGATCAGATAAATCCAGAAGACTTTGTGGGCTAGGCTCAACCCTCAACCTAAAGTAGAGGTTTGGGTCGTGTCGTTCCTAGGCAAGAGGGCGCTGCGGGTTTACATTTATCTCACTCCCCAAGAGAAATGAGCCATTCCCCGTGAGCCCAGAAGAGTTAGAGATCGGCTATAGAGGTGCTACCGCTTGTTCTGCAGCAGGTATCACATACCGCCAATTAGATTATTGGGCTCGTACAGGGTTAGTAGAACCAGGTATTCGCACAGCTAGTGGCTCTGGAACTCAACGCCTGTATGGCTTTCGCGACATCTTGGTGTTAAAAATTGTTAAACGTTTACTCGATGCCGGTGTATCTCTACAAAATATTCGAACAGCTGTAGAACATTTGCGCAGCAGGGGAGTAACTGATTTAGAGAGAATCACTTTGATGAGTGATGGGGCATCTATTTATGAGTGCTCTAGTCCTGATGAGATCATCGACCTTTTGCAAGGCGGTCAAGGAGTCTTTGGAATAGCCGTCGGTAAGGTCTGGCACGAAGTAGAAGGCTCTCTATCTGTACTTCAGGGTGAAATCAACGGCCAGGTTGTTGGTGGTCAAGATAACGATGAACTCTCGCTGCGTAGAAAGAGCAAAGGCGCTTAACTTCCCTTATTCTTCACTCCTGCCCTTGCACTTTTAGGCGAGAGGCTTTGAACAGAATGAGGATTAGCGATGAGTCGTTCCTTTGAAGATCGCCATATTGGACCGACCTCAGTTGATGAGTCAACGATGTTGCGCGCGTTGGGTTATTCAGATCTAGATTCCTTCATTAAAGATGTTGTCCCTGCAAACATTGCAATCAAAGGTGTTATCGAAGGCGCTATCGAAACTGGTAAAAGTGAAGTTGATGTAATAGCGGAGCTGCGAACAATTGCCTCAGAAAATAAGGTTTTCTCTTCACTCATCGGTACCGGTTATTACGGAACTATTGTGCCCCCTGTTATTAAGAGAAATGTTTTAGAAAATCCATCCTGGTATACCGCATACACACCGTACCAACCCGAAATCTCACAAGGCCGTCTGGAAGCACTTTTTGCCTTTCAAACAATGGTGTGTGAATTAACTGCACTCGATATATCAAATGCTTCAATGTTGGATGAGAGTACAGCCGCAGCCGAGGCAATGACCCTAGCGCGTCGTGCTTCAAAGTTAAGCGATGATGCGGTGTTCTTGATTGAAGAGCATGTACATCCACAAACTAAGGCTGTTGTTCTCACTCGAGCAAAGCCGTTAGGTATCAAGGTTGTTGAGATTGATTCTGGCCATATCGTCCGCGATGGTTATGACGGAGAGTTTTTCGGCGCACTATTGCAGTATCCAGATACAACGGGAACGGTTATCGATTACTCCAGTTTTGCAGAGTATGCACACTCCCGTGATGCATTAGTTATCGCAGCCACAGATCTTCTAGCATTGACCTTGCTCAAAGCTCCGGGGGAGTGGGGGGCAGATATTGCAGTAGGAACCGCTCAGCGTTTTGGCGTTCCTATGGGTTTTGGCGGACCTCACGCTGGCTTCTTAGCTGTTCGTAGTGGCCTAGAGCGTTCAATGCCAGGTCGACTAGTTGGTCAAAGTATTGATGCAACAGGCAAACCAGCTTTTCGTTTAGCGTTGCAAACACGCGAGCAACATATCCGTCGCGACAAGGCAACTTCAAATATTTGTACTGCACAAGTTCTACTTGCGAACATGAGTTCCTTTTATGCGATGTGGCATGGACCGGCAGGTCTGAGAGATATTGCAGAACGAGTAAATGGTTTTGCTTCTCGTCTTCAAGCAGCCACCAATAATAGGGAGGATGCGGTTTTTGACACGGTTCATGTTGTTGTTGACAACGCTGATGCTATTCATGCAAAGGCTGAGGCGATGGGTATTAACTTTAGAAAGGTTAGTTCAACGACGCTTCGAGTCAGTTTTGATGAGCAAACAACTGAGGAACTCTTTGTTAAAGTTTTAGCAATTTTGGGTGTTAAGGATGTCAGTGGTGCCAAGATCCCAGCAAAGTTCTTGCGCATTAGCAACTACTTAACCCATCCAGTTTTCAACACCAATCACAGTGAAACAGCAATGATGCGCTATCTGCGGAATTTGGCTGATAAAGACTTGGCACTTGATCGCACAATGATTCCACTCGGTTCTTGCACCATGAAGTTGAATTCTGTGACTGAAATGGAAGCGGTAACTTGGCCAGAATTTGCATCGCTGCACCCATTTGCACCAGCCGATCAAAGTGTTGGTACACGCAAGCTCATTGCACAGTTATCTGATTGGTTAGTAGCTATTACCGGTTATGACGCAGTTTCGTTGCAGCCAAATGCTGGAAGCCAGGGGGAGTTCGCGGGCCTTCTCGCAATCCGCAATTACCATGACTCACGGGGAGATCAGAGCCGAAATATTTGCTTAATCCCATCTAGCGCTCACGGAACTAATGCGGCATCTGCGGTAATGGCCGGAATGAAGGTAGTTGTCATAGAATGTGACGACAACGGAAATGTTTCAGTAGAAGACATCAAAGCAAAGATCGCAGAACACGGAACAGCACTTGCTGCACTGATGATCACATATCCATCTACACATGGAGTTTTTGAGACAGCCGTTTCTGAAATTTGTGCGCTGATCCATGATGCAGGTGGTCAGGTATATGTTGATGGCGCGAACCTAAATGCGTTGGTTGGCGTTGCCCAGCCTGGAAAATTCGGTGCAGATGTTTCACACTTAAATCTTCATAAAACATTTGCGATTCCTCATGGTGGAGGAGGGCCAGGTGTGGGACCTGTCATTGCGCGGGCTCACTTGGCACCGTTTTTGCCTAACCATCCGATGGATCACTTGGCAGGACCTGCAACAGGACCTGGGCCAATTTCAGGTGCGCCATTTGGCTCTGCCAGTATTTTGCCGATTTCCTGGGCTTACATTCGTTTGCTAGGGGGAGAAGGCCTTACGCATTCAACTCAAGTGGCGATCTTGTCGGCGAACTACATGGCAGCTCGCCTTCAAGGTTCATATCCAATTCTTTACACGGGAGCCAATGGTCGCGTTGCCCACGAATGTATTCTCGATATTCGTGGATTAACTAGAGAATCAGGTGTGAGCGTGGATGACATCGCCAAGCGATTGATGGATTACGGCTTCCACGCACCAACGATGTCATTTCCTGTGGCGGGTACTTTGATGATCGAACCGACTGAATCAGAGGACATCAGAGAAATCCAGCGTTTCATAGACGCAATGATTTCGATCCGGGCCGAGATCCAGGAGGTTATAGATGGCAAGATGACCATCGAAGCTTCAGCGCTACGCCATGCGCCGCATACAGCCCTTACTGTGGTTTCAACCCAGTGGGAACGGGAGTACAGCCGTGAAAAGGGCGGATATCCGGTTGTATTGGATGGTTTGGTGGCTGGTGAATCTATTGGCTCTCGTATGAAGTACTGGCCTCCAGTTGGACGAATCGATGGGGCTCATGGAGATAGAAATCTGGTCTGTGCCTGCACACCATTGGATGATTATAGATAGGAGGGCCTTTTATCCCTTCCTTCACAATTCTCGTCTTACTTTACATAATGTAACTTATCGGCGTTATTCACGCATGCGGCGGGCTACTAAGAACATCCAAAAAAGCGTCCCAACGCTGGCCCAGTCACCGACTTTATCTCGTACCGAATTCTGATCAATGAGACCAACGCTCGCATACAGATGTTGAGCCGTTGCCATAGATGTTTGTTGAACAACTTTTCCTTTGAAATCAATAACCGCGGAGTATCCAGTTGTCGACACTGACAGCACATTTCTGGAATGTTCGATGGCTCGAACCCTTGTTATCGACAATTGCTGGGCACTTTCTGGCGATTCACCAAAGGTTGCGCTATTTGTTTGTACTACAAATAGGTTAGAACTCTTTGCAGCGGCGTGAAGAATCTGATCATCGATTAACTCAAAACAGATGACCGGTGCAACTCTGGCTGCACCAATGTCAAAGACCTTCCCCTTATCACCTGGTGCAAAGTCATTGACGCGGTTGACTAACGGAGAGAGCTTAGAGGCAATAAACCGAAGTGGAATATATTCACCAAAGGGCGTTAGGTGCTGTTTCACATAAATTTCTTGGTTCGTATCGTCCCAAAGTATTGAGGTATTGAGGAGTTTGCCATCTTTTCTAACGATTGCTCCGATTATCAATGGTTGTTCGAAAGCTTCTAACTGAGCAAAAACATCTGCATTTGTAAATGGATCGACATCAACTGCATTTTCTGGCCACACTATAAAGTCGATTCGACCATTGTCGGCAAGACCTTTTCCAGTTTCTATAACATGATTGTTAAAAACTTCTTTTGCTCTTGAATTAAAATCCAACCCCAATTCTGGAACATTGCCTTGAATCAAAAGCGCACTCGTTGTGCCGACTGTGGAGATATTGTTAGGGATTAAAAGTAGAAAAAAAGGAAGCAACAAGATGGGTTTGATTTTTGCATGACAGACAAAGAAGATAAATGCACCAATCAAAACCGTGATTGCCGAAAGTGCGATGGCTCCCCCGCGTGATGCGATTTGTGAATAGATAGAGTCGGGTTGGGAATACGCAAGTCGTGCCCAACCAAAGCCACCGAAAGGAAAGTGATTGCGCACTTCTTCTAAAATTATGAAAATGAGCGGATATGAAGCTATCCCCCAGCGTCCGATCAGCGCTAACGGAAGGTAGAAAAGCGAGAGTCCAACCGCCAAAATAATCCATGGTGTTGAACCAACAAATGTGCTGGTCCAATGGAGCGTGAAAAGATTGAAGCAGAGGGCAAATAGAAAAGCTGATGTTTTTTTGTGTTGGGTTCTAGAAATTGCATACATGTGCGTAGCTATTGCAAGCGGTGCCAACCACCACTTCCCCACTGGTTCAAAAGCACAACTAAGCAGTGCTCCAGACAGGATTGCAAGAAGGGCGTTTACCACTACGCAATCACCAACCTAGAGCGCTAATAAGTCGATCAACACTTGCGCCCAATGCATAACGCTCCTTAAACTGATAAATCTCAGACAAATCTGCAGGAGGTTTTGGTAGGGATAGACCCACTTTCGGCAGAGGGGCATCTCTTGCAACTCGCACTAACTTTGGTGCTATCTTCAAATATTCACTACCAGCAATAATCTTCTTTGCTAGCGCTGGTGGTAGTGAATCATCGGCATTGTGTGCAGCCTGCAAGGCATCCTCAACGGTTGCAAAACTATTTGCGATAACTGCAGCACCCTTTTCACCTATCCCTTTTACACCCGGTAGTCCATCCGAGGGATCGCCACGAAACATCGCAAAAAGATCATACCGATCACCAGGTATTCCGTATTTGTCTGCAACGTACTTAACATCGACTAAGTCGTGCTTTGAAATACCCTTAGCTAGGTAAACGATCTTGATGTCTCGTTTATCATCTACCATCTGGAAAAGGTCACGATCTCCAGTCACAATCCGTATGGGACCCTTTTCTAAGTCAGCATAAGTTGCCATCACGTCGTCAGCTTCGTAATCATCAACACCCACGACTGGTATCCCAAACAAATCTAGTAAATCCAAAAGGATCGGAATTTGGGGTGTGAGCGTCTCCGGCTCCTCTTCCCCATCTCCTTCTTCTTCCAAACGGTTCGCTTTATAGTCAGGAAATATGTCCACCCGCCAACTAGGTCGCCAATCACCATCAAGACAGGCGACCAGACGATCTGGTTTGTATACGTTCATTAATCGGGCGGTCATGTCGATATACCCACGAATCGCATTTACTGATGTTCCATCAGGTGCCAATAATGTGTCCGGCATACCGTAATAAGCCCTGTACCAAAGTGAGGCGCTATCTAAAAGCATGAGTGTCATATTTCTCCCATGAGGTATGCAACCACGCCACGGTCTATGCGTTTGACCGCCTCTTTGCAAACCGGACGCAATCGATCGCTAGCACCTGCAATTTGATTGAGCAGATCAATGAGTTGCTTGGTCGAGCGCACAAAATCTCCGACAGACATATCTGTTCCCTTTAGAACGCTATTGAGGGAATTTCCACTGGCCCACTTATAAGAAATGAAACAGAAACCGGCATCTGGTTCGCGTTGTGTTTTGACCTCAAAATTACTTTCAATCTCTTCTAGCGCAGCCCACAACGAGACGATCTCCGTGATCGTTGATTGTACTTTTTGACTAGGCATTTTTGGAGCTAAATTCTCAGCTGAGCGAGACTCAAAAATCATGCACGAGACTACTGAGAGCAATTCGGTGGCATTGAGCTCATCAAGTAATCCTCGGCGAATTGATTCAGTCAGTAAAAGATCTGATTCAGCATAGATTTTTGTCAAGATCTTGCCCTGCGCAGTTGGTTTTTCACCCTCGATGTATTGCAGATGATCTAAAACTCGACAAATTTGATCAAAGGTTTTAGCAATCACATGTGTGCGACTTTCCACGCGCAATGTGAGTCCATCGTTTTCTCGCGTCAATCGTCCAGCCCGCTCTGCAAGTCGTGCGTGGTCTTCTCGTTCTGCGCATCCATGGGAGGGATGATTCTTCATCCCTTTGCGTAGATCTGCTAATTCGCCTTCCATGTGGCCACGCTGCCTATTGTCAAAAGTTTTTCGTTGATCCCTGCGACTTAGAAGAACTTCAACTTCTTTTATTGATCGACGAAGACGCGCATACTCTGAGAAATCACCCAGGTGACATGTTGAATCGCGCACCAACTCTTCAATTGCTGATTCATTCTTACGGATTTGCCTAGTCAAACCCACAACAGCTCGATCAGCTTGGAATTGTGCAAATGAAGATTCAAGTGAGCGACGAGCACGTTCACGACCAAACTGCGCAATCAAATTTATGGACATGTTGTATGAAGGTGAAAAAGAGGAACGTAATGGATATGTTCGGGTGGAGGCTAGGCCTGCCGCCGATGCTGAATCGACAGTCGGTGACCACTGAATGACGGCATTACCTTCAATATCTATCCCACGACGGCCGGCACGACCAGTTAACTGCGTGTACTCCCCTGGGGTGATCGGAACATGCGCCTCGCCATTAAATTTTATGAGCTTTTCTAAAACAACTGTACGCGCTGGCATATTGATACCAAGTGCCAAAGTTTCGGTAGCAAAAACTGCTTTGACAAGGCCTCGCTGAAATAGATCCTCCACTGCACCTTTAAAACTCGGCAACAAACCAGCATGATGTGCGGCTATTCCCCGCTCCAATGCCGTCAGCCATTCTTTGAAGTTGAGAACTTCTAGATCCTCTTCGGCAATGTTTTGGGTATATTTGAGAGCGGTACGTTTAATCTCTTCGCGCTCTTCGGGTGAGGTCAAACGCAACCCAGCATGCAAGCACTGCTTCACCGCGGCATCACAACCGATGCGAGAGAAAATAAAGGTAATTGCGGGTAGCAGGTTTTCTCCTTGCAACTTTTCAATGATGTCAGCTCGTGATAGTCGATCACTCGGTTCGGCAAAGCGGCCCCTGCGGTTTCTTCCCAGGGAAGCACGCCTGGTCATCTCCCGTTCACGGTTAAGCACTTCAGGATTAATGCGTCCTGGGGCGTCAAAGAGGTCGAGTAACCGATTGCCAATCAAAACATGTTGAAAGAGTGGAATAGGTCGGATCTCACTAACGATAACTTCTGTTTCACCGCGCACCTCGCCAAGCCATTCACCAAACTCTTCAGCATTAGAAACAGTTGCAGATAAAGAGATAACTTGAACGCTCTCCATCAAGTGGATGAGCACTTCCTCCCATACCGCTCCCCTAAATTTGTCAGCTAAGTAGTGAACCTCATCCATAACGACACAGCCAAGATTGGTGAGTGTATTGGATCCTGCATACAACATGTTGCGTAGAACTTCAGTAGTCATGACGAGGATGTCTGCATCACCATTAATACTGGTGTCACCAGTGAGTAAACCAACTCTATCTTCACCAAATTTCGCTACGAACTCTGAGTACTTCTGATTTGATAGCGCCTTAATCGGAGTTGTATAAAAGCACTTTTTACCGGCTTGCAATGCAAAGTATGCCGCGAATTCACCCACTACAGTTTTACCTGCTCCAGTTGGCGCAGCAACCAGAACACCTTTGCCTTCTTCAACCGCGTGACATGCAGCTATTTGAAAGGGATCAAATTCAAATTCAAAGGTAAGTAAAAAGTCAGTTGTAATTGGATGTAGACCCCGTAACTTGGCCGCCGCGTAGCGCTCTGCTGGCGTTGTCATGCGACCCACGTTTGGGCAGCGTCGTGGATGCAGTCTGCCGCAACCGGTAGTTGGCCGATCCGTTCCCCATCTGCATAGGCGATGGCTGCTGACTCAATCCGCACTGCCTTACTACGAACAATTTCAACGGCCGGGTGAGATACATGTGTTCCAGCAAAGACTTGAGGGAAAACCTTGATGAACTCAATCTTTGAGATCGGATGCAAAACCATCACATCAAAATAACCATCAGTTATTTCAGCACTTGGACAAACGAGCATTCCGCCCCCATAGGACTTTCCGTTCGACACCGCAATCAGCATCGCCTCAGTTGAAATGGTTCGATCATCCAGAGTGATTTCATAATGCCTTGGCTTAAAGCGTGGAAGCTCCATCGCGATAGCCGCGTTGTACTTCATAGGACCCTTTGGCCACCCCATCGAGTTAGCTTTTTCATTAACAATTGAATCAAAACCTGTCGACAAGATCGCACCAAACCATTCACCATCTACCAGCCCTAGATCGATGGGAGAAGGTTGAGAAGTAGTGACTCTCGACAACTGTGCCTCAACATCCAGCAGACTCCAGCCCAAGGTTCTAACGAAATCATTACCGGTTCCAGCAGGGATGACTGTGAACGGAATTTGAAATGGCACCACTATCTGCAAAATGATGTGCAGCAGACCGTCTCCGCCTACAGCAATCACACCCTCGCAATCAGGGTTCTTTTCAATGAAGGTTCGAAGATGATCGCCCATCGCATTCGAAGAGTTCCCGGTAACTATGGTGAACACAATCTGATGCTGGTTCAAATACCCTGCCACGTATGTGCCAAGTGTGGTTCCTTTTCCATGACCTGAAACAGGATTAATCACTAGCGCCCACATACGAGCACCTTACCTGCTAATCCTTAATGGATGTTGGTGCCTCAATCTCCATTGAGCCACTTTCAATTGCAAGTTGTCTCTTGTCCCGACGCTTATCTACCTGAACGGCGATTCCGCCCGCCATAAAATAAAGAACAATCAAAGGCGCTGCCAACAGAACCATACTGAGCGGATCTGCAGTTGGGGAGAAAGCGGCAACCATCAGAAATATTCCAAAGACCCAACCCCGCCACGGCCTAAGAATGGTCTTGCCGCGAAGGAAACCAATCAGGTTGAAAGTAAGAAGAAAGATCGGAAGTTCAAAAGCTAAACCAACCAACAAAATTAGCCGCAGAACAAAATCAAGATAGTCATCGAAGCGAACCAAGTTGCTAATTGATTCCGGGGTGAAACCAAAGAGTGCTTTTATTGCAACGGGAAGAATGAAATATCCAAGCGCAGCCCCCATTGCAAAAAATGGTGTTGCGGCGGCTACGAATAAAACGCTAGTGCGCTTTTCTTTCCTATGCAGAGCTGGTGCAATAAATGCCCATAATTGATAGAGCCAAAAAGGTGCCGACACAATAATTCCAGCAAGTAAAGCAACCTTAATTTGAAGATCCAGTGGACCTAAAACACCACTGATATATAAAGCCCCGCAACTGGCCGAACCTGCTTCTTGAGCGGCCTTTAGGTCGCACACTGGTTTAGCTAAGGTCGAAATTATTGGATTATAGAAATACCAACCGCCACCAAAAGCAATCAGAACAGCTATCGCCGATCGAAGAACCCTTTTACGTAACTCTCGTAAGTGGTCAAGCAGAGGCATCCGTGCTTCATTTGCCGGCGCCATCTATTTACTTCTCTGTTTTGTCGGTTTCTTCTATCGCGCCATCATCTGACTTCATTTCCTTCATTTCACTCTTGAAGATTCGCATTGAGCGACCTAGTGAACGAGCAGAGTCAGGCAAACGCTTAGCACCAAACAGAACGAGGACAACAATTAAAAGAATAACTATTTCTCTTGGACCTAAATTCATAGTACCTACCCCTTGGCTAATGATTAATCTAAGGCTACACCAGGGTCCACCTGAGTGAAAAGTGGGAATTACGCCTCTTTGTAACGATTAAGCATCAGTTGGGCTTTCTTGGCTATTTCGGCACGGATTTCTTGAGGGGCGCTGAGGAGAACCGCCGCACCTGAGGCCATCACAGATCTTTCTATCCACTGCCGCGAATATGAGGACATTTCCATTGAGGATCCAATCGCTGAATGCGCAATCGCGAATCTTTCCATCACATCTCGTGAAGAACCCATAATCTTGATTGAAAAACTTATCTTTTCCGTACTGTCAGATTTAGCCGGGAATTCAGCAGAAACATCTGCTGGCGTTGCCTGATCTATTCGATCAACTCGGAACTCTCGATAGTCCCTAGCAGTAGAGCAGAAAGCGTGCATGTACTGATGGTTATCAGCTTCGTACAAATTCACCGGCACGACTGTTCGCTCAGTGACTTGATCCTTATACAGAGCGTGGTACCGAATATTTAACCCGCTACTTGTTTCAATCGCATGTGCGATTGCGGCTCCTACCGCACCAGATGTGTTTGCCTCAACTGATAACTTCATGGGAAGCCCCAATATATTTGTTAGACGTTGCCGTAGTGACTGGGCAGCTGTCAACAGATCTTGACGATCACTGGGCAATGACGAGGCAATTAGGTCCAACCCCAACAATAATGCAACACATTCTTGAAAGGTGATCGCTCTGGGCTTAGACAATGTTGACGCGTTCCCAATGCTCACGAAGCCAGATTCGAAATCAAGATTCATTAATTCAAGATGTGTATAGCCTGGCAAACCGCACATCCATAAGGTTGTTAAGTCAGCGTTCATTTGTGCCGGAGTAACCTCAAAATGTTTTGCTAATTCCTTCAGGGCGATGCCTTGATGTGTATTGATGTAAGGAACCAAGTCCAACAAACGAGCAGTCCGCGCAAGCGGCGCCGAAATACTTTTACTCATGGTTACTCACTAATGCATGCAGTTGCTTAACAATGTATTCACGAAGATCAGAGGGCTCATGGACAAAAACATCGTCACCATGCCAGAGAATTTCGGCCCCAAGTGTTTCCAAGGAGTGGATAGGGACCTTAATCTGATCCCACTCCCCTAGATCTTTAACTGAGATTGCAAGCCTGCGTAGCGCATAACCCTTACCTTTGCGAACATCAATGACGGCAGATCTGTGGATTACTGCCGTATCTGCTTCGCTTAATTCGAAGGAGGCAGGAAATTCAAACGGGTCCTTATTCTTGTTGAGCTTTATCTCGCCCTGCACCCTGTCTAATCTAAATGTGCGTACCTCCTGAATTTCCTGATCAACTCCGGACACATACCAAAACCCCGTTCTGTTGGATAAGGAAAATGGAATTATCGTTCGCTCCTGTAACTCCAAATTAGTTGCAAGGTAATCAAAGATTAAAAAATCTGAGCTGGCGATCGCTGCGGTTACAATTTCCAAGTCTGCAGAGCTGTTTGAAAGTTTAGGCGACAAACCTGGAATGTCGATCGGGTCGGCCGGAACTCCGATCGAGCTAAGTTTTAGGATTGCACTCTGGGCGGCATCTGCAAAAGCTGCACCTTGCCAAGCATCTGCAGCTAGAGACAGTAGCGAAATTTCAGTGGGTGTGATTTGTCCTAAATCTAGTTGATAATTTTCAGATCGTATGCGGTAACCAGCTTCATCATTAAAAATGGGATCGAAACTTCCCACATCAATCGTTATGCCTAGAGTTCTTAAATCATCCTTATCTCGCTCAAACATCCGCTCTTTTGCTTCGGCACTGCCTTCATATCCATCAACTGTCCTAAAGATTTCAGACTTTGTCAGATATCGTTGCGTGGCAAGTAGAGCGATAGTTAGGTTAATTAACCGCTCAATCTTCCGAGACACCGTATGCGCCTTTCGCTGGACGTCTGCGACGAGCAAGAACTTCAACACCTGGTGCCATACGACGACTTTGAATCAGAAATCCGGTGTGGCCGATCATTCTTTGTTGTGGCCGAACTGCCAAACCTTCGTGATGCCAACCACGAACAAGAGTTTCTGAGCTTTCAGGTTCGGTGAATCGTCCATCTTCTTTAAGCGCTTCAGCGGTGGCAGATAATTGAGTAGTGGTAGCGACATAGGCTAAGAAAACTCCACCTGGGCGCAGTGCCCTTGCGGCGATGTCCACGCACTCCCAGGGTGCCAACATGTCCAGGACAACACGATCATATTCAGAATTAAAATCCTGATCTTGCAGATCTCCAACAACCAAACTCCAGTTGTCGAGTCGACCTTCGAAATATGCATCAACATTTGAGCGAGCGTTGTCCGCAAAGTCTGCGCGTCGCTCTACCGAGTGCACCTTGCCTGTGGGACCGGTGGCTCGCAATAACGAAATCGTTAATGCGCCACTACCAACCCCAGCTTCCAAAACTCGAGCCCCTGCATAAATGTCTGCAACACCAATAATCATCGCTGCATCCTTTGGATACACAATTGTTGCACCGCGCGGCATTGTTAAAACGTAATCTGCAAGCAATGGTTTAAATGCGGTGAATTTTAAACCAGCGGTTGTACTGACCACTGAACCCTCAGGCATGCCAATCAGGTCATCATGAGTTATCCAACCCTTGTGGGTGTGCCACTCTTTTCCAGGCGTAATCGTAAAGCTGTAGAGCTTGCCTTTGGGATCGGTTAATTGAACACGATCACCGGCTCCAAAATACCCAAGATTAGACACGGGAGCATCTTAGGCGAAATTAATAGCGCAAGTACGAGTATCTTCAGCCAGGTGAGTAACGAACAGTCTTTGCGTCTATCCCCTAGCGCTGTAAGCGAGTATGAGAACTGTCCCCAGCAATATAAGTACCGCAAGATAGATAAGTTGCCTGAACCGCCTTCATTAGATGCTGAACGCGGCACCTTAGTACATACGGTCCTGCAAGATTTATTCGAAATTCCAGCCGTTGGGCGGACAATTGAATCAGCAGTCGAATTATTGCCATCACGTTGGAGCGCGCAATTAGCCGACAAACCAGCACTGGTCGGGATGGTAACCAATGAAAAAGAGTGGCTTGATCGAGCTTCGGCCTTGTTGAAGAGTTACTTCTCCTTAGAAAATCCAACGACCTTTGAAGCAACACATCGTGAGATGCATTTGGAAAATGATTTCGATTCGAATATTTACTTGCACGGATATGTAGATCGCTTAGATGTTGCACCCACCGGCGAAGTCAGAATCGTCGATTACAAGACAGGGAAATCTCCAAGACCTGGTTTGGAAGAGAAGGCGTTGTTTCAGCTTCGTGTCTATGCGTTGTTGTATTGGAAAAATATTGGAGTACTCCCCCGCTTGTTACAACTGATTTACCTCGGCGACGGGAAATTAGTCAAGAGCAATCCAACTATGGCCGAACTAGAATCTACTGAAAAGGTATTACGCCGAGTTGCAAACGATATTTTTATTTCGATTGAAAAAGAGTATTGGCCAGCAAAACCATCACGTCTATGTGATTGGTGCTACTTCAAAAATATCTGCCCTGCACATAACAGTTAAATTGCGGCAGAGAAGTCACTCTTGAGCTGGCTTAACTTCGAATAGGACAATTGCTCCAAAGATTTTATGACACGAACTCGTAATGACTCAGTAACGGAAACTAAATGCGGAACCGCGATGAGGTATGCACCACTCGCTTTTGCTGCTGTAATACCCGTGATCGAGTCTTCAAATACTAAACACTTAGAAATCTCTGATCCACTCATAGTTGCAGCTTTCAAATAGCATTCCGGATCTGGCTTGGTCACCCCCACATCATCTGAGCTGATTGAAAAGGGAAATAAATCATGTCCCAAATTATCAAGAACCGCATCGACAATATTTCTTGGACTTGCCGAAACTAGCGCTGTCTTGACTCCGTGCAACTGTAGTTCGCGGACTAACTCAATTGCCCCTGGCATTGTTGGTGTATTTCCACGCATTCTTGCTACCTGTGTGTCTATAAGGGTCTGCGTGAAAAATTGTGGTGACTGTTGTTGTCCGCATTTGTCGAACATGTACTGACCCACCTTAGTAAGTGGTCCACCCAGGCATGCCACCTGATCTTCTTCTAACCAGGAATATCCAAAAACTGCTGTCACTTCTGTTTCAGACTTAAGCCATTCTGGTTCAGAGTCCACCATGAGGCCATCCATATCGAAAAAAACCGCTTCGAAGAAATTACTCATCGATATTAATTGGCATTGAAATATTTTGCTTCAGGATGGTGAACGATGATTGCAGATGTAGATTGCTCTGGGTGTAACTGAAACTCTTCAGACAATTCAACACCGATACGACCGGGATCTAACAACTCGCATAACTGAACCTGCTGCTCAAGATCTGGACAAGCTGGATAGCCAAATGAGTATCGTGAACCGCGGTAACCCTGATCTAAGATTCCTTGCAGATCAGATGAGTCCTCAGATTTTACTTGCAACTCTTCTCTCATACGAGCGTGCCAATGTTCGGCAAGAGCCTCGGTTAGTTGCACAGACAATCCATGAAGTTCCAAATACTCACGATAGTTATTGTCCGCGAATAACTTTGCGGAAGCTTCGCTGACCGTCGAGCCCATCGTCACGACATGGAAAGCAACTACATCTGTTTTACCTGACTCCTTGGATGCGAAAAAGTCACTGATACACAACCGTCGATCACGACTTTGACGTGGGAAAGAAAAACGCGTTCTCTCTTTGCCATTGTTCTCGCCTTCGTGATGCAAAATCACCAAGTCATTCCCCTCGCTATAGCAGGGGAAATAGCCATAAACAACTGCGGCGTTTAACCAACCCTTAGATTGCACTTCGTTGATGAGAGCACGCAAGCGTGGGCGTCCTTCTGTCTCCACCATGGTTTCATACTCACCGCGATTTCCTTTAAGTCCCCACTGCCCAACAAAAAGCGCTCTCTCATCAAGCATCCCTGCGTAATCCGACAGTTGAATACCCTT
The DNA here is from genome assembly GCA_021741905.1 of Candidatus Planktophila sp. GTDB lineage: Bacteria > Actinomycetota > Actinomycetes > Nanopelagicales > Nanopelagicaceae > Planktophila. The sequence goes on along the minus strand of JAIOWZ010000001.1, from coordinate 109,095 downwards.
AATAACGCGTGAGCCAAAAAATGGTGGATTAGGAATTGAATTATCGGAAGTGACATCACTACGACGGTTATCAATAGGAACTTCCTCGGTCTTGATTCGTGTGTTTGCCACTCGGCGTTCTCGAAGCGCAGGCAAGGCAGCACCTTCATCACCACGTTTAACAGCCATGATCGCATCCATCAGACGCAGACCTTCAAATGCATCTCGGGCGTAGCGCACTTCACCCGGGAACATTGCGGCAAGATCCTGTTCAACGTAAGCACGTGTCAAAGCTGCTCCACCCAAAACAATTGGCCATCGCTGATCCAAACCGCGTGCTGTTAACTCCTCAAGATTTTCTTTCATGATGACGGTGGATTTAACAAGCAAACCACTCATGCCTATCGCATCAGCATTACTCTCTGTTGCTCCATCAATAATTTGATTAATGGTCTGTTTAATACCAATGTTTACTACGCGATATCCGTTGTTAGTCAAAATAATATCCACAAGATTTTTCCCAATGTCGTGTACATCTCCTCGTACCGTAGCCAAGAGCATGGTTCCGCGACCATCGTCGCCAGTCTTTTCCATGAATGGTTCGAGCATCGCCACAGCAGTCTTCATCACTTCGGCACTTTGAAGTACAAAGGGAAGCTGCATCTCGCCCCTACCGAAGAGTTCTCCGACTTCCTTCATTCCCTCTAGCAAGTGAGAGTTAATAACCTCCAGTGGTGGCGTGCCTTGGGCCATGGCAGCTTTGAGATCATCTTCAAGGCCAACCTTCTCGCCATCAATAATGCGACGTTGTAAACGATCAAATAACGGCAGTGCAGCCAGTGCCTCAGCGCGTGCGTTCTTGCTGGTGGCGAGTTCAACGCCATCAAACATCTGCAGGAATTCTTGAAGTGGATCGTAAGTACATTCATCGCCATCAAATACCCTACGATCATAAACAAGATCTAAAGCAACCTGCTTTTGTCTCTCATTGATTCGCGCCATCGGCGTGATCTTAGAAGGATGAACGATTGCAGAGTCCAGTCCGGCTTGCACACATTCATGCAAGAAAACAGAGTTGAGGACAACACGTGCAGCCGGATTTAATCCGAAAGACACATTACTGACCCCTAGCGTGGTTTGAACCTCGGGGAATTCAACTTTCAAGCGCTTTATCGCTTCAATAGTTTCAATTCCATCTTTACGCGTTTCCTCTTGTCCCGTTGCGATTGGGAATGTGAGGCAGTCGATCAAAATATCGCCAATATTCATACCCCAGTTGTCATGTAAATCATTAATCAAACGATGGGCAATACGTAACTTCCATTCAGCATCTCGTGCCTGGCCTTCTTCATCAATCGTTAAGGCAACAACACTTGCCCCATGCTCTTTTACCAAAGGCATTATCTTCGCAAATCTTGAAGTAGGTCCATCTCCATCTTCATAATTTACGGAGTTGATAACACAACGACCACCAAGATGCTCTAAGCCCGCCTTTAAAACATTCGGCTCTGTTGAGTCTAAGACGATTGGTAATGTGCTGGCCGTTGCAAATCGTGATGCTATTTGACTCATGTCGACTGCGCCGTCACGACCCACATAATCCACAGATAGGTCCAACATATGCGCACCATCTCGAATTTGGTCGCGTGCAATCTCTACGCACTTCTCCCAATCTTCAGCTAGTAGCGCATCACGAAAAGCTCGTGAACCGTTTGCATTAGTCCGTTCTCCGATTGCTAGATAGGTTTTGTCCTGACGAAACGGCACATATTGATAAAGTGAAGAAGCACCTGGATCAAGTGCTGGCATGCGAGAAACAATCTGTCTCTTGCTTAGCATTGAAACTACCGCTGCCATATGTGCAGGAGTGGTGCCGCAACATCCACCAACCAATGAAATTCCATAATCACCCACGAAACCATCCAAAGCCGAAGCTAATTCATCTGGCAGTAAAGGATATGTCGCACCATTCGGGCCGAGCTGTGGCAATCCAGCATTTGGCATTACAGAAATCGCAATCTTGGCATTCTTACTCAAATAACGAAGGTGCTCGGACATCTCAGCAGGTCCAGTTGCACAGTTCAAACCTATGAGATCTACTCCCATTGGTTCAAGTGCGTTGAGTGCTGCCCCGATTTCAGAACCCATCAACATCGTTCCCGTGGTTTCAACTGTCACCTGAGCGATCAGCACGATGTCGTGTGCAGCTTCGAGGATCGCTTGTCGACAACCATTGACTGCAGCCTTGACCTGCAAAAGATCTTGGGATGTTTCAACAAGTAGCGCGTCACAACCAGAATCAGCTAAACCTTTTGCAGCGGTGTAGTAAGCAACTTTCAGATTTTCATAAGTTGTATGACCAAGACTTGGTAATTTCGTCCCGGGTCCCAATGAACCGAGCACAAATCGTGGTTTGTCAGGAGTAGAAAACGCATCGGCTGCTTGACGTGCGATTGTGCCACCGGCAAATGCCAACTCATAAATTCGATCTTCAATTCCATAGTCAGCCAAGTTGGACCAATTCGCACCGAAGGTATTAGTTTCGATCGCGTCCACACCTGCAGAGAGGTACTCATCGTGTACTGAACGAACGATGTCTGGGCGACTTACATTGAGGATTTCGTTACAACCCTCGTGATTCTCGAAGTCTGCAAGAGAGGGGTTAGCGGCTTGAAGCATGGTGCCCATGGCCCCATCGGCGATTACTACCCGCTCAGACAGGGTGCGCCGCAGCAATCCATCAGCTTTAGTCGGCGTGTTCATCTGACGAAGGTTACCCTAAGGTTACATTCGTGGAGATTCATAACATACCGCTACTGCGCGATCCAGTAATGATCCTTGCCTTTGCTGGCTGGAATGATGCCGCCGAAGGTGCATCAGGTGCTGTGGAGCACTTGTTATCGGCTTGGCGAGAAAAACAAGATGATGTTGTGCCACTCTTGATCGCTGATGTGGAAGCGGAAGAATTCTACGATTTTCAAGTCAATAGACCACAAGTGTCAGTTGATGATTCATCAATGAGAAGTATCACCTGGCCAGGAACGCAGGTCTTCGGTCTTGTAGTCCCCTTGATGAAACGCGATCTGGTTATTGTCACAGGTGTTGAACCATCAATGCGATGGAAGAGCTTTACCTCTGAACTCTTGGATTTAGCCGATGATCTTGAGGTATCTCTTGTGGTGACTCTTGGCTCATTGCTTGCTGACTCTCCACACACGCGCCCGATTACGGTAACGAGCACGGCTGCGCATCCAAACATCGCAGATCGGCTAGGCGTATCAGTATCAAAGTATGAAGGATCAACGGGAATCATAGGAATTATCCAAGACGGATGTATGAGGCGTGGGATAGATGCAATTTCTTTGTGGGCTGCCGTTCCGCACTATGCCTCAAATTCACCATCACCTAAGGCATCTTTAGCACTTATAAATTCACTGGAAGATTTCTTGGACATTTCAATTCCACTGGGATCTCTACAAGCCGATTCAGATGAATGGGAAAAGTCCGTTGATGAATTAGCTGCAGAAGATAGCGATGTTGCCGATTACGTTAAGGCGTTGGAAGAGAGCAAAGATGCTGCTGAGCTTCCGGATATTTCGGGAGAATTAATCGCAAAGGAATTCGAAAGATATCTGCGAAGACAAAGCGAGAATTAAAGTTTTATTCCGAGTAAGCAGTCCAAAACAGTTTCTAGCGATTTAACTTCTCCGCCCTCTGCCCCAGAATGCGAGTGAGCGACCCAAGTATTAATACCTTGAATGATCGCTGGAGTATCCAAGTCATCAGCAAGAAACCCCACAATCTGCCGAATAAGATCTTGAGTGGTCGCTCCTTTTTGACTTCTCAGAACTGAACGCAGCCCAATTATCTCGGCCTCAGCCTCGACCAATAAATCATCCGTCCACATTCGATCAGTTCGGTAATGACTCTTCATGAGTGCCCAACGAATAGCCATTGGATCTGTGCCAGCTGAGACCAATTTGGATACAAATACTAAATTGCCTTTACTTTTGCTCATTTTTTCACCATCAAGACCGATCATCCCGGCGTGAACATATGTACTTGCCAATGGCTTTCCAGAAAGAATCTGCGCTTGTGCCGCGCACATCTCATGATGAGGAAAAATTAGATCCGATCCCCCACCCTGAATATCAATCAGGGAAGGTTCATTACCGTCTGGTTGTAGATACTTAATAGCAATTGCGGTGCATTCGATGTGCCAACCGGGCCGACCAATACCAAATGGTGAATTCCAGCCAGGTTCATTTGGTCGCTGAGACATCCACACTAAGCAGTCGAGAGGATCTTTCTTTCCGATCCGAGTTGGATCTCCCCCACGTTCAGAAAAAATTGTGAGCATTTCATCCTGAGACAGATGAGAGCGAGTACCAAAATGGGCGTCCTTGTGAACTTTGAAATACAAATCCTGATCAACCGGATAGATGCTGTCCTTCGCTGAAAGTTGTTCAATAGCGGCGGAAACAAGGGGAATAGCCTCAACAGCACCGATGTAAGCGGTTGGAGGAATCACCCGCAAATTGACCATGTCACTTCGGAAAAGTTCGATTTGTTGATGTGCCAATTGAGCCCAGTCGATCCCGTCTCGGTTGGCACGCTCTAATAAAGGGTCATCAATATCAGTTATGTTTTGAACGTAACGAACCTCAGATCCACTTGCGCATAAGAATCTATTAATCAGGTCAAATGTAAGATATGTCGCAGCGTGACCAAGATGCGTTGCATCATATGGCGTGATACCGCAGACATACATGCGATACAAGGGTTTATGTGATAGCGATTCTTTTGTTCCAGATGCTGAGTTCGTTAGCTGCAGAGTAGGAAATACGAAGGAAAACTCGTGAGGCGGGAGGGCAACTTCGTTCCATGACTTCATGTGTGAATCTTAATCGGAAATCAAAAAGCCGGCCATGGAACTGCTGGCCAGTCTGGATTAGGTAACGGGAATCGACCAGAATCTAATAGCTCCGAAACTCGCCGCGCCGTTTGCGCAATCTCTAGATCAGTTAAGAGCGGTGCAAGGAGTTCCCCTAATAGCCCCGTCAGTTGAAATTGTGCTTTCCGAAGTAACTCGATTTCTTCAGGAGTGAAAGGTTCATCGGCCCATTGCCACAAAACAGTTCTCAACTTGTCATCAGAGTGAAATGTGACACCGTGATCGCAACCAAAGACCGTATTATCATCGACTGGTATTAGGTGGCCTATTTTCCGATCAGTGTTATTAACAATCGCATCAAACAGTGCCATCGCTCGTAAACGTGGGTGATCTGTTGCAAAGAATTGTCCTAAATCAATACTCTCATCTATGTCAATCCACTGTTGAACCATTCCGTATCCATAGGGACCTTCACGCAAGATAGTGAGGGGGACTAAATTAAATCCCAGATGTTCGCTGACCAGAAATGCCGCATACTCGCGATGAGCAAGACACCCATCCGCAAAATCCCACAATGGACGCTCTCCGGCAATTGGTTTATAAATACAGATAATTGATTGTTCATTGAGAGTTGATGTCGCATACAAAGTTGCATTTGATGCATCGACCAGTCGTCCTGTTACAACAAGTTCGCCACCAGAAAGTGTCAGGGAATTATCGTCTGTAACCATTAGCCCTCGGACATAAATGACCTCGTGGATCTATGGAAATTCCACAGAATGGACATGGCAATCGACCAGCGTTCACCACAGCTTTGGATCGCACCGTGAAAGATATTGCCATCCCAAGAGATATCTTGATATCAGCTACTTCGCCTGAGGAGTCCTCTTCATCCTCGTCAAGTTCGTACAGTTCAATAGAGATTAACGCACTGTCTTCATCCCAAGCTAATGACATCGCACCCACTTGAAATTCAGCTTCAACAGGTGATTCCAAAGGTGCATCATCAGTAGGAAATTTCTCGATGTTAATTAATGGATTTGATTTACGAATTCCGACCACCATGACATCTAGCCGGGCGATGATGGCCTGTACCTGGGCCTTTTCAACTGCAACAGAAAAAAGACGGTAAGAACTTCGAACTTGAAGGTAGAAAGCCCGCTCCCCCGGTTCTCCAACTGTTCCAGCGATAAAGCGTTCTGGTCGTGAGAATTCGTGCCTCATCGGCCAGCACCACCACCGAGTAAATTCTTAGATCTCTTTGGAGCTACCAGAAGTTCGGTAACAACCGAGCGCGAATCATTCAATAGAAGAGTTCGAGGTTTAGTTGTTGAAAAATCTAATATTGAAATTGATGCGGGATCAATAACGATTCTTTGGAACTCATCAAGGTGCATACCGAGTGCTGATGCAACAATTGATTTGATGACATCTCCATGACTAACAATTACCGCCGAACCTTTTGCTTTTGATGAAACGGCTTGGTGAACAGAGTTCATTGCTCGGGATTGCATCTGTGCAATACCTTCTCCACCAGGAAAATACATACGACTTGGTGATTCTTGAACGGTCTTCCACATCTTGTCCCGGCTCAGCACTGCCAGTTTTTTACCACTCCAACTTCCATAATCTACTTCAGTGAGTTCTTGATCAATCACTGGCTCAAACTTGGGATTATTGGGCAAAACTATTGAATTGATCCACGGTGAAATTGTTTCGAAACATCTTTCCATGGGGCTAATTCGCAAACTCGCAACAGGGAAATTACCCAAACGCATCGCTAGTTTCTCTGATTGCTCCAGACCCTTTTCGGACAGGTGCACATCAGGAAGTCGACCTGAAAGAATTCCGGCAGCATTGGCTTCGGAGTGTGCATGTCTGATCAAAACCAATCGCATAAATCAAAGGCTATCGCAGCTTTTCACTCTGGCTCTTGCTAAGGTCGGCCCATGGAAAAACGCAGAGCAGGGACCAGTGGCCTAGCTCTATCGCGTTTGGGCTTAGGAACAATGACTTGGGGCCGAGATACCGATGAAATTGAGGCTGCCGATCAATGCCGTGCCTATTTAGATGCTGGGGGCAATTTTATCGATACCGCCTCCACATATGGAGATGGCGATAGTGAACGCGTCATTGGCGGACTCATCGGTACTTTATTTAGCCGCGAGGAAGTAACTATTGCCACGAAAGCTGGAATTGGTTTTACAGATGGTCAACGCAGAATTGATGCCAGCAGACATTCACTGATCGCAGAGTTAGATCGCTCCCTTGCTCGCTTAGGAACTGATTTCGTTGACATCTGGCAAGTCCACGCCTGGGATGATTCAACTCCCTTAGATGACACCTTGTCGGCTCTGGATTATGCATATACAACCGGACGAGCTCGCTATGTAGGAATTAGCAATTACTCCGGATGGCAAATCGCACGAGCTGCCACTAAACAACAATCAAATTCAATGAAGGCACCCCTCACAACGGTTCAGATTGAATATTCATTGCTCAACCGCACCGCTGAAATAGAAATTTTAGATGCTGCGCAAGAATGTGGCGTTGGTTTTCTTGCGTGGGCACCATTAGCAAGGGGTGTTTTAACTGGAAAATATCGCAAAGGAATACCAAGTGATTCACGCGGCGCTGCCCCACACTTTGCCAAACACATCGAGCCTTATCTAGATAACCGCTCCTCACGGATTGTTGAAGCCGTAGCCGTTGCCGCCGAAGGTTTGGGATATTCGCCTCTAGAAGTTGCACTTGCTTGGGTTCGAGATTCACCAGGTGTTACTACATCACTCATCGGTGCACGCACTGGAGCTCAACTACGAGGTGTTCTCAAGAGTGAAGAGATTTCTTTACCAGACATAGTCCGCAATGCATTAAACGATGTGAGCGCTTAAGCGTTTTCTAGAAACTCTTTCAAAACTCGCGCTCCGAAGGTTAGACCCTCAATCGGTACACGCTCATCGACGCCATGAAACATCGCCGTGAAGTCGAAATCTGCATCAAGTTTGAGTGGTGAGAATCCATATCCAATAATTCCAAGATCAGCTAAGGCTTTATTATCTGTTCCACCACTCATGACATATGGAACAGGTACGGCAACAGAATCTTCTTTGACGAGTGCATTACACATGGCCTCAACTAAATCTCCCTCAAAAGGAAATTCCAAGGCTTTATCGCGAGTAATTGTCTCAACCGTGATGTCTGGTCCAATCAATGTTTTTATCGTTTCGTTCAGTTCATCTTCAAACCCTGGAATGAATCGACCATCAATGACCGCACTTGCGGCACCTGGAATCACGTTTGCTTTATATCCAGCCTCAAGCATCGTTGGATTGGCTGTGTTTTGTAGCGTTGCGCCAATCATTCGTGCTGCAAATCCAACTTCTTTCAAAAGCGGTTGTAAATCTTTTTCATCATATGGCTTGCCCGTTTCCTCAGAGACTCGCTTAAAAAATGCTTTCACGGTCTTGCTGTATCGCTGAGGCCAAGTGTAACTACCGATCTTGGAAACAGCCTCTGCTAGACGAGTAAGTGCATTTTCATCATTCATCACGGAGCCGTGACCAGCACGACCATGCGCTGTCAATCGCATCCAGTGAATACCTTTTTCCGCTGTTTCAATGAGATACAAACGTTTTCCGCCGGAAACAGTTACTGAAAAACCACCTACTTCTGAAACCGCCTCTGTGCAACCTGCAAAAACTTCTGGATGATTCTTCACCATGTAGTGTGAACCAAAATTACTTCCTGCTTCTTCATCTGCAAAAAAAGCGAGAACGATGTCACGTTCTGGAACATAACCAGTGCGGACCCAATCGCGAACAGTCGCGAGAATCATTGCGTCCATATTTTTCATGTCTACCGCGCCACGACCCCAGATAAATCCATCTTTGATCTCTCCAGAAAATGGACCGACAGACCAGTCGGCAGCATTTGCAGGGACAACATCGAGGTGACCATGAACTACCAAACCAGGACGATTAGGATTTGAGCCTTTAATACGAGCGATCACATTGCATCGACCAGGTGCTGACTCGTATGTTTTTGATTCAATGCCTACTTCACTGAGCAACTTAACAACATGGGCAGCCACATCTTTTTCATCACCTTTTCCATCACCAAAATTAACACTAGGAATTCTGATTAGCTCTTGGCAAATACGGATGGCTTCTAGCTCTAACTCTGAGTGTGTCGTAGTGCTCATTTCGCTATTCTCGCACCCAATTGCTATTCTTGCCGAGCACTTAGTCCGGGTGGCGGAATTGGCAGACGCGCTAGCTTGAGGTGTTAGTTCCCGCAAGGGATTAGGGGTTCAAGTCCCCTCTCGGACACATGAATATTGATGACGCCTTATCGTTGATTCGAGAAATACCTGATTACCCCCAACCAGGAATCAGATTTCAAGATATCACCCCCCTCTTGGCGCACGGTGAGGCTTTCATCGCGATCACTGAAAAGTTTGCTAGCTATGGGGATTCATCAACTGTGATCGCTGGCATTGAGGCACGAGGTTTTATCTTCGCTTCGGCGGTAGCAAACCAACTACACAGCGGCTTCGTTCCCATTAGAAAAGCGGGCAAACTCCCCCACCTCACAATTTCTGAAAGCTATGGCCTTGAATACGGCACCGATACTTTGGAGGTGCATATAGACGCTGTGCCCAAGGGCGCAAAAGTTTTGCTTATCGACGATGTTTTGGCCACAGGTGGAACAATTGGCGCAGCCATCGAGTTAATGAATCGTCTCGGCGCAGAGGTAGTACATGTTTTGGCTTTACTCGAGATCGATGGTTTGGCCGGTCGGACGACACTCCAAGAAAAATATCCAAATATTCCGATTACATCCTTGGTAGTTTCCTAGAGGTGCGCATACTTCAAATTCAAGGACTTCGAGCCTTAGCTGCTCTCCTTGTAACCATTTTCCATGCCCGACTTGTGCCAGGTGGCTTTATCGGTGTTGACATTTTCTACGTTATTTCAGGCTATTTGATCACCGGCCTGATTCTTCGTGAGATTGAAAATAGCGGAACCTTGGATTTAAAACTTTTCTATCAGCGACGCATCAAGCGATTATTGCCAACTTCTGTCTTTGTCCTTTTTGCAACCGCAATCGCAGGAATGTTTTTACTCCCAGTTATTACCAGAGATGCACTCGGTCGTGATTTATTTGCCGCTGCTACCTATGTTTCAAATTATCTTTTCGCCTGGTGGGAAAATGATTACCAGAACCTAGATGCAACGCCCTCGCCTTTTATTCATTATTGGTCTCTTGCAGTGGAAGAGCAGTTCTACCTTATCTGGCCAATTTTCATCCTCTTCCTTTCTAGGTTTGGAAAACGTGCCGTTTTCTACGGAATTGCGGTATCAAGTGCTCTTTCTTTGATGCTGTCTATCTATCAAACACAAACTTCACCAATCTGGGCTTTCTACTCACTTCCAACTCGAGCTTGGGAACTTGGATTCGGCGCGCTACTGCTGTTTGTGCCTTCAACACTCTGGAAAAATAGATTCTTGCCATGGTTAGGCTTTATTGGCATCGCGATATCGACACTAAAATTTGATGAAACAACGGCTTTCCCAGGATTTAATGCGCTTCTGCCGGTGCTATCGACAGTTATTTTGATTGGCTCCATTGCCGTATGGCCACGCTTTTTCAATGATCTCAGCAACAACCGTGTCTCCCAATGGCTTGGCGCCATTTCATATCCACTGTATCTATGGCACTGGCCTGCGCTGGTGTTGCCAAGTAGCGCGTTAGGAAGACCGTTACACATAGAAGAGCGCTTTATGTGCATACTGGCCACGATCATTCTCGCGCATTTGACCAGTAAATATATTGAACAACCACTAAGACACAAGACCATTCCTGCAAAGAAAGTGTTTCTCTTCTTTGTCTCTACAACAATTCTCTCACTTGGTGCGGGCGTTGCTATTTCTTCTACAGCTTCCTCAACAATTAATATTAGAGGCACCAACTACAACTTTGATTTGAATGAAATTATGAAAAAGCCATCGGTCTATGTCGATGGTTGTCATGTTAATTATGGCGAGCCAGAGTCTGGTGAATGTACATATGGGGACATCAATTCAAAAACGACCATTGTTCTATACGGTGACTCTCATGCAGCCCAATGGTTTCCTGCTTTAGAAAAACTTAGCTTTGAGCGCGGATTCAAATTAGTGTCACTTACAAAATCAGCGTGTCCTTCTGTAGACATTCCGCGAGATGATCGCGGTGCTTTCAAGGCCGTAGATTGCGATCAATGGCGAGTTAACTCAATAGCTAGAATCAAGAAATTGGCCCCGACGGCTGTCATCATGAGCAACTTTCAATACTTCACTCCCCCTCGTGAATTTCCAGACAGAGATAAATGGTGGAACGACGGCCAGAGTCGTTTGCTCTCATCTATTCGGGGGTCATCCGATCATCTGATTTACATTAACGATACGCCTCACCCTTCAAGAGATATTCCAAATTGTTTAGCATCCAGGAACACAAGGGCGTGCGATTCAACAGAAAAAACCCCTGTCCAAACAATTCCGGGTTTTGAAAAAATCGATCCAACATCGTGGTTATGCACCGACATCTGTCCGGCTTTTAAGGATGGTTATGTTGTCTACCGTGACGCCTCGCATCTGACAGTCGATGCGGCGCTAGCTCTAAAAGACGAACTAGAGGCTGCTTTGGTTGCCTTGGGGATATTTTCCTAGCCCTGTGGCAGGATGCCCACTATGGCTGAGTTGATTTACTACTGCGGAACAATGGATAGCGGAAAGTCCACCCTTGCTTTACAGACCGCTCATAACCATCAAAGTCGAGGTCGTACAGGTCTGATTTTTACCAATAACGATCGCGCCGGTAGTGGTGTGATCTCCAGTCGACTCGGTCTATCCAGTCCAGCAATCGAAGTTACACCAGAGATGGACTTGCATAAATTGGTCGTTGATCAGTTGTCAATGGGCGAACGCATCGATTACATCATTTGCGATGAAGCTCAATTTTACGAAAGCGAGCAGATTGATCAATTAGCGAAAATAGTTGATGGACTAAGCATCGATGTATTTGCATTTGGAATCTTGGCCGATTTCCGCACCAAATTATTTCCAGGCTCAGCTCGTTTGGTGGAATTGGCAGATCGGGTTAATACGCTACAAGTTGAAGCTCTATGTTGGTGTGGTGCACGTGCAACGCACAACGCCCGCACAGTCGGTGGAGTAATGGTTGTCGAAGGCGCACAAGTTGTTGTCGGGGATGTGTCTACAGGTGCTGATGTAGCCTATGAAGTTTTGTGTCGCAGACACCATATGCGTCAAGTAACAGCTCGTGTGTCAGGGGCTGCGCACACATCTTCATTGCCTTTACCCTTTAAGGAGTAGGGATTCTCCTTAACTAAAACGAGTGGACTAGTAGTGCAAGAATTGGTGCTATTGCCAAAGCTGGCAGAAGATTTCCTACAGCAACCGTCTTGATGTTAAGCAGTTTGAGGGCAATACAAATCAACATGATTCCGCCAACAACTGTCATCGCATCAACTTGGTAACCCGTCAAAATTTCACCTAAACCCAAACCAATTACAGTCCACACACCTTGATAGAAACCAACGGGAATGGCGGAGACAGCCACCCCCCAGCCCAGGGATGTGGCAAAAGCCATGGCTGCGAAAAAGTCGAGAGTGCTTTTTAGAATCAATTGATCGATTCCTGTTCCCATGCCATCACTGATGCTGCCCAATATTGCTAGAGGGCCAATTGCAAATAACAGTGAAGCGGTGACAAATCCTTCGACAAATGTTGATTCATTGGATGCTTTGAACCTGATGCGCAGTGTTTCTCCTAAGGAGTCTAAACGATTTTCGAGCTTAAGCGCCGAACCTATCAACCCACCAATCAAAAGCGAACCAAGGACTACAAGCAAACTCCAACCTTTGGGGAGGGAATTAATGTAACGATCAGACCACAAAGGAATTAATGCAGAGCCTGCGCCTAATAGGGTTACCAAACCTAAAACATCAGTAAGTAAAGTTCTGGTGGGTTTCTTCATGCGATTTCCCACAAGTACACCTAGTGAAGCACCAGAAACAATTGTCACAATATTAATGATTGTGCCTACACCTGGAAACATATGACGATTATACTCATGCAATGTCAAACCCATTTCTAGAGTTTCTGCGTCCTCATAAAACGGTGCCTCATACTCCATGGACGGCCACATCTAGATGGGACCTCTCCCCTCTTCGAACCGCAGTTCTTTTTTTTGGGTTGTTTGTTTTTGGTCTCGGCGATTCATTATTGATTCAAAGTGAAATTGGAAATGCCCCGTGGTCCGTTTTAGCTCAAGGGATAGCGGCCAAATTAGATATAACAATGGGGTGGTCAACTTTTGCAATAAGTTCCGTGGTGCTGCTTCTTTGGATTCCCATGAAAGAAAAACCTGGTTTCGGGACCTTGTCGAATATTGCGTTGATCGCAATTGCTATTCAGGTCGGCGTCACGGTATTTCCGGTACAAGATTCATATCTCTTGGGAATCATTTACTGTCTCATTGGAATCGCGATGGTCGGGATAGGATCAAGTTTGTATATAACTTGCGGCTTAGGTCCTGGGCCACGAGACGGGTTGATGACCGCGTTGAACAAGAAAACAGGTGTTCGAATTGGTCGAGTTCGGTTGGGTATCGAAGGCACCGTTTTGGTGGCTGGTTGGCTCCTAGGAGGAACCGTTGGGCTAGGCACGCTCATGTTCGCCCTCTTGATCGGGCAATCAATCGCTATTTCTCTGGGAGTCGTTTCAAGAGTTACCAAGTCATAGGGCGTAGGCTCAACTCATCTTCCCAGGGTTGTGCACCCTTTCAGCACACGGGGTCGCAAACACCCCCGTTAACAAAATCAGAAAGGCTCAAATCATGCTGGATTCGTATTTTAAAATCTCAGAACGTGGTTCCACGATAGGTCGAGAAGTCCGAGGTGGGGTCGTAACATTTTTCACAATGGCTTACATCGTCGTGCTCAATCCGATAATTCTTGGCGGTGCCAAAGATGTCGACGGAAACTTCCTTGGCGGTGACAACCACATGGCAAAGATCGCAGCGGCTACGGCGCTAGTTGCAGGAGTATTGACCATTCTCATGGGAGTTGTCGCAAACTATCCCCTCGCTATTGCAACGGGCCTAGGACTCAACACATTTGTCGCATATGGAATCGCTTCCCAGATGACTTGGGCAGATGCGATGGGCTTGGTCGTATTAGAGGGCCTTATCATCCTCGTACTTGTTCTCACGGGCTTTAGAACAGCCGTATTCAAAGCTGTTCCCCCTCAAATTAAGGTCGCGATCTCAGTTGGTATCGGACTATTCATCGCTCTCATCGGCTTAGTCGATGCTGGTTTTGTGCGTCGAACTGGAGTTGGCCCGGTCCCGGTAACACTTGGCAACGGAACCTCCCTAATTGGCTGGCCAATTATCGTATTTATCGTTGGCTTCTTCTTGATGGTCATCCTGATGGTAAAGAAAGTTAAGGGCGCAATCCTCATTGGAATCTCAGTGGCCACTATTTTATCTATCATTATCGAGAGTGCATTTAAAGTAGGAACCAACTACATCCCAGGTGCGTTCACAGCAGATGGAAAAGACTTTGTTAATCCAAAGGGCTGGGGATTAAATATTCCTGCCGTTCCTGAAAAAGTCGTGGCAACTCCAGACTTTGATCTCTTGGGCCAGTTTAATCTTTTTGGTTCTTTTTCAAAGATTGGATTCATCGCAGCCGCTCTGCTCGTTTTCACACTTCTCCTTGCTGATTTCTTCGACACAATGGGAACGATGACTGCGATTGGTCATGAAGCCGGTTTGACCGATAAGGATGGAAACGTCCCGAATGCAAACCGAATTCTGTTAGTTGATTCTGTAGCGGCCGCAGCAGGTGGCGCAGCAGGTGTTTCATCAAATACTTCATACATCGAATCGGCTTCGGGTGTTGGTGAAGGTGCACGCACAGGCTTAGCCTCTGTAATCACAGGAGTTCTCTTCCTTCTGACCACAGTTCTTTCGCCGATTGTAAATATCATCCCTTACGAGGCTGCTACCCCAGCGCTTATTATTGTCGGGTTCTTGATGATGTCTCAGATCAAGAACATCGATTGGGATGACATGGGTATCGCAGTACCTGCCTTCCTAACAATCATATTGATGCCATTTACTTACAACATCTCTGTGGGAATAGGAGCTGGATTTATCACACACGTAGTGATCAGACTCGCACAGGGGCGCAGAAAAGAATTACATCCTTTGATGCTAGTCGTGGCTGGACTGTTCGTGGTCTACTTCCTCTCATCACCCATAAACATTTGGGTTGGATAGAAAGTAAATAAAGAGAAAGGCCCTCGGTTTACCGGGGGCCTTTCTCTTTACCAAGAAATCATTTCCAATTTGTTTCTCGCAAGGATCGCATTGCACTTCGAAAACGGTTTTGAGCCAAAAAAACCTCGATATGCAGACAGCGGACTTGGATGAACAGATTCAATACGCCATTCAGGTGAGAAATATGGAGCTAACTCTCCTGCATTTTTACCCCACAAGATCGCAACAACCTCGTGCTTACCCAACTCTTGCGCAACGGCATCTGTTATCTCTTGCCATCCGATATCAGAGTGCGCAAGTGACGACCCAGCTTGAGTAGTTAAAACACGATTAAGAAGCATTACGCCTTGATCAAACCAATCAGATAGATCTCCTTGTTTCCTGTTGATTCCACAATCATCCGACAACTCTGTAAATATGTTTCTCAGTGATGGTGGCAGTGGTGCAACCGAATTCTCTACGGAAAATGCTAAGCCGTGTGCATGACCCTGAGTTGGGTATGGATCCTGTCCAAAAATTACTACTCTCGTTGATTTAATTGACCTCGTTAACGATCTAAAAATTCTAGGAAAATCTGGCGTGCTGTCCGCACCTAAAAGTCGTGCTTCAATCTTCGCTATTGCACTCTCGTGAGGTTGCAAAATCTCTTTCCAGTCAGGGTGCAGTTGATCAAATAGATGCGCGGGCAAAGTAACGACCAGACTCTGGTGTGACGGTGATTGCAGTTCCAAAAACTGCCGAAACGTGCTCAGATGTTAAGACCTGATCGATAGGACCAGAAATGGCAATCAGACCGTCCTTAAGTAATAGTGCGTGTGTTGTGCCTACCGGAATCTCCTCAATATGGTGAGTTACCAAAATCGTTGCAGGAGCTGCCGGATCTGCTGAAAAATTCGCAAATCGTCGCAAGAGATCCTCACGGCCACCAAGGTCCAAACCAGCCGCCGGCTCATCAAGTAATAGAAGTTCGGGATCTGTCATAAGTGCGCGAGAAATCTGAACCCGTTTCTTTTCACCTTCGCTCAGCGTTCCGTAAATCCGCTCGCCAAGTTCTCTTACACCAAATGTTGTCAGCAAAGCCATCGCTCGGGACTCATCCCAGAGGTCGTAATCTTCATTCCATCTCCCCAAAATTGCATATGCGGCGGTGAGAACAACATCTTTTACTGTTTCGTCATAAGGAATATCTTCAGCAATCACAGAACCACAGAGACCAATACGAGTTCTTAATTCGAAAAGATCCACCGTGCCCATTTGTTTATCTAAAACTCGTACCACACCTTGGGTAGGAAAGATTTTGGTTGCAAGTATCTGAAGAAGAGTAGATTTGCCCGCACCGTTTGGACCTAAAACAACCCATCGCTCCCCCTGGGTAATCGCAAAGTTAAGTGGACCCAAAATGACTCTTTCGCCCCTGCGAACCGAGACATCATTGAGGCTTAAAACGGTGGTACTCATAGATGCAAAAGATAGTGGCTCCACGAGGCAACCGGGGTTAAAGCCTCGCCATTAGAGGCATTGATTCACGATAACCTTTCCTTCTTATGACAGAAAATAGCGCGCAATCAGAGCAGTTCACAGGCCTTATCCTTTTAACAGGCGTTGACACACCGGGTATTGCATCTTCACTTTTTGAAACTCTCGCTCCTTTCGCTGTGCATGTCATAGATATCGAACAGGTTATTATTAGCAATCGACTGATTTTGACCGTGCTGATTGGTGCAAATCCAGCTCATCAGAGCGCTATCGAAGAAGATCTTGCTTCCTGCGCTGAGGCTTTGGATGTAGACATTGCCACTCTCTTTGGTAAGACCAATCTTGCAACGATGCCACAGGGTTTAGTTCACTTGATCATTAGTGCTCCGAAACTACACCCACGAGATCTTGCGCTGACCACACAATTGATTACTAACGCTGGTGCAAATATCCAGAGCTTTTCTCGAACTTCTGACAATCCAGTATCGATTGAGATGATTGTCTCTGGCGCATCTGTAAAGGAGATCGAATCAGCAATCAACTCCCTCGTCTTTGACAATCAAACTACAATTTCCGTGGGAGCTCGTTAAATACATGGACTTTGCAAAACGACTTGTGCAACTAGATGTTGACTCAACCTTTATTCAACAAGAAGCGATCGAACTTCTAGCGGCTAAAGCTGGTGTGTTAGATCAAGTTTCTGCCATTACTGAATCGGCGATGTGTGGAGAACTAGATTTTGAGCAGAGTTTGCGTACCCGTGTGAGACTGCTTAAGGGGTTGTCCGAATCGGCCATCACTGCGGTTCAAAACGAAATTACACTCACCGATGGGGCGCGCGACCTGGTCAATACGCTCGACGACAAAGGACATTGCGTCGCTCTTGTTTCGGGTGGTTTCATTAACATCATCGCGCCAATGATCGAGTCTTTAACGATTAGACATTACAAAGCAAACACTTTAGAAATCGTAGGTGGTGTCTTAACAGGAGAACTGGTGGGACCAATTATCGACCGAGCCGCAAAAGGTGCAGCAC
The DNA here is from genome assembly GCA_021741905.1 of Candidatus Planktophila sp. GTDB lineage: Bacteria > Actinomycetota > Actinomycetes > Nanopelagicales > Nanopelagicaceae > Planktophila. The sequence continues at coordinate 91,360 of JAIOWZ010000001.1, read as the reverse complement.
TCCTTGAATTTGCAAAAGCCTGTGGAGTCGAAGTCGAAAATACGGTGGCTATCGGTGATGGTGCAAATGATCTAGACATGATGGCGTTGTCTGGATTGAGTATTGCATTCAATGCCAAACCCATAGTTGTTCAAGCTGCAGATTTTGCGATCAACGAGCCCTCTTTACGGTCGGTTGTAAAGTTAATTGGCTTGGCGTAAAACTACAAACGGCAAGCGTGAATATCTGTCACTAAAATTCCTCTTGCTCCAAGTGCCCACAATTCATCCATGACTTGATTGGTTTCCTTTCGCAAAACCATGGCACGCACAGCGACCCAGTCCTGCTTCTGTAGTGGAGAAATTGTAGGAGACTCTAAGCCAGGTGTTATCGCACAGGCTTTATCAACCAGATTCTTAGGAATATCGTAATCGAGCAAAACATAACGTCGAGCAGTAACGACACCTTGTAAACGGCGGATAAGAATTTCTAACTCAGCAGGTATCGGGGTATTTTTGCGCTTGATTACGACTGCTTCACTTGTCAGGATCGGTTCCCCAAATATTTTTAACCCTGCCTGACGCAATGTATTTCCAGTACTTACTACATCAGCAATCACATCGGCCACGCCCAACCGAACACTGCTTTCGACCGCCCCATCTAGTCGCACGATCTGCGCTTTAATTCCAAGTGCTGCCAGGCTATGTTCAACTAAACCAGGATAAGCAGTTGCTACGCGCTTGCCAGAAATATCTTGTAGCGACCAATCTTTGTCACCCGGTGCTGCAAAACGAAAGGTAGAACTGCCAAAATCTAAGGACAATATTTCATCGGCATCTGCGCCAGAGTCAATTAGAAGGTCTCGCCCGGTAATGCCTGCTTCTAATTCACCAGAACCCACATAAACAGCAATATCGCGAGGACGTAAGTAATAGAACTCAACGCCGTTGTCACTGTCTATGAGTACAAGATCGCGACTATCTGTCCGCTGGCGATATCCAGCTTCTTTTAAGATCAGCATTGAACTTTCAGCTAATGAACCCTTGTTGGGTACTGCTATTCGCAACATTGATTTCTCCTAAAGAAACTTATATACATCATTGATTGATAGTCCACGAGCTAGCATCAATGTTTGCACGTGGTATATCAGCTGACTAATCTCTTGAGCCAGTGCTTCATCGGATTCATGCTCGGCAGCGAGCCACACCTCGCCCGCTTCTTCAAGGATCTTCTTACCAATACTGTGAATACCTGCACCCAGAGCATCAACTGTGCCTGAACCTTCCGGACGAGTTAAAGCCTTTTCGCTCAATTCCGACCACAAAGTTTCAAAGGTTTTCATGCCCAGAGTTTACTAGAAACTTACTTACTCCCGCGTGCAGTTGCGAACTCACGCAATGAGACCACCATCGCCGCTGGATCGGGAGAATTAAAGACCGCACTGCCCACTACGAATGTATCGGCACCAGCATCCAACGCCATCTCAATGGTTTTCATAGATATCCCACCGTCTACCTGAAGCCAGATTGGTCGGTTTCCTATTATCTCTCTCGTTCGACGGACCTTGTCCATCATTGATTCCATGAAGCTTTGCCCGCCGAAGCCTGGTTCAACTGTCATAATCAAAAACATATCCACATCATCAATCAGGGACTCATAATCAGAAATATCTGTATTCGGCTTAATGCCCAGACTAGATCGTGCACCAGCTTTGCGAATATTCTTCAAAGTTTCGGGGATATTGGCTGTTGCCTCAGCATGAATCGTCACAGATGCACAACCTATTTCGGCGTATTGAACAGCAATCTCATCCACATCGGCAACCATAAGGTGTGCATCTACCGCTAAAACTGAAGATTTGATTATTGCGGATGCCGCTTCAAAGTCAAAGGTAAAATTCGGTACGAAAACTTCATCCATTACATCTAGGTGCAGAAGGTCAGAGACAGCTGCAATCCGCTTAATCTCTTCATCCAATCGCGAAAAATCGGCGTTCAAAATACTCGGAGTAATCCGTATTTCACGGTTCATAGCCAAATTCTAACCAATCTTTTTGCGGAAAAGTGCAAGATACATCGCATCAGTGCCGTGTTTGTGAGTCCATAAGGACATTGCACCGTCGCGAGTGGCTTCACGCAGAGACAGAGGAAGAAATTCATCAACTGCAATCTGCTGTAGATCGGGATGCTTCTTTTTGATGTCGACGATTTGAATGCTTGTTTCAGCAAGGTGTGGCGAACATGTGGCATACCCGAGTACCCCACCAGGGTTAAGTGCTTGAATTGCAGAATCTACTAATTCGCGTTGCAACTGAGTCAGCGCACGCAAATCCTGCAGCGTGCGGCGCCAGCGAACCTCAGGTCTGCGACGCAAAGCTCCCAATCCCGTACACGGTGCATCAATCAAGATTCCATCAAATTTCTCAGGCGATGATCCGATTTCACGTCCGTCAGAAACCAATATCCGATCACCGTGCACAACTTGTTTTACCAATTCAGCTCGCGCGCTAGAGATTTCATTGGCCGTGAAGACAATTCCTCGCTGCCGTGCAATGCTAGATAGCAACGCTGCTTTCCCACCCGGCCCAGCACAAAGATCTAGCCAACTTTTTCCACCTGCTACCTTTGAAAACACCTCAGCTACAAGCTGTGAACCTTCATCCTGCACACCAATTTTTCTAGCCTTAATCAAATCTAGCGCACCAGGATTTCCTTTCCAATGTGCACCGTAAGGAGAAAATTCCGTGGGTTCTCCCCCGATTTCTAAGAGATCCTGTTGTGTGGAAAAACCAGGCCAGGACACTAAAGTTGGTGTTGCGGCTTCATTATTTATCTTCAATGCTGCCTCAACATCATTCCAATCCTTTAAAAGATCATAATAAGCAGATACAATCCACTCCGGATGCGAATACGCAATGGCAAAGCGTTTAACGTTATCTACGACCAAGCCCAGGGGTAGGAACCACTCTTCAAAAGATTTGCGAGTAACGCTGCGCAATAAGGCATTGACAAAACTAGCCTTAGACTCACCAATCCTCTTTCGTGCGACCTCTACCGTTGCAGCCACCGCCGCGTGATCTGGAATTCTCATCTCGTGAATTTGGTGAACGCCGAGCCGACAGATATCGACAATCCCAGGATCAACCTCACTCCAAGGTCTGTCACTGATTTGCGAGAGCACCCAATCATGCTTTCCTTGCATGCGGATGGTTCCGTATAAAAGCTCTGTTACTAAAGAACGGTCTCGATCTTCGAGCTTGCTCGCATTCAACGCCTGAGGCAGCAATAAATTGGAATAACCCTCGTTGCGATTAACTTCTGTCAGCAGATCAAAAGCCAGCAAACGGGCAGCATCTGGTTTGGGTGATTTAAAAGTATTACGGCGAGCCTCAACCAAAAAATTCACCACCGGTCAAACGAGCCCCACGAGCCCAATCAATAGCTTCCATCTCTTTCTTACCAGCAGGAATGACTTTCAAGAGCTCTAGCGAGGCCGAACCAGTTACAACATAGACAGATTTATCTCTAACAAAGACCTCACCTGGGTTGCCAACAACTGCATCTGAAATCTCGGCGGCACATACCTTAAATGGTTCACCTTTCCAGATTGTCCACGCACCCGGCTCATATGTGAATGCGCGAATGGCGTCAGATATTTGTGAGGCATCTAGCCTGAAATCTATTTTTGCCTCGGCCTTGCTAATTTTCGGAGCTATTGATGCAGTGCCAACTTGTTCGTAAGGGGATTGTCCACTCTCGATCATTGCAAAGGAGCGCTTCACAACTTCAGGACCGAGTACTGCCAAATGTTCTAGCAATTCAAAACTTCTCCATGAAGGGTCGATGTGAAGCGATTCCTGAGTAAATATCGGACCTGTGTCCATGCCTTTATCTAATTGGAAGACAGATACACCGGTAACTGTTTCTCCATTGCGCAGTGCTCTTTGTGCAGGGGCTGCTCCTCTATAAGCAGGCAACAGAGAAAAATGGAGGTTGAGAAAACCGCGCTTGGGCAAAGCCAAGATCGCTTCAGGAAGCAAAACACCGTAACCAATTGTGAGCACGAGATCTAATCCTTCGATCTCGCCAATTAATTCAGTTGAATTTTCTGGCTTCAAAACAGGAATCTGATGACTTTCGGCCCACTGGCCCACGACCGACTGTTGAAGTAAACGACCACGTCCAGCTGGACGATCAGGCTGAGTAATGATCAAGGAAATTTCATGTTCGGACTGTAATAACCAATCTAAGGTTGGTATTGCTACATCCGGAGTAGCGGCTACTCCGATCCGCATTAAGAAATCCGTCCGAAAATTGTGTGTGGTGAATCCTTTACCTCAATAGAACGACCCTGTTCTGCAGCCAGGTTGAACCACTCTGACTCACGAATCTCCTTCATCGCTAACTTACGATCTTCAGGTAAAAGTTTGTCGATGAATAGAATTCCGTTTAAATGATCGGTCTCATGTTGCAATGCCCGCGCTAGAAACTCTGAACCCTCAACAGTAATTGGTTCCCCATGCATATTAAAACCCTTAGCAACAGCCCGCATCGCACGCGGTGTTTGATAGCGAATCTCTGGAAAAGAAAGACAACCCTCTTCCCCATCTTGCATCTCTTGACTCAAAGTTAAAACTGGATTAATCAGATGACCTAGCTCTTCATCTACATCCCAGACAAAAACACGCAATGGAACGCCTATCTGAGGAGCTGCTAAACCTGCACCTGGTGCGTCAATCATCGTCTCTGTTAAATCCTGAACCAATACACGCAACTCCTTATCGAAATCTACGACTAAAGATGCAGGGGTTGTTAATACAGGGTCCCCGAAGAATCGTATTTCCTGAATTGACATGGGGTTAGTCTACCAATTGATTACAATGAATATGGTTCAACCCTAAGGGTGAATAGCTCCTTTTTGGCAATACTCCTTCGTCGCTGAAGTTCGTAAACAGTATTAGTCAAGGCAGGTGCGTCCTTCTTATCTACATGTATCACTATCTTTACTTTATCCTTGGAGATCTCAGTAGGGCCATAAATTCTGGATGATTGAGGTATCCGTCCCTCGAGAGCAGATTTCTTGAGACCATTTGTGATCTGTGCACCAATCGATTGATCCATAACTAGAACAACCGAAAACACTGACGGCGGTAAACACAGCTCGGAGCGCTCACTTAACTCTCGCTTAAGTAGAGGAGCAATATTCCAGCGCGAAATTGCTGAAACAATCGGATGAGAATCATCAATGACCAAGAGGACAAATCCTTTAGGAGAGATTAAAGAGGCAGTCTCAAGAAAGAGTTCGCGTGCCCTTTCTTGAGTGCGCAGATCAGTGTGTGCAAAAAAACGCAATCCATCCAAAATAACAACGGCTGCATAGCCGCCTTCTACCTGTGGTTGCGCACCTGTTGTTGCAAGAACTAACGACGGTTTAGGGTCGATTCGATCCTTTATGACATCACCTGCTGATATCACAACAGGAAAATTTGGAAATGCTCGTGAGATCTCCTCTGCAGCTCGTTCTATCCCACGCCCTGCCAAATATTGTTTGTCACGATTACAGAAAGAGCATTTCCACTCTTGAAATGCCTTGCCGCAATGAACGCATGAGGGGGCCTTTCCTTTAGCGGTCACGGAAAGCCTTCCACCGCAATCGCAACAGGCCACATTTCGACAATGAGCGCAAAGCAACGCATTTCCGTAGCCTTTTCGAGGAGCGATGAACAAAACCGGGCCTAACGCCAAAGCCTTCTTTATGTCCCCAAATATACGACCTGGCAGCAGTGCACCTTCACTCGGTGTGAAGGCCTTTACGTTCACATTCTCTTTTGAATTTAGATACTTCACTTGCCTTTCATCGATGAGTTGTGACACTTCAATCGAAGGAGAAAAGCCTGTCAATACTAATTTGAGAGATTGAGATTCTGATCGAAGCAGAGCCACGGTTCTTGTGTTCCAACCAGGTGATCGTAATTCGTAGTGATCATGAGATGACTCTTTATGAACAATCATCGTCGCTAGGTTTTTTATGGGCGCAAAAATCGCACTACGAGTGCCGACAACGATGCTGTGGGAACCATGCATGGCTAGCAAATAATTGCGATATCGCTCCTCGCGAGTCATGGCCGCCGTCAACTTTAGGGGTGAAAGAGATGCGCTCCTTAATGAAGCGATCACCAAATCCACATCTTTTTCATCAGGGGCTACTATCAAAATAGAGCCAGCTTTTTGATTTGCTGTAACCAGTAGAACTAACTGCTCATGAGCCTGCAAGAATGGAGCAAGGGTGTGAAACTCAACTGCTCCCTTTGATCCCTTCTGAGGTTCTGGTTCTCCACTCAAGAAATCTTTATCAACTGATGCAACTCTTGGCGGAATGGCAGAGCGAATCAGGTCCCAAGGATTGCACGCAAAATGTTGTGCCACCAAATCAATGAACTGCAAGCTCTGCGTCGTTGCAATAGGAACAACTGATAACACTTTAGTTATGCTCTTTAAATCTCCAGCTCTTTCGGGTGCTATAACTCGATCTACGACAATTCCTTCTGTCTCGCGATTTCCAAAAGGAATCTGAACTCGAACACCGACCCGAACAAATCCAGTTAGTTTTTCTGGGATTTGATAGTCATACAGTTGATCTAAATGGAAAACGCCAGTATCGACTCGCACACGTGCATACGGCAAGACCGAAGCTCTAGGCCCAGAAGACGCAGGAGCAACTTCAGCCTTTAATCGAAAGAGCTTCGGCGTAGCCACCGACTACTTAATTGCGCTTTGAAGCGCAGCCACACGATCAGTTCGTTCCCATGCAAACTCAGGGAGTTCACGACCGAAGTGACCATATGCACTTGTGAGTGAATAGATCGGACGAAGCAAATCAAGATCACGAATAATCGCAGCAGGTCGAAGATCAAATACCGATAAAACTGCGTCTTGAATTTTTGAGACGGGAACAGTTTCAGTTCCAAATGTTTCAACGAAGACTCCAACAGGTTGTGCTTTGCCAATGGCGTAAGCAACTTGAACTTCGCAACGACGAGCAAGACCGGCAGCAACGACGTTCTTTGCTACCCAACGCATTGCATATGCTGCTGAACGATCCACCTTCGATGGGTCCTTCCCGCTAAATGCTCCCCCACCATGTCGGGCCATTCCGCCATATGTATCAACAATGATTTTGCGACCGGTTAAACCGGCATCTCCCATTGGTCCGCCAATAACAAAGCGGCCAGTTGGATTGATTAAAGTACGAAGGTCATTTCTTGGAAGATCAATCGTTTCAAGAATTGGATTAATCACATATTCGAGAACTTCAGGAGTTAACTTCTTTACTACATCAACCTCTTCAGCATGCTGGCTAGAGATAACTACTGTATTTATCGCTATCGCACGATCACCCTCATACTCAATTGTTACCTGAGTTTTACCATCTGGACGAAGATAAGGAAGAGCGCCAGATTTACGAACCTTTGTTAACTGCTGGGCAAGAGCATGTGCCAACCAAATAGGCAATGGCATTAGCTCTTTTGTATCATCACAGGCATAGCCAAACATTAAACCTTGATCGCCAGCACCTTGAAGATCTAGTGGATCAACAGCTGAAGTAACGCGGTGCTCATAGGCATCATCGACTCCTTGGGCAATATCTTGGGATTGCTGCCCAATAGAGATGGATACACCACAACTATTTCCGTCAAAACCTTTTTCTGAAGAGTCATAGCCAATGTTTAGAACAGTATCGCGAACGATTCCCATGACATCTGCGTATCCATCAGTCGTCACTTCACCAGCAACATGAACCTGGCCTGTTGTAATAAGAGTTTCAACCGCCACGCGGCTCTTTATATCCTGAGACAATAATGAATCCAGAACAGCATCTGAAATAGCATCTGCAATCTTGTCTGGATGACCTTCGGTGACTGATTCTGATGTAAAAAGGCGCTTTGACATTTTTAACCTAACTGCCGGATGGCTTGATCAAGAAGTAAATTTCCGAGAGCGTCTTTGGAGACTTCCTTGACCGCTATATCCGCTTCATTGCGTAGGAGTATCGTACCCATAGTTAGCTCTTGACCAAATATCGCCCCGCCAGAGACATCGTTGACATAAATAAGATCTAGTCCCTTGGCTTCTAACTTTCTGCGAGCCTCTTGCAGATGATCCTTGGTTTCAGCGGCAAAACCGATAATGATTTGCCCCTTCTTACTCGCAGATACTGAGGCCAGTAGGTCAGGATTTTCTTCAAGTTCAATGCTTCCAAGAAGCGCCTTTTTGATTTTTTCAAGAGATGAGTTCTTAGGTCGTGCGTCGGCAACAGCCGCACTCATGATCAACACATCACAGATTGGAAACTGCTCAGACAGTACTTGCTGCATATCAGCGGCACTTTCGACCATCGAAACTTCAATTCCTGTTAGCCCCGAAGTATCGAAATTAGCCGCAATTAAATGTACATCTGCGCCTCGGTTACGGGCGGCCAGTGCGATTGCTATCCCCTGCTTGCCAGATGATTTGTTCCCGATAAAACGAACTGGGTCAATCGCTTCGCGTGTTCCACCAGCTGTTACCAATACACGTTTGCCCTTTAGGTCTTGAACGTTCCCGGTTAATGCATCGAAATTTTCGATAATTGCTGGAACTTCAGGGAAACGTCCCGGACCAATGTCATCACCAGTCAAGCGTCCCACCTCTGGCTCCATAACTATAAAACCACGTGAGCGTAGCGTTTGAACATTTGAAACAGTTGCAGGGTCCAACCACATAGAAGGATGCATCGCTGGGACTAACATCTTGGGAACGTCAGATGCGAGAACCAAATTCGTGAGTAAATCATCTGCGCGACCGGCAGCAAGGCGAGCAATCAAATCTGCAGTGGCAGGTGCGATCAAAAAGAAATGTGCCGCCTCAGCAAGTGCAATATGAGGAACGGTATGCACGTTTTCCCATACTTGTGTGTGTACGGGACGACCAGACAGTGCCTCCCAAGTTGCTTTCCCAACAAAGTTTAACGAGGAAGGGGTTGGAACGACGGTAATTGAATAACCACGATCTTGTAGACGACGGAGTAGTTCGCAAGATTTATAAGCTGCAATTCCTCCACCAACGCCGAGTACAACTTCACGGCCGATTAGTGACATAGAGAAGTTTTAAGCTGTTGGCTCGAGGTTTTCGATTGTAAGAAGTCCTTCATTGATTTCGCGAAGTGCGATCGAAAGCGGCTTCTCGTGCACATGCGTCTCAACTAGAGGGCCTACATACTCAAGTAGGCCTTCTCCAAGTTGTGAGTAATAAGCATTGATCTGTCGAGCGCGCTTTGCAGCATACAAGACTAAGCTGTACTTAGAGCCACTCTTGTCTAGAAGTTCGTCAATCGGTGGATTAGTGATTCCATCCATGGTTTTCCCCGCTCCATTGATTAATGCCGAATTAATGAGTACCTATTAATTATGAGATAACTCTATCAGTTTTCCGACCACGCTCTTGACCTGGTCATTTACGAGAACCACATCGAAAAATGATGCGGCGGCGAGCTCTTCTTGGGCCAATTCCAACCGTTCAGCCCGTCGTTCAGGGCTATCGGTGCCCCGTCCTTCCAGACGAGATACCAACTCTTCCCACGTGGGAGGCTCTAAAAACACCAGAACTGATTGAGGAAGATGGGCCTTAACTTGCTTTGCCCCCGCGATTTCGATCTCCAACAAAACATTTCTACCAAGCAACAGAGCATGTTCAACCTTTTCCAGTGGAGTGCCGTAGCGATTACCGGCAAATTCTGCCCACTCCAAAAATTCATCAGCGTTAACCATTCGTGTGAATTCTTCGTCTGTGACAAAAAAGTAATCGCGCCCGTCGATCTCATTACTTCGAGGTTTTCTAGTTGTTGCACTCACACTCACCCAGAAATCACCGGCCTCACGAAGTTCTTTTGCCACGGTACTTTTACCCACACCACCAGGACCAGAAAGCACCAAAAGCTTTCCAGGTTTGACTGCATGATCTGATTTCATAAACTCCTCACGCAGTTGCTTTACCTGAAGACGACCCAAGCCCTGAATCCTACGGGATGGTGAGATGTTTAACCGCTCCATCAGTGATTGGGCTCGAACTTTCCCAACACCAGATAGCGATTCGAGCAGCTCCTTGACTCGCATCTTTGCAATTGCATCCTCATTTTTAGCTAACAACAAAATATCATCTATGGAAATTTCGCCATTCTTCATTTTAGATTTGACCTCTGCGCGACGCTTCCGAGAATTAGCCGCTTTGAGTAGAGCCTGCTGGCGTTGCTCAGCTGTTAGTTGCGGAGGTAATCCCATATGCCAAATCTAGCCCTTTATCTAGATAAGTTCGGCAGCTATTTCGGCTGCACGATCTCGCATGGCTGAGGCACCAAGGCTCCATTGCTGGGTGATAGGGCGACCTATCACGACTAAATTTGCTCCGCTATCAATCGCAGCCTTCGGTGTCATCGTTCGCACCTGATCATCCGTTGATGAAGATTCTGCCGGACGAACTCCTGGAGTAATGATGATGGGAGTTGTGCCCACTGCGGCGCGTATAGCAGAAATTTCTAGTGGGGAACAAACAATTGCACCGGCACCAGCGCCCACTGCCAATTTTGCTAACCCAACTGCCGAATCAAGTGCATTAGCCTTAAACCCTATTTGAGTCACATCATCTTCTGCCAGTGAGGTCAAGATCGTGACACCAGTGACATGTGTTTTTGACGAGGCCTCAACGGCCGCCTTTATCATCGCCGAGCCACCTGATGCATGGACAGTCAAATAACGCGGTGACAGATGCGCAACCGCCTTAGCCGCTCCACTTACAGTGTGCGGAATATCGTGAAGTTTTAAATCTAGAAAAATATCAGAATCAGTCACATCCTTGATCGCTTTGACACCATCACTACCAAAAGTTAAAAAGAATTCCAGACCAAGTTTGTACACCGACACAAAGTCCTGTGTGGCCTTAACCCACTCAATAGCTGTTGCTAAATCGGGGGTATCTACCGCCAAAACAATGGGTGCTCTATTCATTTGCATTATCCGCTTCTGGACGGTGTGCATATCCAATAGCTTGCTTCAACGAAGTGAAACCACGGTCCAATAAAAGTTGCTTCAACTCATTTTGAATTTTCATTATCGCTGTTGGATTGCCAAAGCTTGCTGTTCCAATAGAGACACCACTAGCCCCAGCCAAGATCATTTCAAGGGCATCCTTACCGCTTGCAACCCCACCCATACCTAAAATTGGAATGTTAGGAAGTGCGGCATGTACTTGATACACCGCACGCACCGCGATTGGTCTGATGGCCGGACCTGATAATCCTCCAGTTTTTCCGCCTAAATGTGGACGCATGGTGTCGACGTTAATTACCATGCCAAGGACTGTATTGATCAGCGCTAAACCATCTGCGCCAGAATCTACGACACCGCGAGCAATAGATACCAAATCAGTAACATCTGGAGATAGCTTCGCAATTATTGGAAGCTCTCCCCCAATAGTGCGGCGTACTCCATCTATCACGCGACGAGATGCATCGGGATCACAGGCAAAAACTAAACCACGATTTTCTACATTTGGACAAGAGATGTTGACTTCGATAGCACTAAGCCCAGAGACAGATCGTAATTTCCTAGCTAGTGTTGAGTACTCTTCAACGGTTTCACCAGCGATCGAAACAATAATGCGGGCTTTTTGTTCTACTAAATAAGGAATATCCTTGGCGATGAAAGCATCAATGCCTGGGCCTTGTAAACCGATTGAATTCAACATGCCACTTGGTGTTTCCGCCATACGTGGAGTTGGGCGACCGTTTCTGGCCTTAGACATTACTGATTTAGTGACTACCCCGCCCATTTCGCGCAAGGGAAAAAACTGAGCAAGTTCGCGACCTGAACTGGCACACCCACTTGCCGTAAAAGTTGGCGCAGGAAACCAGGTGTTTCCAATTGTTGTGGAAAAATCTAATGTACTCATAGTTGCTTTCCAACCTGATCCCATTGCACCTTAGCACCGTCCATCACTGGACCATCGATGCACGACCTCAACATGGATATCGATCCATCTTCATTTTCAACCGGTAGCACGCAGGTCATACACACTCCAATGCCACACGCCATTGCCTCTTCTACTGCACATTGATGTACTACAGATAATGAGTTAGTAATCTTTGTTATCGCAGACAACATCGGCATCGGTCCGCAGGAATAGACGACAGCAATATCCAGATCTTTGATGATTTCGGCTATCGGATCAGTGACACGTCCGGTCTGACCCATGGAACCATCTTCGGTGTAAATACGCATTGAGTTAACAGCTCTCTTACCTTCCATTGGTGCATAAATCTTGGAAGCGGTGCTTGCTCCGAGCAACATATCGACTCTGCAACCTCGTGCGTTGAGAACTTCGGCTAAGCCAAATAATGGAGCAGAACCGTATCCACCTCCAACTAATAGCACCGGCATTGGCTCTGTTGGTATACCAAATGCTGTTCCAAGAGGGGCAACGATGTCTAGAACTACACCTTCACCTTGTGCACATAACCATCTACTTCCTTGACCATGTGGAGCAACGATAAGTTCCATTGTTCCGCCGAAGGTAGAACTAACAGTGACACGCGAAATAGCAAAGGCACGGCGTAGCACCATGCTTGATGAATCACCACCCACATTGATTGCGACGAAGTTACCAGGTTTACATGATGCGGCCAGATCACCCACATTAATTATAATTTGTTGATAATTTCCAACTTTTTTGTTGCTAATAATTGGTGCCAGCAATTGCTGTGCATTTCTATTGATCTGTGACATTTATGCCAACCATTCTTGCAACGATTTGATACTCAATGGGCTGCTTTGAAGGAAAGTTATCGCATCAACAGCTGCGCTAAATCCCGCTGTAGTGGTGATGCAAGGGATGGAACGCTGAACCGCTGCTGTTCGAATAGCCCAGCCATCTGCGCGCGTGCCACGGCCAACAGGTGTATTGATTACTAGGTCTATCTCTCCCGCATTAATGATATCTACGATCGTCTTCTCGCCCATCAAACCAGTTCCCTCTGAATTCTTTCGGACTGTCGTGCATTCAATCCCATGTGCCCGAAGATAGCTGGCTGTGCCATCAGTTGCCAGAATGTGAAAGCCAAGGTCGGAGAAGCCTTTCGCCGGTTCGATACCAGGGGCCTTTTCTTTATCAGCTAATGAAATAAATACAGTTCCAGATTTTGGTAATGGACCAAATGCGGCTATCTGGCTCTTGGCATAACTCTCACCAAAGGATGGCGATACTCCCATGACCTCACCGGTCGAACGCATCTCAGGTCCTAACACTGCATCAACACCTCTACCATCGGTACGACGGAAACGGTTCCACGGCAATACAGCTTCCTTCACCGAAATTCCTTTGGCCACTCCATCACCCAATAATGGCAATAGGCCTTCTGTGCGCAGTTCGGAGATGGTAGATCCCACTGAGATCCTTGCAGCAGCTTTAGCTAAAGGTACGCCAGTTGCTTTACTAACAAAGGGAACTGTTCGGGAGGCTCGAGGATTGGCTTCAAGAACAAACAGCGTGTTTTCAGCTATGGCAAACTGAATGTTTATCAAACCACGAACATCAACACCACGCGCAATCTTTTCCGTCGCAATTCTAATTTCATCCCATTGTTCATCCGTGACCGTCATAGATGGAAGCACACAAGCGCTATCGCCGCTGTGAATTCCCGCTTCCTCTATGTGTTCCATAACTCCACCAAGGAAGAGCTCATGTCCGTCAAATAGCGCATCTACATCAATTTCGATCGCATTATCTAAAAATCGATCAACTAAGACAGGGTGATCAGGGGTAATGTCAGTTGCACGAGTAATAAATCCACCCAGTGCGACATCATCATAAACAATCTCCATGCCCCGACCACCTAATACAAATGAAGGTCGAACAAGAACTGGATATCCAATTTCATGAGCAATCGTGGTTGCTTCTAATTGGGAAGCAGCCATACCAAATTGCGGAGCTGACAGACCCTGTTCCGCCAAAATGTTTCCAAAGGCACCTCGTTCCTCAGCAAGATTGATTGCCTCTGGTGAAGTGCCCAAGATTGTTACCCCATTTGCCTTCAAACCTGCCGCCAAACCTAAAGGCGTTTGCCCGCCGAGTTGAGTAATAACCCCAAGTACAGGTCCAGCCTGTGTCTCAGCATGAACTACTTCAAGCACATCTTCAAGGGTCAATGGTTCAAAGTACAGACGATTGCTAGTGTCGTAATCTGTCGAAACAGTTTCAGGGTTGCAGTTGACCATAATTGTTTCAAACCCTGCTTCACGCAGGGTGAAGGACGCGTGGACACACGAGTAATCAAACTCAATGCCTTGCCCAATACGGTTTGGCCCACTACCTAAAATAATAACCGCCGGCGTAGTGCGCGGACGCACTTCAGTTTCTTCCTCATAACTTGAGTAATAGTAAGGAGTAAAAGCTTCAAATTCGGCCGCACATGTATCCACGGTTTTATACACCGGACGGATACCTAAATGGTGACGAGCTTTACGAACCTCCTCTTCACTGACACCACGCAAACTTCCAATTTGTGCGTCAGAGAAACCTTGAGATTTAGCCGCACGCAATACATCTTTCGAGAGCTCACCAGGCTGCGCAATGACGGCAGCTTGCTCATTGATTACCTCGATCTGGCGTAAGTACCAACGATCAATTCTCGTCGCTTCATAGACTTGTTCAATGCTTGCTCCTGCCCACATTGCTTTTTGCACCTGTTGCAAGCGATACTCAGTTGGGATCCTCATTGCCTGCAACAAGGAGGAAAGCTCGGACTCGCCTACATTAGGCCACGTGAAAATTGCTTCCTTGCGTTCTAGAGATCTCAAAGCTTTCATTAGCGCTTCAGGGAATGAGCGTCCAATAGCCATCGCTTCACCGACGCTCTTCATTGTTGTTGTGAGACGAGGATCAGCATCTGCAAACTTTTCAAATGCAAAACGAGGTACCTTCACGACCACATAGTCAAGAGTGGGTTCAAAGGATGCAGGAGTCACCTTTGTGATGTCATTTTGAATCTCATCTAAGGTGTAACCGATAGCCAACTTTGTTGCAATCTTTGCAATTGGAAAACCTGTTGCCTTTGAAGCCAGGGCACTTGAGCGTGAAACACGTGGATTCATTTCAATAACAATAATTCGACCGTTATCAGGGTTGACTGCGAATTGGATGTTACAGCCACCTGTATCTACCCCAACTTCGCGAATAATATCCATCGATAAGTCACGCAATTTTTGATACTCCACATCAGTCAAAGTCATTGCCGGGGCTACAGTTATTGAGTCGCCCGTGTGCACGCCCATAGGGTCTAGATTTTCGATCGAGCAAACAATTACGACGTTATCTTTGCGATCACGCATGACCTCGAGCTCATACTCTTTCCAACCAATAATCGATTCTTCAAGTAAGACCTCTGAAGTTGGACTATGACGCAAACCTGCGCCCGCAATTTGCTTCAACTCTGCCTCATTAAAGGCTATTCCTGAACCAAGGCCGCCCATAGTAAAAGAGGGGCGAACAACAACTGGGTATTTCAACAGGACAACAGCATCCATGATCTCTTCCATTGTGTGGCAGATCTTGGACTTTGCAGATTCTCCCCCAACTTTCTCAACAATTCCGCGGAACAATTCACGATTCTCGCCACGATTGATTGCATCAACATCAGCGCCAATAAGTCGCACTCCATACTTCTTTAAAGTTCCACGCTCGTACAATCCAATCGCTGCGTTCAAAGCGGTCTGGCCACCCAACGTCGCTAATACTGCGTCAGGCTTTTCATGAGCAATGATGCGCTCAATTATCTCCGGAGTAATCGGTTCGATGTATGTCGCATCTGCAAACTCAGGGTCCGTCATGATTGTTGCAGGATTTGAATTTACTAAAATCACGCGAATTCCCTCGGCGCGAAGAACACGACATGCCTGTGTTCCTGAGTAATCAAACTCGCAGGCCTGACCAATAACTATTGGTCCGCTACCGATTACCAACACACTTTTAATGGTTGTATCAAGGCCCATTAGGCATTCACCTTTGCGGACATTAGATCAACAAAGCGATCAAAAAGATACGCAGCATCATGAGGTCCTGCAGCCGCCTCTGGATGATATTGAACCGAGAAAGCTGGTCTATCGAGCAGTTGGAGACCTTCGACTACATCGTCGTTAAGACATACATGAGTTACTTCGCCGCGACCATAAACGGTCGAGAATTCAGAATCTGTCGGGGCCTTCACGGCAAACCCATGATTATGGGCAGTGATTTCAACCTTGCCAGTGTTCTTATCCATCACGGGCTGATTAATACCGCGATGGCCAAACTGTAACTTGTAGGTTTCAAAACCTAAAGCACGTCCCAGAATCTGGTGACCAAAACAAATTCCAAATAATGGAATCTCACTCAACAATAGCTCGCGAACTACTTCGATGACATCGGTCATTGTTGAAGGATCACCCGGACCGTTGGAGAGAAAAACACCATCAGGATTAATTGCCATGATTTCAGCAACAGTTGAGTCAAAGGGCATGACATGCACTTCGACTCCTCGTTCGGCAAGTGCTCGAGGTGTTGCGCCTTTAATGCCTAAATCCAAAGCTGCGACAGTGAACTTCTTTTCCCCGATGGCTGGGATAACAATTGTTCTTGGTGTTGAAACATCCCTGACCAAAAACGATCCAGCCATAGCCTCAGCTTTACGAACTTCGACAACCATTTCTTCACGAGTTAGTTCTAGTCCTGAAAAAATGCCGACCCGCATAGCACCGCGATCGCGCAGGTGCCGTGTTATGGCACGAGTATCTACACCCTGAATTCCAATGATTCCTTGTGCGATTAACTCTGCTTCCAAATCATTCTGTGCCCGCCAGTTTGATGTAACTGATGATGGATTACGCACGACAAACCCAGCAACCCACATCTTGGCTGATTCATTATCGGAGTCATTAACACCAGTATTTCCGATGTGGGGGGCGGTCATGATGACAACCTGCTTGTGATACGAAGGATCCGTCAAAGTTTCTTGATACCCAGTCATGCCAGTTTGGAAAACAGCCTCCCCAAAAGTCTTACCAGTCGCAGCCCACGATGAACCTTCGAATATTCGACCGTCATCTAAAACTAGGTATGCACTCGGCACTACATACCTCCGATTGAAGTTAAGTTTCCATTAATCAATGTTGCTACGCCCTTATAGAAGGTGTGAGCGACTACACCAGGTAATTCATGACCATGATAAGGAGTATTGGAAGAGTTTGAGACAACTAAATCGCGATCAACGGTCCACTTCTGGGTTGGATTAATCACCACTAAGTTGGCAATAGATCCTGAAACTAAGGCTTGACCATGGCTTTCATAGCCGCCGATCCGAGCAGGTGTAATAGACATGCGCTCTGCCACCTGAACCCAATTCATCAAACCAGTATCAACCATTGTTTTTTGAACAATCGAAAGCGCGGTTTCTAATCCCAGCATGCCAAAGGCTGCCTCCTGCCACTCACATTCCTTAGCTTCCGTTGGATGAGGTGCGTGATCCGTGGCAACGATGTCAATAGTTCCATCCGCCAAGGCTTCGCGTAACGCGTGGACATCAGATTCAGTTCGCAAAGGTGGATTGACTTTATAAACAGGATCGTATGAACTTGCAAGATCATCTGTAAGTAAAAGGTGATGAGGAGTAACTTCTGCGGTTACATCGATGCCTCGAGCTTTTGCCCAGCGAATAATTTCAACACCACCAGCAGTTGTTAAGTGACAAATATGTAGACGTGATTTCACATGGTCTGCCAGCAATACATCTCGGGCGATAATCGCCTCTTCTGCTACCGCGGGCCAACCTTTGAGTCCTAACCGTGCAGAAACGACTCCCTCATTCATCTGAGATCCGATTGTCATTCGCGGATCTTGGGCATGTTGGGCGATCAGTCCCCCAAATTTCTTAATGTACTCGAGCGCTCGTCTCATAACCAAAGGATCAAAAACACAATTGCCATCATCGCTAAACACACGCACCCTCGCAACCGAATCAGCCATCGCGCCAATTTCTGAAAGTGCTTCACCCTTTAATCCCTGAGTCACAGCACCTATCGGAAACACATCTAATAAACCGGCTTCTTGACCCAACCTATAGACCTGTTCAACAACACCGGCCGTATCGGCAACAGGTGAAGTGTTAGCCATGGCCGAGAGTGCGGTGAAGCCACCTTTTGCTCCAGCTCTACTTCCGCTCAGTACGGTTTCAGCATCTTCTCGTCCTGGCTCCCGTAGATGTGTATGAAGATCAACAAGACCAGGTAGAGCAACGCACTCTGATCCGTCAATAATTGTGTTTGCTTCACCTTTAAATCCATTGCTAAGTGATGCGATAACACCATCGGAGATCGCGATATCGGCTTTCTTTCCATCAGGTAATGAAACACCCTTAATGAGGTAATCGGCAGGCTTCATTTAGTTGCTCCCAACTTCTAGCGCTCCACCAGCAAGCAGAACGTACAAAATCGCCATCCGAACACTGACACCGTTAGTTACTTGCTCGGTGATAACCGAACGCGCACTGTCTGCAACCTCGGCTGATATTTCTAAGCCGCGGTTCATGGGTCCCGGGTGCATGACAATTGCACCCTTTTTCATGCACGCCATGCGATCTGTGTTTAAACCAAAGTATCGTGAATATTCGCGTGCATTTGGAAAGAATAGATCTGACATTCTCTCTTGTTGAACACGCAACATCATTACAACATCTACATGAGGAATGACAGAATCAAAATCATAAGAAACCGTGGCTGGCCAACTATCGATTCCTACGGGCAATAAAGTTGGTGGCGCAACTAAAGTAACTTTAGCCCCTAACATCGATAACAACAAAACATTTGAACGAGCAACTCGCGAGTGTAAAATGTCTCCAACTATTGCAACGCTAAGGCCAGTTAAATCACTCCCGCCCATACCTAAATGCTTTCGGATGGTAAAGGCATCAAGAAGTGCCTGACTGGGATGCTCATGAGTTCCGTCACCGGCGTTCACAACACTTCCCGACATCCAATGAGAGTCAGCCAATCTTTGTGCTGCACCTGATGCCGGATGTCGGATGACAACAGCATCAGCGCCCATAGCTTGGAGCGTCATCGCTGTGTCTTTCAAGGATTCGCCCTTACTAAGACTGGAACCCTTGGCTGAGAAATTAATAACATCGGCCGATAAGCGCTTGGCAGCGGCCTCAAAGGAAATGCGTGTGCGAGTTGAATCTTCGGCAAATAAATTAACAATTGTTCGACCACGTAAGGTCGGCAACTTTTTAACTGCGCCATCGCTAACTCGAGCTAATTCACTTGCTGTGTCTAGAATAGAGATGGCCTCAGATTTATTGAGATCTGCGATAGATAGAAGATGACGCATTATTCGGCCCCCTCTTCAATCGTTACTTCATCCCGACCATCAATCTCACTAAGGAGCACCTTCACAGATTGGTTTTTAGCCGTTGGGAGGTTCTTGCCAATAAAGTCGGCCTTGATAGGAAGTTCTCTGTGACCACGGTCAACTAAGGCAGCAAGCTGGACTGTTCGGGGGCGACCAATTTCCCCCAGGGCATCTAGTGCGGCACGAATGGTTCTGCCAGAGAATAAAACATCATCAATCAGAATCACATCCTTACCCTCGATTCCTGAGGCTGGAATTTTGGTTGGCATTATTGCTCGCGGTGGACGCATTCTTAAATCATCTCGGAATAATGTGATGTCGAGCGTCCCAGTGGGGACTTCCGCACCTTCGATGGATCCGATAATCGCTGAAATGCGTGCGGCTATGTGGGCACCTCGGGTTGGAATACCTAAAAGGACAATGTTTGTTGCGCCTTGATTCTTCTCAAGAATCTCGTGGGAAATACGGGTCAACGCACGATTAATGTCTTGTGCGGACAGGGCTACGCTCATGTAAATCTCCTTTCCCACCTCTCGGGATGGGTCGTTAAAGGATGCAGAGCAGATACTAGCATCAACAAGGCACGGCTGTGGATAACGAGAACATCAAGTGTCGACCGCGCAATATTGTCACCGCTATGACCACTATCCACGCTCAGAGCCAAATCGAAGATCTATATATCCGCCTGCGTTTGATTCGTGAATCCCGACATCTGACCCTTGTTCAGGCGGCAAGACTTTCGCAGGGCCAAATATCAGCCATCGCCTTGGGTTCCTATGAAAGAGGCGATCGATCAGTTAGCGCAAGTAAATTATTTGTGATTGCCAAATTATACGATGTGCCAGTTGCCGAGCTCTTTGAATCATCAAAGAAATATATGGCTGAAGAACGAATTAGTATCGATATTCGCAAGATTCTCATGAGTTTAAACCCTGAAGCGCAAAAAATCACGCAGGTGATTCGGAATATTGCCCGTATGCGTGGAGATTGGAATGGTGAGGTGATCTCACTAAGGGCGAATGACATCAACAACCTTGAGATTTTTACCGGTTTAACCGCGGATCAAATTCAAAAAGTAATACGAGAGTATGGATTTCCTAGATCGAAATAGTGTCTTTGATACTTGCAATACGACCCAGCACCCCGTGTATATATCTTGATGAATCATCACTCGAAAGCTCTTTAGCTAAATCCAAGGCTTCATCAATTGCCACGCTCGTAGGCACTGAGGTGGACCATAGGATTTCATAAATGCCTAAACGCAGAATGTTGCGATCAACAGCTGGTAAGCGATCCATATCCCAGCCTTGAGCATATGTGGTGATCAGTTCATCTATCTTGCGACGATTATCAGAAACACCATTAACCAATTCACGGGTGTACTCACGAATTGGACGCGCATCTGGTCCTTCGGCCGGAATGTCACGAGCTTCCAAAGTTTCCAGCAGATTGGTGCCTCGGATATCTGTTTCATACAGTAAATCCAATGCTTGTTTACGAGCCTTACTTCGAGCAGACACTAGTTAGCGCGACCCTGGTAAGACCCATCACGAGTATCGACCAGAACAACTTCATCCTGCTTAATGAAAAGCGGAACCTGAATTTCGATACCTGTTTCAACGGTTGCTGGTTTGGTGCCACCAGAAGAGCGATCTCCCTGAATACCAGGTTCTGTGTAAGTGATCTTTAAGGGCACAGATGCTGCGAGCTCTATGTATAAAGGGTTACCTTCGTTAACCGCAACAATTGCCTCTGTGTTTTCCAACATGTAATTCGCGGCATCGCCAACTGTCGCCGCACTGATTGTCATCTGGTCATAAGTCTTAGTATCCATAAACACGAAATCATCTCCCTCTTTGTAGAGGTACTGCATTTCGCGCTTTTCAAGGATCGCAATATCAATCTTCACACCGGCGTTGTATGTACGATCAACAACCTTGCCGCTAAGAACGGACTTTAATTTCGTGCGCACGAATGCTGGGCCTTTGCCAGGCTTGACGTGTTGGAATTCAACTACAGTCCACAGTTGACCTTCAATATCAAGTGTCATTCCATTTTTTAGATCATTTGTTGATGCCACAGCTAATCCACCCGCTCTTTATCCATTTGGTTTGATTCAAAAGTGTTCGAAGGGGTAAGGATACCCGCTCTGATGGGGTGCTTTGTTACTTGGCTACTAGATTTTGCATTGCAATGATGGCCAATACATAGGAATTTGGCCCAAATCCTCCGATAGTTCCGTTAGCCACACCAGAAATTACTGAGGTGTGTCGGAACTCTTCTCGAGACAATGGATTAGAAAGGTGGACCTCAATTAATGGTGCCTTAACTAGCTCTACGGCATCACGTATTGCATATGAATAATGCGTAAAGGCTGCTGGATTAATTATCACGGGAAGTTTCTGATCCGCAGCTTCATGTAACCAACCGATGATTGTTGCTTCATCATCACTTTGCCGGACATCAGCCTCGAAGCCATGCTTGGTACCCGCAATCTCGATCATCGACTTCAACTCGGAATAATCTAGATCGCCGTAGATGGACGAATCGCGTATATCTAATCGAGACAAGTTGGGACCATTGATTACAAGTAACTTCATACACTAATTCTCTCATAAGCAGCATCTAGCTCGGCGGAGGTTAAATCCTCAAGCCTAACCGTTGCGCCAATCCCACTGAGTGCTACAAATCTGATCGTATTGCCACGCGCTTTTTTATCTAAGGCGAGTAAGGGTGCAATTTTTTGCCAGGCTTGTCGATCGTAGGTGATCGGTAATCCGTATGCAGACAATATGGTTCGATGTAACTCCACTTCTTCCTTAGAAATTAATCCACGGGCTGAGGCCAACTCGGCGGCATATACCAATCCAATCGAAACCGCTTCTCCGTGACGCAACTTATACTTGGAAAAAATCTCAATTGCATGGCCCAATGTGTGTCCATAATTAAGAGATTCACGCGCGAAACTCTCTTTGAAATCAGAGGAGACAACCTGGGCCTTCACTGTAACTGCTCGCTGGATCAATTCAGAGATTGCCTCCGGGTTCTGTCGCACAGTTGTAACTGAGTGAGCACCCGCTAGGGCAAGAATTTTGGGGTCTGCAATAAAGCCACACTTGATAACTTCCGCCATGCCAGCTGCGATGTCGCGATCAGATAGCGAAATCAAAAAATTCGTATCTATAAGTACGGCTACCGGTGAGTGAAAAGCTCCAATTAAATTCTTTCCGTAATCGGAATTAATTCCAGTTTTTCCCCCTACTGAGGCATCAACCATTCCTGCTAAAGAAGTCGGCACCGCCACCCAATCCAAACCACGTAACCAAGAAGCGGCTGTAAATCCTGCTAAGTCGGTAATCGCTCCCCCACCAATACCAATCACTAAATCTGACCGAGTAAATCCTGCTGCGCCAAGCCAATCCCACAACTTTGTAAGCGTTGCGATGTCTTTACCGTCTTCTCCATCTGGCACTTCAAATACATGGAGCTCTGAATCCAAGTTCTTAAGGGTAGATAGATCAGGAGCAAAACTTTTGGAGACTATAACGGCAACCCGCGTTCGACCCTCGCACCTTTTTACCAAATCAATGGCCCAAGATTTAGTAAAGGTCACCTCATAGGAATGCTCAGCCTGCACAAAGATCATCGTCATAACACAATCGATTCTATGATTGCGATTATTTCATCAACGGTCATGTCATCAACTTTAATTGATTGGGTGGCTAGTTTCTCGTATATCGGCCTTCTTTGATCGGAAAGTGCCTGCCATTGAGCGCGTGGATTGCCTAGCAGCAAAGGACGATCACGATTGAATCCAACACGAGGTGCTGCAGTCGCTAAAGAAACATCTAAAAATACAATTATGGATTCCGATGAAAGGAGTGCATCTTGGGCCGGTTGCGATATTGGTGCACCACCGCCAAGGCTTATCACAGCAGAGGGCTCTAATAGAACCTGTTGTAGTGTTTCAAATTCAATACCCCGAAAATACTCCTCACCATCTTCGACAAAAATGTCAGTAATCTTTTTTGACTGTTTCAACTCTATCAATGCATCCGTATCAACAAATGGCCACTGCAGATGCGAAGCGAGTGCAACACCAACCGTACTTTTTCCGCTGCCAGGTGCACCAATTAATACAATGCGTGTCATTGAGTTGAGTTACTTAAAGTTCAAATTGGCGATATAGGACTCAAAATTACGACGGGTCTCAGTTACTGAGTCTCCCCCAAATTTTTCGAGAACAACCTCAGCTAACACCAGGGCAACCATCGCTTCAGCAACTACTCCGGCCGCCGGAACTGCACAGACATCGGATCTTTGATTAATTGCCTTTGCTGCTTCACCTGTTGCGACATCGATGGTGTCTAGTGCTTTTGGCACGGTGGAAATTGGCTTCATTGCCGCGCGTACTCGTAAAATCTCACCGTTGGACATTCCGCCTTCTGTACCACCTGCGCGATCAGTGCGTCGAACTATCTTTCCCGTTGAATCCTTTTCGATTTCATCATGTGCTACCGATCCGCGGCGAGTGGCAGTTCTGAAACCATCTCCGATTTCAACGCCTTTTATTGCCTGAATACCCATGACAGCACCGGCCAATTTAGAGTCCAGGCGTCGATCCCAATGAACATGCGACCCCAATCCAGGTGGCATATTAAAAGCTAAAACTTCCACAACCCCACCTAAAGTATCGCCATCGCGATGAGCATTTTCTATTTCCGTGATCATCAGTTCACTTGTTGTTTTATCGGCACATCTAACAGGATCTTCATCAA
This sequence comes from Candidatus Planktophila sp., assembly GCA_021741905.1. Classification (GTDB taxonomy): domain Bacteria; phylum Actinomycetota; class Actinomycetes; order Nanopelagicales; family Nanopelagicaceae; genus Planktophila. The sequence continues at coordinate 67,137 of JAIOWZ010000001.1, read as the reverse complement.
TCATCGTCATATCACCGTCTTGAGGCAAGGGGGCATCATCAGCTACTCGGATAGAGCCAATCGAAAGCACATGACTAAGAATTGTTATACCCACCGTTTGTTGTAGGAAATTTCGAGCCACCGCACCAAGCGCAACACGCGCAGCAGTCTCGCGTGCACTTGCACGTTCTAATATCGCACGAGCATCATCTAGATCATATTTCTGCATTCCAACTAAATCTGCGTGCCCGGGACGCGGACGTGTTAATGGTGCATTGCGCGCTAAATCTTTGATCTCATCCTCTGGCACGGGATCGGCAGACATTACCTTTTCCCACTTTGGCCACTCTGAATTAGCGACTTGAATGGCAATTGGCCCACCCTGTGTTAATCCAAGGCGCACGCCTCCAAGAATAGTTACCTTGTCCGCTTCAAAGTTCTGACGTGCTCCTCGACCAACACCTAACCGTCGACGCTGCAAATGAAAATCAATATCTGCTGTTGTGATAGAAACCGAGGCTGGAATTCCCTCGACAATGGCACTAAGAGCCTGACCATGAGATTCACCAGCTGTTAACCAACGCATGTGCGTATTCTTGCAGATAACGTCGCTATCTCGCTGCCAAATAAGTTGCCAGGCCTATGAAAATACTAGGTGCCAAGGCTATTTTTGAGGGAATTGCGCGGTGAATTCCAGTCAGAGTCACTATATGAACCATCGCCATCAGAAATACATACGCAATGTATTCGGTTGCATTAAAACTGTGTGTCAACAGGATTAAAGCCAAAAGCTTCACATCGCCCATACCAATACCTATCAATAGCAGTAGCAAAAGCACCGCTAGAGAGACAACAACATCACTCAGCTGACCAAATCCAAAAAGAGTCAGATGAATCAGCGTGAGGTAGAACAGGATCTTGCTGTAAATGTTTGGAACGACGAAGGTGCTTAAGTCAGCGATGCAGATTGGTAAAGCGAGTGCAAAAAGCGCAACGTTCATTCACCCACGCTACAAGCTAATCGGGGCTAGAAAACCGTCTGTGGATTACTCCAGAGCTTGTTCACCAACCAGACGAAGCATCTTCGCAACCTTGAATCGGTCGATGGAGGATGAAGAAAATATCTGAATCTGCGAAATAGCCTGATGGATTAGTAGATCTAAACCATCAATTCCATAGCCACCCGATTCTCGCCACTTAGATAATAACGAGGTTGGCCAAGGGTTATAGAGAACTTCAAAAAATGTTGCACTCGTTGCCCTTACTTGATCTACAAAGAGCGAAGCCGTATTACCTGGAGTCGTATTTACTACTAAATCGTATTTATTAAAATCGATTGCATTTCCCCAGGAAATGAAATCAATAACCAAGTCAGGAGCCGAGTTTCTAATTGCAATCTCGCGATCCGGATTACGATTGATAACAGAAACACTACGACTCACCCCATTGCATGCAGCAATCACAGCTCGGGCCGTTGCCCCTGCTCCAATAATCAAAACATCGCCCATGGCATTTCGATTGTGGGAATCCAAAGCAAAGGTGAAACCTTCAACATCAGTACTGGTTAAATTCCAAAGCCCGTCCTTTTTGGACAAGGTATTTCCACTTTGAATCTGGCGCGCCACATCTGAGACCGAATCTGCAATTGATAAAGCCTCCTCTTTGAGGGGCATTGTTAGAGAAACACTGTTGAGCGCTGAGCCTTCGTTATTTAGAAAGTTTTGCAACTGCCCAGATGTAACTTCAAAGGCAGAATAAGAACCTTCAATACCTAAAAACTCATAAGCGGTCTTGTGTAAGAGAGGACTTAGGGAATGAGAGATTGGTGACCCCAAAACACCTGCGAGAATCACTTGAATGCACCAGCCTTTCGGTTCTTCACATATAGCGCTTTCCATGTGTTGAATTCATCAAAGGATTTTGTAAAGCGTGTATCACCAGGTGCGACAGTCACGAAATACAGCCATTCACCAGGGGCTGGTTCAAGAGCAGCTGTCATAGCAGCTACGCCAGGACTTCCGATAGGACCTGGTGGAAGTCCGTACCTCTTATAGGTGTTATACGGTGAATTAATCAGAGTTGATTTGGAACTTAAGAAAATTTGACCACGCAATTTTTCTATAAAGTGAACGGTGGCATCCATCTGTAAGGGCATTCCAACTTCCAGGCGATTTCGAATCACTCGTGAAACTTTGGCGAAATCACTAGCACCACCTTCAGCCTGGATTATTGAAGCAATGGTGAGCAGTTGTGCTCCGGTAAAATCTTTATCTCCTGACATTAATAGCTGCGCGATAGGCTCTGCACTAAATCGATCAACCATTGCCTGAACCGCCTGTAGGGCCGAAGTTCCTTTTGCAAAAGTGTATTGAGCTGGGAAGAGCAGCCCTTCAGGGTCCTTAAAACCTTTCGGTAACACCACTGATGTTAACGCTTTGTTAATCTCTGCTTTAGCAAAACCATAGTTAATAAGTGCGGTGACGACCTCGCTTTTCCAGCCACCTTCATAAATTCTGATTAAGTTTGGAATTCGGTCAGAATCTAATAACTGTTCAAGGGCTTGCTGCGCAGAGATGTTCTGTGAAATCCGGTGATTTCCGGGTGCTATTTTCTCGGATCGCTTATCCCCCACGGCCACTCTAAAAAAGGCCTCAGAAGATTTAATAACTCCATTGTCGAACAGCAACTGCGCTATTTCCGATCCTGTAGAACCATTGGGGATGTCTATAACAACTTCTGATTGATCCGCAATCATCACATTAGTGGGAAAATCTGGTGCGACACTTGGTCCTGATCTGGCGTAAAAGAAGGCGCTCACAAGTGCGATGCTGATCAAAGCAACAACAAGACGAACTTTCATTTGCGTTTCTCTATTTCCAGGGCAAACTCCAAAATTGCAACCGCCGCGGCCATGTCTATCGCATCCTTGGAGTCCCTGGCATTGCGGCCTGCGTCCCGTAAATTTCGAGCAGCACTGACTGTGCTCATGCGTTCATCTATTAACTCAATCGGCACCTGCGTGACTGTACGGAGAACTTCAACAAAATCAAGTGCTTTTTCAGTTGCAGCCCCGTCATTGCCACTTAACAAAGCAGGACGCCCAACATAAATAGCCACTGGGTCGATCTCAGCAAATATCTGCGCGATCTGGTTAACAAGCGACTTATCGTTTGCTTTCAATGTTGTTAAAGGAGAAGAGAGAATCGAATCTGGATCACTGACAGCTACGCCAATTCGAACATCACCGTAATCAAATGCGATTCGACGCCCGCGCTCCATCATTTAACCAACGAGCGCGTTTGAGATTGCAGTCAAAGCATCCTGTGATTTTGACGAATCAATCCCGCCACCTTGTGCGAAATCATCCTTACCGCCGCCGCCGCCGCCCAGAATAGTTGAACCAATTTTTACTAGCGCTCCAGCCTTAACCCCAGCTGATCGCGCCGCTTCGCTTGTTGCAACGACCAAAACTGGTTTACCGTCATTAGAACTGATCAGAGCGACCACGGATTTCGCTTCGCCAGATCGTAAATCTAATGCGATTTTTCGTAGGTCATCGCCTGAAACACCATCAGCCATGACTGATGAGATGTAGGAAATTCCATTAATCACTTTGGCCTTTTTGGCAAGCTCTCCTACTTGAGAAAGAGCTTGCGCTGAACGAACCGATGCTAGTTCTTTTTCAATTTCCTTCATCTTGTTCAGTAACTCTGAGATTCGCTCAGGTAACTCTTCCGTGCGAGCACCTTTTACTAAATCAGTAAGCGAGTTGAGCAAAAGATGTTCACGGGCTAAAAACTTATAAGCATCAACCCCGACAAGTGCCTCAACGCGACGAACACCAGCTCCAATTGAGGATTCACCCAACAACTTGATCACGCCTAGCTGCCCGGATCTTTCAACATGTGTTCCGCCGCATAATTCACGGGCCCATTCGCCCACGCTGACTACGCGGACGACATCACCATATTTTTCTCCAAACAAAGCCATGGCGCCAAGTTCTTTAGCCTTCGCTTGACTCATACTTTCAGCAGTCACTTCAAGATTATCTAGTAATAAAGCATTGACCCGCGATTCAACATCATCTAAAACACTGGCTGGAACTGAACCAGTAGATGGAAAATCAAAGCGGAAACGACCAGGTGAATTCTCAGATCCAGCTTGTGTCGCAGTTTCGCCAAGAATTTCACGGAACGCCTTGTGAACCATGTGAGTTGCCGTATGCGCCCTCGAAATAGCGTGACGACGCTGGACATCTATCTCAGCAAGTGCGTCACTACCAACTTCAACTGCACCGCTAATAACGCGGCCGCGGTGTACTGAAAGACCAGGAACTGGTGATTGAACATCTTCAATTTCAACAATTGCACCGTTGCTTAAGGTAATGCGCCCGCCATCTGCTAATTGGCCACCACCTTCAGCATAGAACGGTGTTCGATTTAAGGTGAGCTCAACATCTTCGCCTTCTGAGGCACTTGTAACACCAATTCCATCTACAACAATTCCAGTTAGCTTTGATTCTGAACTCTGCTGGGCGTAACCAACGAATTCACTTTTGCCGTTTTTATCAGCAATAGCCTTATAGACAGAAACATCGGCATGACCTGATTTCTTCGCCTTCGCATCAGCCTTTGCTCGATCCTTTTGTTCCTTCATCAAACGGCGGAAGCCATCTTCATCAACCTCGAGGCCCTCTTCGCGCGCCATCTCCAAGGTTAAATCAAAAGGGAAGCCATAAGTGTCATGAAGTTTAAAGACTTCATCACCAGGTACGACAGTTGCCTTACTTTTCTTCAAAGCAACTGATGCAAGATCAAAGATTGCGGTACCACTTTTGAGTGTTTGCAAGAAACTTTCTTCTTCGGAAACACTGACAGATAAAATGCGCTTCTTATCGGCTACCAACTCCGGATACTGCGACCCCATTGCACCAATTGCAGCGACAGTTAATTCAGACATGATTGGATCCACCGATCCCAAAAGACGCATATTGCGAATAGTTCTGCGCATCATTCGGCGCAGCACATAGCCACGACCTTCATTACCGGGCGTTACCCCATCACCGATCAACATGGCAGATGTACGGGCGTGATCGGCAATCACGCGCAATGAAATATCTGACTTTTCAGATGTTCCGTACTTAACTCCCGTCAGTTCAGAGGCGCGATTCAAAATCATTATTGTTGTATCGATCTCATAAATATTTTCAACACCCTGCAACAACGCTGCCGTTCGCTCTAAGCCAAGACCCGTATCAATACTTTTTGCTGGCAATTCGCCAAGAATCGGATAGCTATCTTTTCCGCCACCAGCACCACGTTCATTTTGCATGAAAACAAGATTCCAAATTTCAAGGTATCTATTTTCATCTGCGATAGGTCCGCCCTCAGCGCCATATGCAGGACCTCGGTCATAGTAAATTTCAGAACATGGTCCGCAGGGTCCTGGCACTCCCATCGACCAGAAATTATCTGCCATGTCACGGCGCTGGATTCGCTCCTTTGGCACACCAATTTTTTTGTGCCAAATATCTGCAGCTTCATCATCATCTAAGTAAACAGTCACCCACAATTTATCTTCAGGGAAACCATATCCACCATCTGCGATAGGGCGTGTTAAAAGTTCCCATGCAAGTGCGATTGCGCCTTCTTTGAAGTAGTCACCAAAAGAGAAATTGCCACACATTTGAAAAAAAGATGCGTGACGAGTTGTTTTACCAACTTCATCAATATCTAATGTACGAACACACTTTTGCACTGAAGTAGCTCTCTTATAAGGCGGTGTTACCTCACCCAGAAAGAACGGCTTAAAGGGAACCATCCCGGCATTTACTAATAAGAGATTTGGATCATCAGCAATCACAGATGCTGAAGGCACAACTGTGTGGGTTAAACCCTGTTGGTTATCTGATTCAAAGAAGCGCAGCCAGCGCGAACGGATCTCGGCGGATTCCACTAGCTAGGATCACTCCGCCTTCTTCTTTTTTGAGCGGCCCTTGTTCATTTGCGCTGCTGATATAAGAGCTCCTGCCACCTTGACCGCCGAACCATTTTTGTTCATAAAAGTTGATGCCGCTTCATTGACTTTGTCAGACATTTCTTCAATATTCTTGGTAACGCGGTTAATACTATGAAGAGGACCATTGACAAGAGTTACTGTTGTATTCAACTCGTCAATGAGCGGGGCGGTCTCTTCTGTAAGAACCTTGAGTGAAGTGCTTGCTTCGTCAACGAAGCGACCGACTCGGATAACAACATATGCGATAGCCAAAGCGATTACAGCAAGAGATGATGCTGCAATTATCGTTGCAATTCCGCCTGGACCCATATCGTTAGCCTACCTGACCCTTACTTGTCTTCGCTGGTTTTTGCTTGTGGAACCCAATCGATTCCGCTCTCTTTGCGTTGAGCGGGAGTAATGGGAGTTGGAGCACCCGTTAGAGGATCTCCACCACTAGCTGTCTTTGGGAAAGCAATAACTTCACGAATCGAGTCTGACCCAGTCAGCAGTGCACAAGCTCGATCTAAACCAAGTGCAATTCCGCCATGCGGTGGCGGCCCATAATTGAAAGCTTCTAACAAGAAACCAAACTTACTGTTTGCCTCTTCATCACTTAAGCCAATGACAGAGAAAACATCTTTTTGCATAGTTCGATCATGAATACGAATCGATCCGCCACCTAACTCAGTTCCGTTCAATACAATGTCATAGGCATAAGCAAGTGCTGAGGCAGGATCTGACTTGAATGTTGCTGCAAACTCTGGCTTGGGTCCAGTAAATGGATGATGAACAGCTGTCCATCCACCGTTGTCTGTCGGCTCAAACATAGGAGCATCTACTACCCACAAGAATTCCCACTTACCTTCAGGGATTAGACCGCATCGCTTTCCAATTTCTAATCGAACGGCACCCAACAGATTTAAAGAAGCTGTTCGTTCTCCTGCTGCAAAGAAGATCGCATCTCCAACTTTAGCGCCAGCTGCTTGAACAATTCCTACAGTTTCCTTCTCGGAAATATTCTTTGAAACTGGGCCACCTAGAGTGCCATCTTCATTTACCAGAATGTATGCCAGTCCCTTTGCGCCACGTGCCTTTGCCCAGTCCTGCCACGCATCTAACTCGCGACGTGCAGAGGATGCTCCCCCGGGCATAACAACCGCGCCCACATAAGGAGCTTGGAAAACTCTAAAAGGTGTCTCACCAAAAAATGAGGTGAGATCCACTAACTGATTTGTGAAACGAAGATCGGGTTTGTCAGATCCATACTGTGTCATCGCGTCGGCATATGTCATGCGCTGCAATGGAAGAGGGATATCGTAGTTAACGGTTTCCTTCCAAATGCGAGCAACAATCTTTTCAGCCACAGCCAAAATATCTTCCTGATCAATAAATGACATTTCAATATCGAGTTGCGTGAACTCTGGTTGGCGATCTGCCCGAAAGTCCTCATCACGGAAACAGCGTGCGATTTGATAATACTTTTCCATACCTGCAACCATCAACAGTTGCTTAAAAAGCTGCGGTGACTGAGGCAAGGCATACCAACTACCTGGTTGCAGGCGAACTGGAACTAAAAAGTCGCGCGCTCCTTCTGGTGTTGACCTAGTTAAGTATGGTGTTTCAATCTCAAGGAATGTCTCTTCTTCCATCACGCGACGGATCGTTGAAGTGACTTTTGAACGCAAGCGCAGGTTGTGCGCCGGCTTTTCACGGCGCAGGTCTAAATATCGGTAACGCAGTCGAACCTCTTCGTTAATGTCTGTGTCATCTCCACTATCTACAGGAAAGGGCAGCGGGGCGGATTCTGACAAGACAACAACGGTGTCCCCCATCACTTCAATTTCACCTGTTGCGATGTTTGTATTCTGATTTCCGTCAGGTCGAGCGACAACCTCACCTGTTATTAGCAAACACCACTCTGCGCGTAATGATCCTGCGACTTTTTCGTCGCGAATAACTACTTGCACTGAACCAGATGCATCACGAAGATCAATAAAGGCAACACCACCATGATCTCGGCGACGTGAAACCCATCCTGCGAGGGTGACTGTCTGACCCGCATGGGATTTACGAAGTGAGCCTGCTTCATGTGTACGCAACATTAATTAGTCCAATTTTTCCGTTTTAGAGAGCTTCGAGCAATGAGTCAATCTTAACTGAAGATGTGTGCCCAGATTTCATCTCTTTCAATTCAACTGTTCCGCTAGAAATCTCTGATTCACCAAGTACCACGACACATTTCGCACCGCTTTTATCGGCACCTTTCATAGCCCCTTTGAGGGCGCGATCACCAAAGGCAATTTCTACGCTCTTTCCATGGGTTCGTAAATCGGCGGCAATAGTTAAGGCTTTAACTCTGGCCGACTCGCCTAGCGGAATGATGAATAGATCTGAAACAAAAGCATCGTTTCCTATTACTCCTTCTGCCTCTGCAGCTAAAAGTGCGCGATCGACGCCTAATCCAAATCCAATTCCAGAGAGAGACTGGCCTCCGAGTTGCTCCATCAAACCGTCATATCGTCCGCCGCCTCCAATACCTGATTGCGCCCCCAACAATTCGTGAACAAACTCGAAGGTAGTCCCTGTGTAGTAATCAAGACCACGCACCATTCGTGGATTGAGTACATATGAAATTCCCAAGGCATTCAAATACTTTTGCACTTGTTCAAATTGAAGGCGGGAAGCTTCATTTAGATAATTGATCAATAGTGGAGCATCAGCCATCGCCTTGCGCATTTCCTCGCGCTTGTCATCAAAGAGGCGGAGCGGATTAACAAGGGCCCGCGCAGCTGTTGCTTCATCCAATCTGAGCGTTGAGATAAATTCTACGAGATCAACCCGATGAGCTGCGCGAGATTCGGCATCTCCTAATGAAGTAATTTCTAGACGGTATTTGCTGAGTCCTATTGCCTTAAAACCCGCGTCTGCAATTGCAATAACTTCGGCATCAATTGCAGGATCATCTAGACCAATCGCTTCAATTCCAACTTGATAGAACTGTCGATAGCGTCCAGCTTGCGGACGCTCTGCACGAAAGAACTGGCCTGAGTACCAAACTTTAACTGGCAACTGTCCACGATCTAATCCATGTTCGATGACAGCGCGCATCACACCGGCAGTTCCTTCGGGACGAAGGGTTATTGATCGGCCACCACGATCCTCGAAGGTATACATCTCTTTAGACACAACATCGGTAGATTCACCGACACCGCGCGTGAAGAGTTCAGTGTCTTCAAAAACAGGCAACTCTATTAATTGATACCCTGCACGCTTGGCAGGTGCAATTAAGTTCTCGCGAACAAATTCAAATGCCCTTGATCTGCTTGGCACATACTCACTTACGCCCTTTGGCGCAGAAATCTTTTGACCGGGCATCAGTAGCGACCCACCAAACTCTTAAGATAAGGATTATTCTTTTTTTCATATTCCATAGTAGTTTCTCGTCCGTGACCGGGTAACACTCGTAGATGATCGGCTAGTGGCAGTACTTTCTTGCGCAAGGTTTCTTCCATATCTTTTGCAGAACCAGTGGGTAAATCGGTACGGCCAATTGAACCAGCAAACAGGACATCCCCGCTGACTAATACCTCATTGGAAACTTCAAACATTAATGAGCCTCGAGTATGACCGGGAGAGTGGATTGCCTTAAAGGAAAGCCCAACTAGTTCAATTACATCGCCATTTCTAAGCTCGCGAACATACTTTGCTTCAGAAAAATTCATTCCCGATAAGGTGCTTTGAAATTCTGAACTAACAAGCTTTTCTGGGTTCGACAGCGCTGCCCGATCTTCACTGTGGATGTAAGAAGGAATTTCGTAACCATCAGCGATTGCTTGGATAGAAAAGGTATGGTCCAGGTGACCATGGGTTGCAATCACAGCTACCGGTTTAAGATTGTGCCTTTCCAATATTTCTGTCACCTGCTGAGAAACATCTGGCATGCCAGGATCAATGACCACGCACTCGGCCCCTGGTTCCGTTGCGATCACCCAGCAATTGGTGGCATACATCGGTGCGGCAAATGAGTCGATCAGCATGCTCAACCCACCTCTTTTCACGCTCAGATTCCAGAGCGATTGACGCTCACACCATGAGACAGGGTACCTTTTGCACACGAATACATCCTCAACCCACGCTCAGAAGCCTTAAAACTTCTGAACATCGCACCCACCACATAGCGAACTTCTTATAGAAGAAACGCGCTGAAAGGATCACTCTCATGACAGATATGAATTTTCCGCACCAGGCCAGCGCAGCAAGTGCGTTGATAGGAGATCCTTCAGCTTTTGGTCGAGTAGCAGATGATGGCACCGTGTATGTTCGAACATCACAAGGCGAAAAGGCGGTTGGTTCATATCCAGGCAAAAGTGCCGAAGAAGCTTTGTCATATTTTGTAAGAAAATTTGAAGTTCTCGCAGCTGAAATAGCGCTGCTTGCTGCGCGCATAAAAAGTGGAGCAATGGTTCCATCTGATGCCTATACAGCGGTTAAAAAATTGCGCGATCAGGTCAAAGAATTCAATGGCGTTGGCGATCTCGATGCCTTAGCAGCATCTGTTGAACAGATTGAGCCTCTAATTGAAGGACACCGCGAAGCCTATGAGGCAAAAAAAGCTGCAGATACAGCGGCTAAGACAGCCCGACTTGCACAGATAGTTGTAGAAAAGGAAAAAATCGTTGCAGAGGCAGAAGGACTAGCCCTTTCAGAAAGTTGGAAGAGCACTGGAGATCGCCTCAAAGTTCTACTCGATGAATGGAAAGCTGCGCCGCGTCTAGATAAGAAAGCAGATGCAGATTTGTGGAAGCGCTTTTCTTCATCACGCAACAAATTTGATAAGCGTCGTCGAACACACTTTGCTGCACTCGAAGCGACACAGTCTGTAGTTGCAGATGCCAAGAAGGTAATCGTCGAAGAGGCGGAAAAATTAGCAACATCGACTGAATGGGTTCCAACAGCCAAGCGTTTTAAGGCCCTGATGGATCTCTGGAAAGAAGCTGGACGTGGGAAAAAGGGCGATGACGCAAAGTTGTGGTCACGGTTTAAGGCCGCACAAGATCAATTCTTCACTGCTAAGAATGCTGATCTTGAAAAGCGCGATGTCACAATGGCAGCCAATCTCGTAAAGCGCGAAGAGTTGCTTACTCTGATTGAAGCCGTTCTTCCAATCTCTGATGTCAAAGAGGCTCGAAAGACTCTCAATGAACATCTTCGTTCTTGGGAAAAGATCGGCATGACCCATAGAGATAAGCGTGCGGCGATGGATGCGCGGGTAGCAAAAGTTGAATCAGTTATTAAAGAGGCTGAGGCTGATAGCTGGCGCAAGACCGATCCGGCTGCAAAAAAGCGTGCTGAAGAGGTTGTTGCACAGCTGACCGAATCTATAGCCAATTACGAAAAGGCCGCGGCTAAGTTTGCTGCAAGTGGTAACACAAAGAAATCTGAAGAGGCTGCAGAATCTGCAACTGCCCGTAAGGTTTGGTTGGCAGAGGCTGAAAAGGGCTTAGCCGAATTTAGCTAATTGTTGGTTGTTCGATAGACATCGTAAACGCCTTCAATACCTCGCACAGCAGCAAGTACGGCATCTAGATGAGTTGCATCTGCCATCTCAAATGTAAAGCGTGAGAATGCTGTTCGATCCTTGGAAGTACTCACCGCTGCGCTCAGAATATTTACATGCTGGTCAGATAGGGTGCGCGTGACATCGGCTAATAAAGAAGCACGATCTAGTGCTTCAACTTGGATATTGACTAAGAAAACCGAAGAGGCACCTATTCTCCATTTAACATTTACGACTCTATCTAATTGATGAATCTGCAGATCGTGTGCGTTAGTGCAGTCTGATCGGTGAATTGAAACACCACTGCCCTTGGTGATAAAGCCCATGATTAAATCTCCAGGAACTGGAGTGCAGCAACGAGCAAGTTTTACAAGTACATCATCAGCGCCTTCTACATCGATCGCGTTGCTTGAACGTCGCGTGGAAGGAACACGATTTGCAAACACCTCCATCGTTGGTTCTGGGTGTGAATCTTCAGCGCCTAAAGCTGTTACTAACTTATCGATGATAGAGGCTGCTGAAACATATCCATCGCCCACTGCTGAATACAATCCATCAATGTCTGGATAGCGAAGTTCATGAGCCAATTCCAATAAGGAATGACCTGCAAAAATCTTTTGCAAAGGAAGACCGGCCTTGCGCATTTGGCGGGCTAAAGATTCACGGCCAGCATCTATCGCTTCTTCGCGACGTTCCTTACTAAACCAAGCCTTAATCTTTGAGCGAGCACGAGGGCTCTTAACAAAGTTCAGCCAATCTCGACTTGGCCCCGCTGATTCGCTCTTGTTAGTGACAATCTCAACAACATCACCATTAATCAGGCGAGAATCAAGTGGAACTAAACGTCCATTTACCTTGGCACCAGCACATCGAAGACCGACATCAGTATGGACGGAGAAGGCGAAGTCAACGGGTGTTGAACCCCCAGGTAAAGCCACGACACTCCCCTTTGGTGTGAAAACAAATACCTCAGGTGATCCCAGATCAAAACGCAACGCTTCGAGAAACTCTGAAGGATCTTCAGTTTCTTTCTGCCATTCATGCAACTGACGCAGCCACAACATTTCCGGTGAACTTTCTGTGTTTTCAGGACCCTGCTTGTATTTCCAGTGCGCTGCGATACCAAACTCAGCTCTGGCATGCATGTCATATGTGCGAATCTGTATTTCAATCGCTTTTCCTGTAGGACCAATAACAGTTGTGTGAAGAGATTGATATAAATTGAACTTAGGCATTGCGATGTAATCTTTGAAACGTCCCGGAACAGGACTCCACCTGGCATGGATCGAGCCAAGAACTGCGTAACAATCACGAACATCATTTACCAAAACTCGAATTCCGACCAGATCATAAATCTCGTTGAACTCACGACCACGAACAACCATCTTTTGGTAGACCGAGAAGTAATGCTTTTTTCGTCCCGTCACGGTGGCTTCTATGTGCTCACGCAAGAAGTCCTCTTTCACAGATTCAATTACCTGCTCCGTTAAAGCATCACGTGATGGAGAGCGTTCGGCAACTAATCTGGAGATTTCTTCAAATTTCTTAGGTTCCAGAACTTCAAAGGAAAGGTCCTCCAACTCCCACTTGATCGCATTCATTCCTAAACGGTGAGCCAACGGAGCATAGATATCTAAAGTCTCACGGGCTTTTCGAAGTGCACTCTCTGCGGAAACATATTTCCAGGTGCGCGCGTTGTGTAACCGATCCGCCAGTTTAATAACGAGCACTCTAATGTCGCGAGACATTGCAATAACCATTTTTCGAACAGTTTCAGCTTCTGCAGTTGGACCGTAACTCAGCTTGTCTAACTTGGTAACACCATCAACCAAGTTCGCGATCTCATCACCAAAATCAATTCGTAATTGAACTAATGAATAATTAGTATCTTCAACAGTATCGTGAAGTAAGGCAGCAATGACAGTTGCAGGGTTTAATCCAAGATGTGCCAGGATTTCGGCGACGGCGACTGGGTGGGTTATGTACTCTTCACCTGATTTTCGGATCTGACCTTGGTGGGCATCTCGCGCCACTTCAAAGGCACGAGACACCTCATCAGAATCTACCGAGGCGTGATTCTCTTTGAGAGCACTGATTACTGGTGCTATCAAAGTATCCACAAAAAACCTTACTTACGACCCTTGCGCTTTGGTTGATTACGTGGGCCCCGACCATTGATCGCATCAACTGACACTGCAGAAGATGTGACAGTCGCTCCTGTTGATCGAGCATTCACACGCTTTGCAAGAGCTTGCATCGCTGGCTCTTTTTCACGAAGTTGAGCAAGAACCGGTGGGGCGATAAAGATTGATGAGTATGTTCCAACAGCTAGCCCTATGAACAAAGCTAGAGATAGATCCTTCAATGTTCCAGCACCCAAGAGACCTGCTCCTACGAAGAGAATTGAACCGACAGGTAAGAGTGCAATGAGTGAAGTATTCGCAGAACGCACAAGGGTTTGATTGACTGCATGGTTAACCGCTTGTGAATAGGTCTTAGTTGAAGTCGAAGTGATCGTGCGGGTGTTTTCACGCACCTTGTCGAACACAACCACAGTGTCATATAACGAATAACCCAAAATTGTTAAGAACCCAATAATCGTTGCCGGAGTAACATCAAATCCTACGAGGGCGTAGATGCCAACAGTGATGAAAACATCGTGCACAACCGCTGCAATCGCAGCAATAGACATTTTTGGTTCAAAAGCCATCGCAAGATAAAGCATCACAACTATCAAGAAGCCAATAAGGCCATAAATTGCCTTACGGGTAATCTCTTTACCCCAAGAAGGACCAATGATTTGTGTATCAATTGATTCTACCGTCACACCAAATTCTGCAGCTAGAGCATCTTGCACTGCATTGTTTTGAACGGTATCAAGAGCACCTGTTTGAACGCGAACCTTGTCGCTACCTATCTCCTGAACAATGAGCTCGCCCGGAATTCCAGTTGCTTCGACAGCAGAACGCGCTTGCTCGACGGTCGCAGTATCTTTATTGACCGTAAAAGATGAGCCACCCTTGAATTCAATTCCAAGGTGTAGGCCCTGCAGCGAAAGCGCAGCAATAGAGGCAAGAATAAATAGTGCTGAAACTGAATACCAACGGCGACGATTACCAATGAAATCGACCGCGGTTTCGCCACGATAAAGGCGACCACCAAGACCTGACAACTTAGACATCTTTATGCCTCCTTCGCGACTAAGGTGCCCAAGCTCTTGCTTGAGAATCCTGACATTGGGTGTCCAGAATTAAAGAACTTAACTCGTGACAAAAGCGAGACAAGTGGTTTTGTAAATACAAACACCACGACAAGGTCAACAAGAGTTGTTAATCCTAGAGTGAACGCAAATCCACGAACTCCACCAACAGCAAAGAAGTACAAGAGAGCGGCAGCAATAAGTGAAACGAAGTCTGCAACCAAGATAGTGCGCCGGGCTCGGAGCCAACCGGTTTCTACGGCAGTTCGAAGTGAGCGACCTTCGCGCATCTCATCTCGAATACGTTCAAAGTAGATAATAAATGAGTCAGCGGTAACACCAATTGCAACAATTGCACCAGCAATACCTGCCAAAGTCAGTGTGAAGCCAATCCATTCTCCAAATAGCAAGAAGAGCAGATAGATCATCCCGCCAGCAACCGTTAAAGATCCAACAGTCACGATTCCAAGACCTCGGTAGTAGAACAATGAGTAGAGCATTACCAAGCCAAGACCAAGTGCTCCTGCAAGTAGGCCTGCACTTAGTTGATCAGCGCCCAAAGTTGGTGAAACTTGTTGAACTTCTCCGCGATCAAAAGCTAGCGGCAATGCACCGTACTTCAGAACATTAGCTAAATCTTGTGCCTCTAACTGTGTGAAACTTCCTGTGATCTGGGCATTGCCAGATGGAATCGCTTCAGTGATGCGTGGCGATGAAACAACTAATCCATCCAGAACAATTGCAACCTGGTTTGTTGGTTCTGGAAGTCCAGTAACGCGAGCGGTGAGTGCACCAAATGCTGATGTTCCTTCATTATTAAAGGTAAGGCTTACATACCAAGCACTACCAGCTTGAGTATCAAGACCGGCAGATGCCTTAGAAATTTGACGACCTAGAACTTCCGCCGGTGCCAAAATATATTTTGTTCCTCCCGCGCGATCACATACAACAATGACATCAGTAGGAAGATCTGTTCCAGTGCCCTGGAGATTTTCTGCCTTCGTGCAATCAAGGGCAGCAAACTGCGCATTTATTTCTGCACTCACACCAAATGCTGGAGTTGCAGCCGCATCAGCCGTTGTTGGTATTCCCGATGTAGAGGCAAGCACTTGTCTGAAACGCAGTTCTGCGGTTTGTCCAACTAATTCAACAACTCGCCGACCTGTGTCGCCAGGAACTGAGATAACAATCTGACGATTTGTTCCACTGCCTTGTGCAGATACCTCAGATTCAGCAACGCCTAACGAGTTAACGCGTTGACGAATAATCGATACGGCTTGATCGATCGATTCACTGGTTATTTTCCCCTCATCGCCAGGAGCAATTCGCGGCTGCAAGGTGACAGAAGTTCCGCCGCGAAGGTCTAAACCTAAGCGAATTGAAGTGGCCCCTTGGATAAATACCAGGCTGGTCATAGCAATAAGCACCAAGGCTAGGATCGCTAATGTGCGGCCAGGACGGGCGTCCTTCTTTAATGGTTTATTAGTTGTAGACATAGGGCGAGAGTCTAGGCGTCGGGTGCGGGTAAGTCGAAAAGAGTTGAGATTTCCGCTGGTGGTGTTCGTCCTATATGCCGCCAGCCCTGAGCGGTGGCCAATCGCCCGCGTGGAGTACGCGCCATGAAGCCGTTTCGAACTAGGAACGGTTCGGCAACTGATTCAACAGTTTCGACCTCTTCACCGACGGCAATCGCCAGTGTGGAAAGCCCAACTGGTCCCCCATTAAATCGTTCGATCAGGGCCACTAAAACTCCTCGATCGAGTCGATCAAGACCTAACTCATCAACCTCATACATCTCCAATGCCGATTTGGCATCTGACAATGAAATACGCGCACTGCCTTGGACTTGTGCATAATCTCGAACACGACGCAGTAATCGATTAGCAATTCGCGGTGTGCCACGGGATCGCCCAGCGACTTCAACAATCGCATCCTTGTCAATCACAATCTTGAGCAATTCAGCACTTCTTGTAATCACATGTGCAATATCTTGTTCGTTGTAGAAATCAAGGTGAGCGGTAAAACCAAATCGATCGCGTAGCGGACTTGGAAGTAGACCTGCGCGAGTTGTTGCCCCTACCAATGTGAAATGTGGAAGCTGTAATGGAATCGCTGTCGCCCCTGGACCCTTACCAACAACCACATCAACACGGAAATCTTCCATTGCTAAGTAAAGAAGCTCTTCGGCAGGCCTTGGCAAGCGATGTATCTCATCTAAAAACAAAATTTCACCTTCAACTAATGAAGAAAGAATCGCCGCTAGATCACCTGCGTGGGTTATCGCAGGACCACTTGTAATTCGAATCGGTGCTTGCATTTCACTTGCCAAAATCAAGGCAAGTGTTGTTTTACCTAGACCTGGAGGACCTGATAACAAAATATGATCTGCCGGAGAATTACGATGACGCGCTGCAGTTAACAAAACATCGATCTGTTCGCACACGCGCTCTTGCCCAACAAAATCACTGAGTGTTTTAGGGCGCAACGCGTGTTCAACCGTTGACTCTTCATTCTTTATTTGCGGCGTCACTAAACGATCATCAGCCACGAGCGCTCTTTCCACTAGCTAGCGTCAATTTGAGTAATTCACTTAAATCTAATTGTGCCGCATCAGTTCCATCGGCCTGCAAAGTTGAAACTACCTGCGAAATCGCACCATCGGATTCCTTCGGTGAGAAACCAAGGGAGACAAGTGCACTTGTTAATTGTTCCCGCCAAGCCGGTTGATGTCCCTTGTATGGATGAACAGAGGAAAGATCGCTCAATTTTCCCTTCAGTTCAAGGATTAAACGCTGGGCACCCTTGCGACCGATCCCCGGAACTTTCTCAATGGCACCTATATCTTCTTGAGAGATCGCACGACCTAAATCTTCAGGAGTAAGCGCCCCCAAAATAGATAGGGCAACCTTTGGGCCAATGCCAGAGACGGTTTGTACTAACTCAAAAAGTGAGCGCGACTCATCATTAATAAAACCAAATAATGTCAGCGAGTCTTCGCGCACTACCAATGAGGTAAACAGTTGCACTTGGGATCCCAAAGTCACCTGCGCCGATGTCTGCGGATTAACTAACACAGAGACTCCGAAACCACCTACTTCAACTATTAGTCGATCAGTTGCAATGGATCGAACAGTTCCCATCAAAAGTGAAATCATCTAGCACGCAATTTCTTTAATCGTGACTGCTCAGCAGCTAGCGCTTGAGCGATTTTAGTGTTTCCGCCGCCCCGCCAAATATAACAAATTGCTAATGCCAGTGCATCTGTTGCATCAACTGGTTTTGGGATGGTTTCAAGATTAAGAATCTTCTGAACCATCAATGCAACTTGTGCTTTATTTGCTCTACCGCTGCCAGTAACTGAGGCCTTAACTTCTGATGGCGTATGCATCATCACGGGAATACCAGCTTTGGCAGCCAGCAAAAGCGCAATTCCTGCTGCTTGCCCTGTTCCCATAACGGTTCTGACATTATGTTGAGAAAAAACGCGTTCAACAGCAATCACATCTGGCTTCCAGAGATTTATCCACTCGGAGAGTTGTTGATCTAAATCAAGTAAACGTTGGTCAAGGGCTGCATCAGTTGGTGTCAAAATTACGCCAACTCCTACTAATGAAATAGGAGAACCGATTGCACCTTCGACTATTCCAACGCCGCAGCGAGTTAGACCTGGGTCAACACCCAAAACTCTCATTGCTTCGCCTCGTGCTTTCTCGTTAGTTCAGTCTTAAAGCCTAGGGATAGCGAGCAAGTACTTAATCTAGGCTCGCCATAACCTCGTCAGAAACATCAAAATTGCTAAACACATTCTGCACATCATCTAGCTCTTCAATAGCATCGATGAGTTCAAATACCTTTTTTGCTCCATCAGCATCAAGTGGAATAGACATTGATGGCAAGAATGAGGAGTCGGCTGATTCATAATCAATACCGGCATTTTGTAGTGCTGTCCGGACCGGAACTAGATCAACGGGCTCACTAACAATTTCAAAGGCCTCGCCTAAATCATTTACCTCTTCAGCACCTGCTTCAAGAACAGCTTCCAGAATTGAATCTTCAGTCAGTGCTCCATCTTTTTTAACGATGACCACACCCTTGCGATTAAACAGGTATGAAACAGAGCCAAGATCTGCCATAGATCCTCCGTTGCGAGTAACTGCAACTTTAACTTCTGAGGCTGAACGATTGCGGTTATCTGATAAACATTCAATCATGATGGCAACGCCATTTGGCCCATAGCCCTCATACATAATCGTGATCCAGTCTTTTGCTCCAGCTTCCAGACCAGCACCGCGCTTGATTGCTCGATCAATATTATCTGCCGGCATCGAAGACTTCTTAGCCTTTGCCACAGCATCAAAAAGAGTTGGATTGCCATCCATGTCTGCCCCACCATTACGGGCAGCAACTTCAATTGCACGAATTTGTTTTGCAAATACCTTTGCACGACGACTATCAATGATCGCCTTCTTGTGCTTGGTCGTCGCCCATTTGGAATGGCCGGACATTGGAACACCTCTATCTACCCTAAATACTGGATCAGTTAAACGATGGCCTTACTTTACCTTCTCTAATGCAGGCCGTGCCACTTCCTCAATAAAGTAACGATGAATCCGATGATCTCCCGTTAGTTCCGGGTGAAAGGAGGTTGCAAACAATCTTTGTGAGCGCACCGCAACAGGATGTTTATCAACAGCTGCTAAAACCTGCACCCCATCCCCCACGCGTTCAACCCAGGGAGCACGGATAAACACCGCACGGATCAAATCCGCACTGCCATCATCAAATGCAATATCTGATTCAAAGGAATCAACCTGTCGACCAAAAGCATTTCTTCGCACAGTTATATCTAGTCCACCAAAACTTTTTTGACCAACTTTGGCATCTAAAATTTCATTAGCCAGAAGAATCATTCCAGCACATGAGCCATACACAGGCATGCCCTGAACGATGCGATCTTTTATCTGATCGTAAATACCAAAAACTTCAGATAACTGGGCGATGGTGGTGGATTCCCCGCCTGGTAAAATCAAGGCATCGATCTGATCCAACTCAGCAGAGCGTCTGACCGAGATGGGAGTAACTCCGCAAGCAATGAGTGCACTCACATGCTCTCGCACATCGCCCTGCAGAGCTAAAACGCCAACCTTCATTTATTAGAAAATTACCAACCGCGCTCAGAAAGACGATGTGGTGCTGGCAAATCAGCAACGTTAATTCCTACCATTGCTTCACCAAGACCACGCGATGCATCTGCAACAACCTTTGGATCATCCCAAAAAGTAGTTGCCTTAACACATGCTGCTGCGCGCTGAGCAGGGTTTCCAGATTTGAAAATTCCAGAACCAATAAACACTCCATCTGCGCCCATGCTCATCATTAACGCAGCATCAGCAGGAGTTGCGATTCCTCCGGCGGTAAAGAGAACTACTGGAAGCTTTCCAGTTTCGGCAACCTCTTTAACAAGTGCGAATGGTGCTTGTAATTCTTTGGCTGCAACATATAGCTCATCTTCGCGCATTGATGACAGACGACGAATCTCTCCGCCGATCTTGCGCATGTGCATCATGGCATTTGAAACATCACCAGTGCCCGCTTCGCCCTTTGAACGAATCATTGCAGCACCCTCATTGATGCGACGAAGAGCTTCTCCAAGATTTGTAGCTCCGCAAACAAAGGGAATTGTAAAATCCCACTTATCAATGTGGTTTTCCAGATCTGATGGCGTCAAAACTTCCGACTCATCGATGTAATCGACACCTAGAGATTGCAATACCTGTGCCTCAACAAAGTGCCCAATACGTGCCTTTGCCATCACTGGAATGGAAACAGCGGCTTGAATCTTTTCAATCATGTCAGGATCAGACATGCGCGCTACGCCACCTTGGGCGCGGATGTCTGCCGGAACGCGCTCTAGTGCCATAACTGCAACTGCGCCAGCATCTTCGGCAATCTTTGCTTGGTCAGCGTTAACCACGTCCATGATGACGCCGCCCTTGAGCATCTCAGCCATTCCGCGCTTAACGCGCGCTGTGCCAGTTACTTCAGTCATGTTCCGTACTCCGCTTCGATCGAAAGATAGGAGGCAATACTACTTTGTCTTGGGCGCAGGTGGCGAGGTGAAATCAGGCTCACGATCTGTTAGAGCTATCCAAATTTGACCCGGATCCATCTTCATTTCCGTTCCATCAGCAAAAGTAAAGGATGTTCCAGAGTCGGCAGATGCTCTGTTCCATGTCGTTACAAACCTTTCCCCATTACGAAGCACATACGCCTTGCCGGTTCCAACGGTTTGCGAGAACGGAGTTACTCCCCCGACTTTGTCTTTGTACTCTGACGGGGTTATGGAAACCATTTGAATTATCAAAGTAGTTGGACCTAACACAACCCCAGACTCTGCATAGTTCACCGAATTGTTATGTGAGAGCATCCAGCGAGATTCTTCATCAGACCAGGTTGCGGAATAAGTCGCCGCTGGCCAATGCATCACTGCTTTGGTGGTTGACTCTCCCCCTTCCTGCAATTCTCCGAACTCAAATCCGATGCTTTTTGCAGAATCTATCGCGTAGTTCTTTTCTGTGATTCGCTGCATTAACAAATCAGCACGCAAAACCATTGCATACGGTGGTGTTCGGTTTGGATCGGTTGTAAATATTGTTGGACTTTGTCTTTGAGCACCCAGGTCTTGCAGATTCGCTTCAGCGATAACTGCCAGTAATTTGCTTTGAGCACCGCTATAGGCAAAGGCGACTCGACCAAATTGCGACAAAATTTCTACATCGGAAATGCGCGCACTTCGTACTGGACCGATGCGCTGCGGAATCACCGACGAGAAGACAGCGGCTAAGCGTGTCAAGCCACCCTCAACTTGTTCAATGTAAACAATGTCAGCATCTTCTAAACCAACCTGAGGATGCGCCTGCGTCGTATCATCAATTTTGACAACTAGTACTGGCCCATTAATTCCTTCACGGCCACTTAATACATTAGTAATTGCGCTATCAGAAAGAGTTTCGGAAATCACTGAGCAACCTGTAAGTAGCAAAGAGGTAAGAATTGCTAAGGCTACGGACCTCCTAGAGAACATCTGACTCAAATTCATAGGTGACAGGTAGCGGCGCAGTACCTGCTAGGCGAAAGATTTTGACAATGAATTTGCTGCGCACCATCTGTGTACGACTCACCGCATCTGTGTGAATCGCAATTGCCACTCGAATCTTGTCCGTCAGTGCTGCAAGCTCAGTGAGCAGGGCGTTATCTGCCGCAGTTGCGAGGTGCTGAGAGTCTTCAAGGAGTAAACCCAAGGCTCCTGAAAGCCCACTTTCTGCCGACGATCTACTTTCAATGTCGGCATCTCTTGCTTGGTATGCCGCACCTGTTAGTAATAATGATGAAGCCGGATCAGCGATATCGCTATGGGCAATCTCAAGTGCAACTGCTGCACGTTTTTGAAGCAGAACATCCAGATTAGCCCAACTAGTTTCAACTCGATGATGCAAGCGATCCAAACGTGTGGCCATAAAACTTAAATACCAGAGTGAAATCAAAAGAATAAAGGTCACTAAAACCCAATTAATCATCACTTGTCATCCTTTGATAGAAAACGATTCCATGAACGAGTATCTGATGCAAGCTTTACTTTTTCACTACCAACAATTGACATTTCATAGACTGAAAAAATCTGCTGTGCAATCACTTCCCAGTCAAAACTCTGACCTCGGGATCGTCCCGCCTTGGCGAGTTCAAATCTTTTTTTCTCATCTCGCAAAAGATCGATAATCACCTTTGCTAGATCTGTTGAGTCTTCTGATTTAAAAAGTGCTCCAAATTCGCCGTGTCCTAACAAATCATCAAATGCAGGAATATCACTTGCGACGACACAAGCACCTCCTGCTAACGCTTCGGCCAAAATAATTCCAAATGACTCCCCGCCCGTATTAGGTGCGACATAAATTGAAACTGAGGACATAAAATTAGCTTTATCTTGTTCAGAAATTTTGCCTAAGAATTCGAAGCGGTGTCGCAGTTGCGGATCGATACTCTTCTCAACCTCAGTTGGATCACCAGGCCCTGCAACAATAACTCTCACATCCGGTGCAAAACGTGCGATTACCGGTAATGCCTCCAGTAAGACGCTTAACCCTTTTCGCGGTTCTTCAAATCGTCCAATAAATCCAATGGTATTTCCTTGCCACTTTTCTTGGGCAACTCCATCGTGATATCGAGATGCATAAATACCATTAGGAATAACAACTGCATCTGTATCAAGATGATCTGTAAGAGTTAAACGAGCAGCCTCGGAGACCGCAATACGAGCCGATAATTTCTCGATAGCTGGCTCTAGAATTGGTCCAATAGCAAAGATAATCTTTTGCCTCTTGGCCGCGGCATGAAAAGTTCCAACCATGGGCCCATCTGCAGCCCAACAGGCAAGTAATGAGATTGAAGGAATGGCTGGTTCATGCAAGTGCAACAGATCAAAATCACCCTGTGAGATCCATTGCCGAACCCGTGAGAATGCGACTGGTCCAAACAGAACTCGAGCTACTGCGCCGTTATAAGGAATTGATATTGGCTTGCCAGCATTGACGACATAAGCCGGCAAGTTCTCTTCATCAATAGCCGGAGCTAGGACTGAGACCTCATGGCCAGCTGCAATCAAAAATTCTGCTAGATCCCGAATATGGTTTTGAACCCCACCAGGTGTGTCCCAACTATAAGGGCACACAATTCCGATTTTCATAGATCGGGTCAGCATTACACGCGCTCCCTGAAATCGCCATCAGTCCATATACGTTGCAACATATGCCAATCCTCAGGATGGGCAGTGATTCCAACTTCAAATTGCTGTGCCATTTTTTGAACAATGTTTGAGACTTTTTCTTCATCACTACCAGATGAAGGGACAGGGACTTCAATAAAATCTATATGAATCCCTGTCTCGGTGTAAGAAACAAAGGCTGTAATCAAAGGAGCTCCTGTTTTTAGCGCCAAAATTGCTGGCCCTGGGGGCATGCGTGATGGAGCACCAAAGAAAGTAACATCGATGCCAGATCGGGATAAGTCACGATCTGCTACTAATGCAACTAATGCTCCTTGGCGAAGCCGTTGTTCCAAGGTACCCAAAACCCTGCCATCTAATGGCAAAACCTCCATGCCCATCGCTTGTCGATAAATCAAGAATTTCAAAAAGAGTTTTTCCGGCTTCAAGTGTTCGGCGACAGTAACAAGATTGATTCCTTTACCGCAAAAATATGCACCAGCATGATCCCAATTTCCCGCGTGCGGCAAAGTGACAATAACCCCAGTCTTTGCACTTATTGCATCTAGCAGGAGATGCTCATTTGTAACGCTCACAGTTTCGCGAACACGCTCGGGTGACCAGTCTGGAAATCTGAATGTGTCACACCAATATCGCATGTAGGAACGCATCGCATCGATAAGGAGTAAATCCAAATCCAATTCGGTCATGTTTGGCTTAGTTCGCTGCAGATTAGAGCGTAATCGGGAAACGTTTTTGCCTTTGCGCTTGGTTAAAAAATCGGCCGCTGCATACGCTAAGCGGTAAGCAGCGCGCTCTGGCAACCATCGAACAATTCTCCACCCAGCAAAATACGCATACGCCGATAGATTATCGTTCACTTATTTTGCTCGCTTAACTATCAACATTCTTTGAACAACTGTATAGGTGCCAAGTACTGCCAATAACCACATTCCGATTGCCATAATGTATGGAATACCTAGACCGTGAAATCCGATTGCAGCTAAAGAGATGATTAATCTCTCGGTGCGTTCTGCTATTCCACCAGAACATTCAATTCCAAAACTTTCTGCCTTAGCTCGAATATAGGGAACGAGCATTCCTGTCACTAAGGTGACAATTACAACTATCGCAAGTGCATCATCGTTATTGATCAGGTATATACAAACACCGATAAGAATTGCAGAATCTGTGATTCGATCAATAGTTGAGTCTAGAAAGCCTCCCCATTTACTAGAACCTTTCTGGGAAATACGCGCCATCGTGCCGTCAAATAAATCACTTAGCGCCATGACGCAAATGATCACTGTGCCTATGAAAAATTCACCTTTGGGATAGAAATAAAGTGCCGCTGTAACTACGGCAATCGCCCCTGTCCAGGTCACTGCATTAGGGGTAATTCCGATACGCAGGGCGATTTTGGCCACTGGGGTGATAACCCTGGTGACCGCTGGCTTCAAACGTGCGCTTAACATCAAGGACCATCGTAGGCTGAGCCCGTGCAATCTCAAATAAACGACCTGCGGATTCATGTCTACGGACACTCAAGCGCAGACCCTGGCCACGTTGCCGCACTCTTTAACGCCCGATTCTCCGAAATTGCCGAACCTGAATCTGACCTAGCGATTTTTGCCATAGATCCTTCGGCCGGAATCGATCAAGCAACTATCGATGTGTGGCAATCCTTAGATGAGTATCAGGTTCCGCGCCTTGTCGTTGTAACACATTTAGAAAATCTTGAGGCAGATTTTGATGATGCTGTAATGATTGCGAACCGTGTCTTTGATCAAATGATTACACCTTACTTAGTTCTCCATGATGAAGCAGGCTTGCCTGCCGCCCTCATTAGTTTGTCTGATCTTCAAATTATTGATTACTCAACAAATCCAAAAACATTTAAGAATAGTGATGAAGAGCATCAGACATTGGTGCAAGAATTTCGCACTGAGTACCTCGAGTTACTTGCAGCTGCTGGCGAGGATGCGTTCAGTGCTGGCTTACTGTTTCCTGCAATCCCGTTATGGATCGAACGAGGCATCGGTGTAGATATCGTTGAAGAATTTATTCAACAATTAGTTATTTAATTACCACGCGGCAGCAATCTCGGCCCGAGTCAAAGTCAATAATTGTGGAAGAACTTTAGTCTTACCAATAATCGGCATGAAATTTGCATCTCCTCCCCAACGAGGAACAACATGTTGGTGAATGTGTTCTGCAACTCCAGCTCCTGAAATCGCACCTTGGTTCATGCCAAGGTTAAAACCTTCCGGATTAGAAACAGTGCGGATTGTCTTCATCGCATGAGCGGTTAAGTCACCAATTTCGTGACGCTCTTGATCTGTTAAATCTGTTAAATCAGGAACATGTCGATAGGCACAGATTAAAAGATGACCGGGGTTGTATGGGTAAAGATTCATAACAACATAGGCCGATTGCCCACGGTGAACAATTAATCCTTCTTCATCCTGCAATGTTGGAATTCTACAAAAGGGACACTCAACCCTGTTGCCCTCTAATGGACGATTTTCTCCCCGCAAATACTCCAGGCGGTGCGGCGCCCACAAACGCTGCCATCCATCTGGCATTCCAGCACCATCTATTGAATTACTCACCGATCAAACCTGCGTGCGTTCCTGAACTACTTTTTTAATTTCAGCAATGGCATCCTTAATCGGAATTCCATTTTTCTGTTCACCATTTCGGTAACGGAAGGAGACGGCCCCAGCCTTTTGATCCTCTTCACCTGCAATGACCATGAATGGGATCTTTTGCATTTGTGCGTTTCGAACCTTTTTCTGCATTCGATCATCTGAGGAATCAAGTTCGGCACGAATTCCAGCTTTACGCATTTGTTGAATAACATCGCCTAAATAATCACCGAAAGTGTCAGCAACTGGAATACCAATTGCTTGAACGGGCGCAAGCCATGGCGGAAATGCGCCGCTGTAATGCTCAGTGAGAACACCGAAGAATCGTTCGATGGAACCAAACAAGGCGCGGTGGATCATGACAGGGCGCTGGCGAGTTCCATCTGTTGCTGAGTATTCCAGTTCAAAACGCTGTGGCAATTGAAAATCAACCTGAATCGTGGACATCTGCCAGGTGCGACCGATTGCATCTTTCGCTTGAACCGAAATCTTTGGTCCATAAAATGCAGCGCCACCTTCATCTAGTACAAGTTCTAGATTCTGTGCAGTAGCAGCTTTGCGAAGAGCTTCAGTTGCCTCAGCCCAATCAGCATCTTCTCCCACAAACTTTTCTGGGTTCTTGGTAGATAACTCTAAGTAGAAATCATTTAAACCGTAATCACGCAAAAGGTTAAGAACGAAAGTAAGCAAGGAATCAAGTTCGCCAACCATTTGTTCTTTGGTGCAGTAAATATGGGCGTCATCTTGCGTAAAGCCACGCGCGCGGGTAATTCCGTGCAGCACGCCAGATTTCTCGTAACGGTAAACAGTTCCAAACTCAAACAAACGCAAAGGGAGTTCGCGATAGGAACGTCCACGAGATCTGTAAATCAGATTGTGGAATGGGCAGTTCATAGGCTTCATGTAGTACTGCTGGCCGGCACGTTTAACAGTTCCGTCCGCGTTGTACTCCTCATCCAAAATCATTGGTGGATACATTCCATCGGCATACCATTGCAAGTGGCCTGATGTTTCAAATAACGCTGCCTTGGTTAAGTGAGGCGAGTAAACGAACTCATACCCCTCTTCTTCATGACGAATGCGTGAGTAATCCTCCATGGCACGGCGCACAATTCCGCCCTTGGGATGGAACACAGCAAGTCCTGACCCAATTTCTTCAGGAAATGAAAATAAATCTAGCTCAGTACCCAAGCGACGATGATCACGTTTTTCCGCCTCTGCCAAAAGTTCTAGATAAGCATTGAGCTCATCTTGTGATGGCCAGGCTGTTCCATAGATTCGTTGCAACATTGGATTCTTCTCAGAGCCGCGCCAGTATGCAGCCGCAGTTCTCATCAGTTTAAATGCAGGAATATTTCTAGTAGATGGCAAATGTGGTCCTCTACATAGATCGCTCCACACAGGATTGCCATCTCGACCTAAATTGTCGTAAATAGTTAACTCAGAGCCTCCAACTTCGACAGATGCTTCTTCACCTGCAGGGCCCTTAATGCCGATCAATTCACATTTATAAGGTTCGTGCGACAACTCTTTCAGGGCATCAGCTTCGGTTGTTACCCGTCGTTTAAACCGTTGACCTTCTTTAATAATCTTGCGCATCGCGCTTTCGATTTTTGTTAAATCATCCGGGTTAAAAGTGTTTTCCGGATCAAAGTCATAATAAAAGCCGTCCTTAATGGGAGGGCCAATACCTAACCTGGTGTTTGCATAAACCGCTTGCACAGCCTGTGCCATCACGTGTGCCGTTGAGTGTCGTAGGACTTCAAGTCCTGTTGGTGATGAAATTAGGACAGATTCAACTACGTCCCCATCAACCAAATCTGTCCATAGATCCTTAAGAACTCCATTTACTTTACAAACAACTACTTCCTTATTGTCAGCAAAGATATGAGTTGGGCGCTGATCAGGTGCTACTGAAAGTTGCGCGCCATCAACTGTGATCGATATCTGGGACATGTGACTAGCCTACCGAAGTCCTTAGTGCCATCGCGTGTATTTCATCCTTGAATTCAGGTGATTGGGATACTTCGCGACCGTTTATTGAAGCAATTGGTTGTGCTAGCCGCAGACTACTTAATAAGAATCCAGATTCAATGCTCTCGATTTCAGATACCGCAATAGAGCGCACTCCTACATTACAATTCTCAATCACCAAAGCACGCATTACCCCGGGCAGCACCCCATCAGAAAGAGGAGGAGTGCACCATCTACCAGCAATCTTGACTAGCAGATTACAGACTGAGGCCTCACACACTTTGCCGTCAGAGCTTGTTACTACCACTTCATCAAAACCATTCATTTGAGCTTGCTCAAGAATTTCTAATCGGTGGTTATAGGGATAACTTTTAACAGGGACACCATCAATAACTAATGCCTTGTCATGGATTCCCACCTTGGCAGGTAGGGATTTCTCCATATAGGGAAGGTGAACTGCCGCCCAATTACCTGTCGCATCAAATGAAACTCGCAATAAACCCGTTGGATGACTTTCGGCTTTCAGTAATGTTGCGATTGATTCCCGAACAAACTCTTCACTAGGCAGCACAATCTTTTGTCTAGCAGCGCTATTCACGGCCCTGCGCATATGACGAGATAGCGCCCAAGGCTTTCCATCAACAGTTTTAATGGTTTCAAAAATTCCAGCGCCCTCTAGCCAGCCAAGGCTCGAGCACTGTGATTGCTCTTGTGGCACGAGAGATCCATTAACTATTACCTTCACAAGAGCTCTCCCCCAGCAATCGAGATTAAACGTCTAGCTTTGAGCTGTGTCTCTTCCCACTCAGCAGTTGCATCACTTCCCCAAGTGATTCCAGCGCCTGTGCCAAAGTTAATGCCAGCATCCTTCCAAAAAGTTCTTATTGCCACCGATAGAACTGCTTGATTACCTTCAATCCAACCCAGTGCGCCGCAGTATGGTCCACGAGCAATTTCATTCTCAGAAATTACTTGTAAAGCAGATGATTTTGGCGCACCACTGACAGAGCCCGGTGGAGAAAGCGCGGTAATAATTTGACTCCAGGAAATGTCATCTAACAATTCACCCTGAACATCAGAGACTAGGTGCTGTAATCCTGGGTGCTCTTCGCTCGAAAGCAAACGAGGAACCTCAACAGTCCCACTTTTGCAGATGCGGCCGAAATCATTGCGCATCAAATCAACGATCATCACATTTTCTGCTTGATCTTTTGTACCAAATTTTTGAGCATTCGCTGGCTGAGTGCCTTTGATGGGAGAAGTTTTCACAATTGATTCATTCCGACTCAGAAAAAGTTCTGGCGAAGCTGATGCGATCATTTCTCCAGGAATTTCCAAATAACTAGCCCAGGGCGCTGGGTTGTTTTTCAAAATTTCGGAAAAAAGTCCGCGCAGTGATTGACCATCATCAGCATGGGTTAATCGCCGACAGGCATTGACTTGATAAACCCATCCTTCTGCAACTGCGCTTCGGATCCGTTCTACGTATCCAACATATTGATCCTGCTCTAAGGAAGAACTCCAGTTTCCCCGTAAAGGAATCCAAGCAGTTGTAGGGAATGGAGCATTCACAACAGTTGCAAACTTTGCCGCTGTGAAGTGATTTTCAAAAGTTGTAGAAACAGCCCAGAAACCACCATCACTTAAACACTCTGGATCATGTGAGACCTCGACAAGGTCAGTGGCAAGCCTGCCACCCATCCAAAAGAGTGAAGTATTTTCCGCATATGGCACGGGATAACGCTAACCAATCAACCTCACTTTGGCGCTTAGGCCTCTCCTGCGATAGATTTGCCCTCCTCGCGGACGTAGCGCAGTTGGTAGCGCGGAACCTTGCCAAGGTTCAGGTCGCCGGTTCGAACCCGGTCGTCCGCTCTCATATTCGCCGTTTGGATTGTTCTCACAAGGAACAGCGATCTAACGGCGATATTTTATGGTCGGGTGGCCGAGAGGCGAGGCAAGGGACTGCAAATCCCTCTACACGGGTTCAAATCCCGTCCCGACCTCCATCTTTAATGAAAGAGTTTTACCTAGGAACAACGAAGGAAGTTGAAAATGTCTGCAGATGATTCAACCAGACCGTGGGGTCGGTATGAGGTGTTACAGGAAAGTGATTTCCACAAGGTTAAGTGCATTTATGTAACACCAGGCACTCGTCTTTCATATCAACGTCATCAAAAACGACGCGAGCATTGGTTCATTGTTTCCGGTGTTGCAACGGTAGTCATTGATGGCCAAACATTTGAAAAATTTCCAGGTGAAACAGTCAGCGTTGAAATGGGACAGCTCCATCGCATCGGCAATAGCGGTAATGAAGAGTTAGTTTTTGTAGAGATCCAAACCGGCACCTATTTCGGTGAGGATGATATTGAGCGTCTAGAGGATGATTACGCCCGATAAATCACTGTTGTATAGTTCAACCACCTAAGGATCGTTGGCTCAGCGGTAGAGCACCACATTGACATTGTGGGGGTCACTGGTTCGATCCCAGTACGGTCCACTTAGATAAAGCGCAAGATAAATTAGAGATGTCTCACATTCACCTCAATTCACCCCTCTATTAGCAATGCCTACTCGCCAGTTAACCTCTTTGCTCTTTACAGTTCACGCATGGAAAGAGATGTTACGTACCCAACCATCATTCAGGGTGGCATGGGCATTGCCGTCTCTTCATGGCAACTGGCAAAGCAGGTTGCCATTGCTGGTGAACTAGGAGTTATTTCAGGAACTGCAATCGATTCAGTTGTAGCTCGTCGTTTGCAAGATGGTGATCCTTCAGGCGACATTCGCCGAGCAATGTCTCATTTTCCTAACCAAAAAACTATCGCTGAAATTATGGACCGCTTCTTTGTTGAAGGTGGTCGCGCCCCAGACAAGGCTTATCTAGATGTTCCGAAGTTGAGCATCAAGGGCAACCTCTTCTCAAATAATTTATTGGCTGTCTCTAGTTTTGTTGAGGTCTGGCTGGCTAAGGAAGGCCATAACGGTCTCATCGGAATGAACATCTTAGAAAAGATCCAACTGGCCATTCCGGCACAGCTCTATGGCGCAATGCTTGCTGAAGTTGATTACATACTGATCGGTGCGGGTATCCCAGCGCAAATCCCACATGCGCTCAATGAGATTTCGGTTGGCAATAAAGTAGCAATGAAAGTTGAAGTAGCAGATACAAAAGATAAGCATTACCTACACTTTGATCCACGAACCCTTGGGATCGAAAACTTTCCGGTCAAGCGTCCTCAATTTTTAGCAATAGTTTCATCTCACGCACTCGTTGCATACCTTAATAAAGATGAAGAGACTAAACCTGATGGGTATGTCATTGAATACCACGTTGCAGGAGGACACAACGCTCCCCCTCGAGCTAAAAATGCGATCGATGAGAATGGTGAGGCGATCTACAACGATTTAGATATCCCCAATCTAGATAAAATTCTTGCATCTGGTTCTCCCTTTTGGCTTGCCGGAGGCTTTGCAACTCCTGCCAAAGTCGTTGAAGCACTTGCTCACGGAGCAAAAGGTGTGCAGGTTGGTTCGGTCTTTGCCTTGTCTAATGAATCTGGCTTCACCGAAGAGAATAGGTCCAGTGTTCTCAACTCTCTGGCAGATCCCAATATGCGTGTTCTCACAGATGCCAGCGCCTCTCCTACTGGTTTTCCATTCAAGGTAATACAAAACAATCAAACTCTTTCCAATGACAATCTATATAAAGAGCGAATGCGCATTTGTGACCTCGGTTATTTGCGCACGATGTATCAACGCGAAAAGGGTGGAATCGGATATCGATGTCCTGCAGAACCACTCGATAATTATGAATTTAAAAATGGGCAGGTAGATAGTGCTCAAGGTTCAAAGTGCTTGTGTAATGCCTTGATGGCTGACATCGGATTGGGCCAACGCAGACCTGATGGGCGAACAGAGATATCTCTCCTCACCTTTGGTTCAGATCTAGAGGGACCACGAGCCATGCGTGAGAAGTACCCAAGTGGATGGAACGCCGTTCAAGCAATCGACTTTCTCAAGGAACAGATTTCTAAATAGCTCGCGATTCAGATGTCAAAATCTTTAGGGAGTTAATCCTTCAATAAAGGTAAGGCTGTTTTGAAAAATCAACTCTTGGTCATAATCCAAAGTTGCAACGTGATAACTATTTACTAATTCAATACGTGTTTTATCCTTGGACCCAATCTCAGCCAAAATAATTTCAGTATTAGACACCGGCAAGGTGTGATCTTCAACAGAATGAAACAGCTGCACGGGAACTGTTACCGCCGCCAGATTCTTTCGGGTAATTCGTAGCATTTTGAGGGCTTGATAAACGCCTCGCATGGGGGTTGCGTCATAGCCCCACTCTGTGATTCCAGGGCGCTTGATGTCATTTCCAACACTGGCTCGCATTTTACGAAGACGTGATACTAAAAATGAAACTTCGACAGTGACTCCCTTGAGATGAATCCACGGATTAACCAAAATCAATCCCTTAATTTCCTCATTATTAGTCGTTGCAACATTGAGAACTGTGCCGCCACCCATCGAAAGCCCGATTAAAAAAATGGTGTCGCAGGTTTTCTTAAGTTCATTGAGTTCATAAATAACTTTTGCTGGCCATTCTTGCCATTTAACTTCATTTAAATCTTCAGGCTTAGTCCCATGCCCGGGAAGTAGCGGCACCCGAACGGTATAACCCTTGGAATGTAAGAACTCGCCCCATGGACGCATCGATGGCGGTGCTCCAGTAAACCCATGAACCAGAAGTACGCCAATGTGGGCATTCTTACCTGAACCAACTGCAGACCAATCCTGCATCCAACCTACTGGTGCTCCCTCTATTGCCATAAGAAAATACTATGACCTGACTGCTGTCAGTTCAATCACCTACGATCGTGCCCATGATGAACATTGGTCAAACCCCACTATCGCAGACCACCTTTGCTGTCATAGATCTAGAAACTTCTGGTGGCTCTCCAAAATTTGGTGCGGGTATTACTGAAATTGGTGTTGTAAAAGTTCGAGGCGGCACAGTGCTCGGGACTTTTCAAAGCTTTGTTGATCCAGGCCACGCATTGCCACACTTCATCACGCAGTTAACGGGAATTACTGATGAGATGTTGCTCTCTGCGCCATTTATAGATGAAGTTCTCCCGACGCTATTTGAATTCTTGGGCTCTGCAGAAGAAACTGTTGTGGTCGCACACAACGCTCCCTTTGATCTGAGTTTTTTGAAGGCGGCTGCACTTACCCATAAATACCCTTGGCCGAATTACCAAACTGTCGATACTGCGCGTTTAGCCAGAGCAGTTCTAGATAGAGATGAAGTTATCAACTGTAAATTGGGAACACTTGCAGAATTTTTTAACGCTCGTACATCACCCACACATCGCGCTTTAGATGATGCTCTTGCAACAGTTGATGTTTTGCACGGAATCATTGAACGACTAGCTGGTCATGATGTGTGGAGTTTTGAAGAGATGCGAAATTTTCCCTCTAAAAAGCGCCGGGCTAAGCGCTTAATTTCTGAGTAAGTTCTGCCCATTGTGAAACCAAGCGGGTAGCTGCTCCTGAATCAATTGCATCAACAGCGCGTGAAATACCCAAGGCCATTCGCTGATGCAGATTCAAATCAAATCTAGCCTCATATGCAGCAATCGCGGCAGCAGCGTTTAGGACAACAGCATCTCGTGGTGCACCTTTTTCTCCGGAAAAAATCGCCAAGGTGATGCGCGCATTTTCAGTTGCATCTCCCCCAACAAGGGCTGCAATAGGAGCACGTGCAATATCGAAATCAAGCGGGTCAATACGGTCGCTGGTTATTTCCCCACTACCGATTGTCAGCACAGAGGTAGTGGTGGCCAAGGTAATTTCATCTAATCCATCATCTCCGCGAAAAACAAAACCATCTACACCCCGAGCACTAAGGACTTCGGCCATCACTAGGTGCATACGTTCGTTGGCAACGCCGATAGCAGCGGCCTTAGGTTTGGCGGGATTGGCCATAGGCCCCAAAATGTTAAAAACTGTCGGTGTTCCTAACTCCTTGCGTGCAGGAGCAGCAAAGCGCATCGCAGGGTGAAAAACTGGTGCGAAGCAAAAACCAATTCCTAATTCACTAAATGTTTTTTCAACCCCCGCACCATCAAGGTTGATGTTGATCCCTAGGGCTTCGAGCAGATCTGCTGATCCTGATTTTGATGATGCCGCGCGATTTCCGTGTTTGATTACTTTGACACCTGCAGCCGCGGCAATGATTGCAGCTGTTGTTGAGATATTGATTGTGTGAGCACCATCGCCGCCAGTGCCCACAGTGTCAACAGCTCTCTCCTTGATAGTAATCGGTGCGCAGTGTTGATACATCTGTGCAACGAGTGCTCCCACCTCTTCAGAGGTTTCACCCTTTGACTTCAAGGCAAGTAAGAACTCCTTGATTACTTCGAGATTGGCATTTCCAGTCAGGATTTCATTCATGCACCACTGAACAGCTTGAGTTTCAAGATCTAGCCCTGATTGCAGACGCGAGATATGTGTTTCCCAGCGCGATTGGATCATCAGATTAGTTAAGCAGATACGAGTGTGGTGCCGCGCAGTAATTGTGCTGCGGTTTTAGCAAGAGTAAATGGGTCAATCGGGTGAACAACCGAAGCCTCTGCCATAGACCAGGCAGCTAACCAAGCATCTTCTTTTCGTCCTGTGATGACCAACACTGGCGGACAGTTAAAGAGTTCATCTTTCAATTGGCGGGCCATTCCCAGACCGCCTTCTTGTGCTGCTTCTCCATCCAAAATAAAGAGATCGGCGCGAGAACCTCCGCCAACGCTTTTGCCATCCACATACGCACGCAAGGCAGAGCCCGTCGCAAATTCATGAATCTCATGTTCTGGCAGATCAACTGCAATACGTCGTCCCAAGGCAGAGACTATTGATGCACGAACCGATGAATCATCGGAGTACACAATGATCTGCTTCTTCGAATCTGACATGGACAAAGTCTATTCTCGAACCAAGGATCTGGACTCATTTTTACGATTCAGAGCCAGCACTTTTATAGTGATCCGTTTCACCTCACATGCGCCTAATTACGACACCCTACGGCGGCGCTGGCAAGACGCCGAGCCTAATTTCGGGAATAATCAGACCTATGTCCAGCACAGTCGCACATCAGAAAATCACACGCCCTAACGCAGTGGCCGTGGGAACGATCGTGTGGCTTGCCAGTGAACTTATGTTTTTTGCTGCCTTGTTTGCAATGTACTTCACTATCCGCGCTGTCCAAGGTCCAGCTATTTGGGCCGAGTCAACCGAGCTTTTGAATATTCCTTTTGCGGCAATTAATACAACAATTCTTGTTCTCTCATCTGTTACCTGCCAGTTTGGAGTATTCGCTGCTGAGCGTTTCCAGAATCACCGAACTGGAAAGGTATTTCAATTCACTAAATGGGGAATGCGCGAATGGTTTGCTGCGACATTTTTAATGGGCGCCGTATTCGTATCTGGACAAATTTATGAGTATGCAATGTTGGTTTCTGAAGGCAAAACGCTTTCATCTGATGCATACGGTTCTGTTTTCTATATTGCCACTGGTTTTCACGGTCTGCATGTAACTGGCGGACTTATTGCCTTTTTGATTGTGATGGTACGTGTGTCGAAGGCACGACGCTTCACGCACCAACAAGCAACAACTGCAATTGTTGTTTCCTACTATTGGCACTTCGTCGACGTGGTGTGGATCGCACTCTTTTCAGCGATCTACTTGATTAAGTAAGGGAGTTCAGTGAAACGTTTATCTCGCTACCGTCGACATAAGGCCGCAGCTCCATTGCTATTGTTACTAGCACTGCTTGCAATCGGGGCTACCTACAGCGTTGCAAGTGCAGCAACTTCATCAGAAATGGCAGCTGCGGATCGCTCAGTTCTGATTGAAGAAGGTCGCCAAATTTTTCTCAAAGGTTGCTCTTCCTGTCATGGGCTCAATGCTGAAGGTGGACAAATCGCACCTTCGCTCATTGGAGTTGGAGCTGCATCAGTTGATTTCCAAGTAGGTACAGGTCGCATGCCAATGGCAGATATGAGCACGCAGGCTATGCGCAAGGAACCGGTTTATGACGCAGCAGAGACAGCTGCTGTGGCAGCTTATGTAGCATCCCTTGCACCGGGTCCTGAAATTCCTGCGGAGTCTTCTCTAAATTATGAACGTGATGGAAACACAGCAGAGGGCGGCGAATTATTTCGAAACAACTGCGCCATGTGTCACAACTTTGCCGGACAAGGCGGCGCTCTGACGCAAGGAAAATATGCGCCAACCTTGATGGGTGTGGAACCAAAACACATTTATGAAGCGATGGTTACTGGTCCACAATCTATGCCGGTCTTTAGTGATAAAACCATCACACCTGCAGAAAAGCTTTCAATCATCAAGTGGATTAAGGCTGCTGAGAATGAACCAAATCTTGGCGGTGCCTCGCTTGGCCGTGTTGGTCCAGTAACTGAAGGATTATTAGGTTGGGTGCTGGGACTAGGAATGCTTATCGGTGTTGCGGTCTGGCTAGCGATGAAGGCGAAGTAGGAATATGTCTAACGAAATTGAAGCCATAAAAGATCCAGGTTTACCTGCCCACGTTCACCGCAAAGCAGATACTGATCCGGCTGCAGCAGATCGTGCAGAGCGTCAAGTTGCTACTCTCTTTGGAATCTCTGCACTTGGAACAGTTCTTCTTATAGTTTCTTACATCTTCGTTCCCGATGATTTGTTCATTTTCATTCCTGTGATGGGAAACCAAAATGCCCATCAGCTGGGTCTTGGTTTAGGAATGGCGATCTCACTATTTTTTATTGGCATGGGCGCAATCCACTGGGCAAAAACATTGATGCCAGATACCGAAGTCGTTGCACAACGCCACGAGTTTCGTTCCCCAGATTCAGATCGCAAAGAGTTTGTTGAAGCAGTTAAATCTGGTGCAAGTGCTTCCGGACTTGGACGTCGCTCACTAATTAAGAGATCTCTTGGTGCGGCCCTTGGATTATCTGCGCTCTCTCCCCTTCTTCTACTTCGCGATTTAGGTCCGTTGCCCGGCAAGGAGCTTGAAAAAACAACCTGGAAGTCAGGCACCTACCTTGTAACCGATCCTGGAAATCGCCGCATCAAATCTTCAGATCTTGAAGTCGGTGCAGTGGCTCAGGTTCTGCCAGAGATCGAAGATCCTGAACATCGCAAACTCAGTGATATTGCTAAAGACGCAGTTTTGCTGATTCGTCTTCGCCCACAAGAGTTCAATCTTGAGGCCGATAGATTGGCAATGACGCATGACGGGATAATTGCCTTCTCAAAAATTTGTTCTCATATGGGATGCGCCGTGGCGCTCTATGAGCAACAAACTAAGCACCTGCTGTGTCCATGTCATCAATCGACATTTGATGTGACTCGAGCTGCCAAAGTTATCTTCGGGCCTTCTGCCAGGCCATTACCTCAATTAGACATTACAATTGATGGTGAAGGTTATTTAGTGGCTCGTAAACCATTCTCCGAGCCAGTCGGACCTAGTTTCTGGGAGCGAAACTCACAATGACAGTTGAAACGCAATTAGGCAATGTTGCCAATTATGTAGATGAGCGCACTGGCGCTGCTGCATGGATGAAGAAAAACTTACAAAAAGTTTTTCCTGATCACTGGTCCTTCCTCTTAGGTGAAGTTGCGCTGTACTCATTTGTTATCTTGTTGCTTTCTGGAACTTTCCTAACTTTTTGGTTTGACCCATCACAACGTGAAGTTATTTATGAGGGTAGTTACGAACCACTTGAGGGCATAAAGATGTCGGCTGCCTACGCCTCGACACTTCACATCTCCTTTGAAGTTCGCGGTGGTCTCTTGATGCGCCAAATTCACCACTGGGCTGCACTAATTTTCATGGCAGCCATCGTTGCCCACTTGATGCGCGTCTTTTTCACAGGAGCATTCCGAAAGCCACGCGAAGGAAATTGGATTATTGGAATTGGACTTCTTACTTTAGGAATTGTTGAAGGATTCCTTGGCTACTCACTGCCAGATGATCTTCTATCAGGTACTGGAATTCGTATTGCAGAGGCGATCATTCAGGCTTTACCAGTAGTCGGTTCTTATCTGGCCTACTTTGCCTTTGGCGGAGCATTCCCTGGAGAAGCTTTCATCCCGCGAATTTATATAGTGCACGTTTTGTTGTTGCCTGGTGCTTTCTTAGCTTTAATCACCGCTCACTTAATGATGGTCTGGTACCAGAAGCACACTCAGTACCCAGGTCCAGGACGCACAGAGAAAAATGTTGTCGGATATCCACTGATGCCTACCTACATGGCTAAGGCAGGTGGATTTTTCTTCATTGTCTTTGGTGTGACCGCCTTTTTAGCAGCAGTCGCATCGATTAACCCAATTTGGCTCTACGGTCCCTACACACCAGGGCAAATTTCTGCCGGTTCTCAACCAGACTGGTATATGGGTTGGCTTGATGGCTTAGTGCGTATGGCTCCCCCAATTGAAACTCATGCATTTGGCCATACGATTTCTTGGAATATTTTGATTCCTGGATTAATTATTCCTGGAATTCTATTTACCGGCATGGCTTTATATCCATTCATCGAAAGCTGGATCACTGGAGATAAGCGCGAGCACCATCTCCTAGATCGCCCACGCAATGCACCCAACCGCACTGCACTAGGCGTTATGTCTTTAACTTTTGTCATGGTTACCTTGATAAACGGTGGTAACGACATAATTGCGACACACTTTGATCTCTCCATCAATCAAATCATGTGGGGCACGCGCTTTGGAGTTTTAATCCTGCCACCCCTCGCATTTATAATCACAAAACGACTGTGTCTGTCATTGCAGCGAGCAGATCGTGAGTTAGTTCTTCACGGCCGCGAAACTGGAACTCTGCTTCGTTTGCCTCATGGTGAATTCGTAGAAGTTCATGAACCAATTTCACCAGAAAAGGCCTACCTACTCACCTCCCACGAGCAAGCTCCCCCACTTGAGTTGCCTGCAGTTGATGGTCGTGGAGTAAAACGTGCTGGTGCTCTAAGGAACAAATTACGTGCCCGTATGAGTATTGCTAACGCCGAACAGATCACTAAGGTCTCAGCTGATGATCTCAAAGAGATCGAACACCACTAAAGAGAGTTAAAGCCCTCACAAATTGCTTTTAGGTTTACGAGTGACTTACCCATCCATTTAGGATTATGAGCCATAGCCCCGGTTAAGTTCAGCCAATGCTTGGCAAAGAATGGAATGTCGCTTGCATCAAATGATTCAGTGACTTGAGTGGCGCCATTGCCCAAATCAATAAGTTCGTATTGCCATCTCCATTTCATTAAATGGCACCAAGCAATCTTCTTATTCTCTTCAAAAACTACGACCGTGTTTTTTATGCGATATGGGATCTTTATCTTCATGGCCATCGAAAACTGTGCACCTAGGAACAACCGCTTAGGTCCCGAGACAGATTTCTTAATTGTCTCTGATCCATCAAATAACTGATGCCAGGATGGATTTGCCAATAAATCAAAGATCATCTTCGCTGGAGCCGCAATAATTATGCGCGCAGCAGTTTTTCTTGGATGATCAGTCGTAAGAATTTCTGCCCGTTCTGCCATCATTAGTGCGCTGAAGAGGTCGTAGGCTTTTCATATTCAGTCACCATGCCGATGACCGAGATCATTAACGCCCCGAGACCAATGAGAGAGAGCCACCATCCGATTAACAATCCGAGACCGAGTGTGCAGGCACTGAGTGCGACTGGTAGAGGCCACCAGGAATGTGGACTATAGAAACCCAATTCGCCAGCACCATCTGAAATTTCAGCTGTGAGATTATCTTCAGGAAGTTCTACACCAATCCGCTTTTGAGTAAACCAGACATAAAATCCAATCATTCCTGCCAAGCAAGCCGACAAAAGCAATCCGCTAACGCCTAGAGGTTCTCCACCAATCAGGACATAAACAACAGTGACAATGGCATAGAAGACTGCTAAACCACCAAATAGTTTCCAAGAGGCTTTCATCTAAAATTACTTCCCCTCAATTTTTACATCTGGGTGATGTAGATCAAAAGCTGGGCGCTCACTAGAAATACGTGGCATAGATAGGAAGTTGTGGCGCGGAGGTGGGCAGGACGTTGCCCATTCAAGTGAGCTGCCATAACCCCATGGGTCATCCACACCAACCATAGGAGATTTACGAGTGATCCACACATTGATGAAGAATGGAATCATCGAAAGGGCAAGTAAGAAGGAACCGATTGTTGAAACCGTATTCATGAAAGTAAAACCATCGCCGGGCAAATAATCAGCATAACGACGTGGGAATCCCTTAATGCCCAACCAGTGCTGGATTAA
The DNA here is from genome assembly GCA_021741905.1 of Candidatus Planktophila sp. Lineage (GTDB taxonomy): Bacteria > Actinomycetota > Actinomycetes > Nanopelagicales > Nanopelagicaceae > Planktophila. Next base: position 26,666 of record JAIOWZ010000001.1, on the reverse strand, counting down.
GAAGGTGAGGTGGAATCCAACAAACAAGGTCCAGAAGTGGATCTTTCCGAGACGCTCGTTAAGCATACGTCCGGTCATCTTTGGCCACCAGAAATAAAAACCTGCAAACATTGAAAACACCACTGTTCCGAAAAGAACATAATGGAAGTGGGCTACGACGAAGTAACTAGCAGATACTGCAAAATCTAGAGGTGGTGAAGCCAGGATAATTCCCGTGAGGCCACCAAAAAGGAATGTCACAAGGAATCCCATCACCCACAGCATCGGCGTTTCAAAGGTTACGTGGCCTCTCCACATGGTGCCGATCCAGTTGAAGAATTTCACTCCAGTTGGAACACCAATCAAGAAAGTCATGAAGGAAAAGAATGGGAGTAAGACTTGACCACTTGCAAACATGTGATGAGCCCACACCGAGACTGAAAGTGCTGCGATGGCAATAGTTGCTGCGATCAGACCTAGATAGCCAAAGATTGGCTTGCGACTAAAGACAGGCAGAATTTCTGTAACGATTCCAAAAAACGGCAGCGCGAGAATGTAAACCTCAGGATGACCAAAGAACCAAAAGAGGTGCTGCCAGAGCATTGCTCCGCCGTTGGCCGGATCAAAGAGATGCGAACCATAGAGGCGATCTGCCTCTAACCCTAAGAAAGCTGCTGCTAACGGCGGGAATGCAAGCAAAACTAAGATTGATGTGAGTAGAACGTTCCATGAAAAGATTGACATGCGAAACATCGTCATACCTGGTGCGCGCATCGTAAAAATTGTCGTAATAAAGTTAACGCCACCCAGAATTGTTCCGACACCACTGATAGCCAAGCCAATTAACCAAAGATCCCCGCCGATACCTGGTGAATATTCAGAGCTTGAGAGTGGTGCATATGCGGTCCAGCCAAATGATGCTGCGCCACCTGGCGATAAGAAACCGGCAAAAGTCATTAACCCACCAAATAGGAACAGCCAATAGGAAAACATATTTAAGCGCGGGAATGCCACATCTGCTGCGCCGATTTGTAGCGGCATGATCACATTGGCAAAACCTACGAATAATGGTGTTGCAAACATCAAAAGCATGATCGTTCCATGCATGGTGAAAATTTGGTTGTACTGCTCATTGCTCAGGAACTGCATCCCTGGTCGTGCCAATTCAGCCCGTAGAACAAGTGCCAAAACACCGGCAATCAAGAACCAAGCAAAAGATGTCATCAGATACATATATCCGATCGTCTTGTGGTCAGTAGATGTAATCCACTTTACGAAAGACTTTCCTTTTGGAGTAGATATAGACCCAGTGGCATTTATCGTCGGTCTCTCTGCGTACGTTGTCATGCTTGGCTCCCTTTAAGTGTTTCTAAATAAGTGTCGAATTCGGCCGGTGTTACTACCTTGACCGTGAAAAGCATTTGGGAGTGGTTTCGTCCACATAAAATGTTGCAACGGCCAGGGAACTCACCCAACTTATTTGCAGTGAACTCAAGCTCATTAGTTACTCCTGGCAAATTTTGTATTTGAATCATGAAGGCTGGGATCCAGAATCCATGCACGACATCATTTGAAGTAATTGTGTAGCGAACTCGCTCACCCAATGGGACAACCAATGTAGGTGGCTGAGTTGGAGATCCGGTTACAAGCGCCTTAGGGCCAGCCTCTGGATAACCAAACTGCCAGGACCATTGAAAGCCTTCAACTGTGATTTCATGCGCGTAGGTGTCTGTCTTTTCTGTAATTATGTTTTGTCGCTCGACTGTGTAAAAGAAAAGAACCGCAACGATGATGAAGGGAATTATTGTGTATGCAACTTCAACGGGAACGTTGTATTGAGTTTGCTTTGGAAACTCTGGACCATCTTTCTTGCCGCGGTGAAAAACAGCTGGCCACAAAATTAGAATGAGTGTAAATACCCCAACTACACCCGCTGCAATCCATGCTCCTTGCCACAAAGACAATGAGGCATCATTAACGCTAGAAACACCCTCGGGAAAACCCCAATCGATGCTCTGTGAGCAGCCAGTGAGCAGGAGAGCAGGAAGAAATAAAAACAGTCTTCGTAAGCGCGAAAGTAGGGTGCCAGGCATGGGTGTAAGGATAGTTTGTATTAGGCGTTAGCGTCGCACGAGCACATTGACTAGGAGTGGTGGCGCTCCTCACATCCAATTAAGAAATAACTACGAAAGATGGATGGCGATTTCATCGGCGCTGCCTTGGCCATATGCCTCGGCAAATCGGGCGATAAATTCACCCTTCGTAAATCGATACTCCTGGGTGCCTAGGGTCTCGATGACATAGGTGGCGATTAATGCCCCTAGCTGGGCGCATCGCTCGTGGGAAAGTCCCCAAGCAAGGCCTGCGATAAAACCAGATCTAAATGAATCTCCAACGCCTGTTGGATCAGTCTTGGATTTTTCCTTCGGGCAGCCAACTTGAACAAACTCCCCTGCCGCGCTTTCAACCTTTGCGCCATTTGAACCAAGAGTCACAACTCGGTATTTAACGCGCTCTAAAATCTCCCGATCCGACCATCCTGTCTTTTGCATCGCAAGGGCAAGTTCATACTCATTGAGAAATAGATAGGCAGCACCATCGATTAACAGCTTAATTTCCTCACCAGACATACGCGCCATCTGTTGAGAAGGGTCGGCTGCAAATGCAATGTCTTGTTGGCGACAGACCTCAGAATGTCGCAACATAGCTTCGGGATCATCAGGGGAGATCACCAGCAAATCTAAGCGACCGACTTTCTCCATGATGGGACGCAATTCGATATTTCTAGCCTCAGACATCGCACCGGGAAAAAATGATGCAATTTGATTGAGCTCTTGATCTGTTGTGACAATGAAGTGAGCAGTATGTAAAGTTGTTGAAACTTGTGCGTGTGAGGTGTCCACACCGTGCCGTGAAAGCCAGGCATCGTAATCAGCCCAATCTTTACCAACGGCTGCGATGAGAATCGGATTAAGTCCAAGTACACCCATACCAAAAGCGATATTTGCTGCGCAACCTCCGCGGCGAACATCCAAGGTGTCAACAAGAAATGACAATGATACTTTTTCAAGAGAGCCCGCAACGAATGAATCTGTGAACTTTCCAGAAAAGGTCATTAAATGATCAAGACCAACAGAACCCGCAACACCAATTTTCATGTGGGGATACTAATGCGAAGAGAGCAGTTACTTAGTTAAATGAATCGCCGCAGGCACAAGAACCCTGTGCTTGTGGGTTATCGATCGTAAATCCTTGCTTTTCGATTGTGTCTACGAAGTCGATGGTTGCACCTGACAAATATGGATCACTCATCTTGTCGGTTATCACCTTTACAGCGCCAAATTCGCGCACGATGTCACCATCCATGTTGCGATCATCAAAGTAGAGCTGGTACTTAAGGCCTGAACATCCACCTGGCTGTACGGCAACACGAAGGTTGAGGTCATCGCGTCCTTCTTGTGCCAATAGAGCAGACACCTTTGCGGCGGCCACATCGGTTAGCTGAATTCCAGTTGTTGTCGTTGCTTCAGTTGTCATTGCACTCTCCTTGATTGACTCCTGGCGAAATCTTACTCCCCCCGTGTCCGGCAAGCGAGTTGAGGCCGACTACAACACGGCCTCTATAGTTGCCCCATGAGTACACAAGAGAGCAAAGGGCGTCCGACCCCAAAGCGCAAAGAGGCTGAGTCAAAACGCAAGGTTTCATCACTTGCACCAATAGTGACTAAAGACCAGAAGCGAGCCTCGAAAGCACAAGCCCGAGAAGATCGTGTTGCTCAGCGTGCTGCGTATCTGCGTGGGGATGAATCAGCGCTGCCATCACGAGACCGTGGACCTGCTCGCCGATTTGTTCGCAATTATGTAGATTCACGTCGCTCAACTGGTGAATACTTTCTTCCAACAATCTTTGTTGTACTGGTCTTTACCCTGATCCAGAATCCAATAATTCAAATAGGCGCAATAGTATTGATGTATGCGATGTTGCTCGTTGCAGTTATTGATGGGATCCTGCTTTCACGGAAAATTCGCAAAGCTGTAGAAGCGCAATTTCCCGGCACTGAAACAAAGGGTCTTGGAATGTATGCCTGGCTTCGTTCTACGCAAATGCGACGACTTCGTGCGCCTCACCCTCAAGTCACGGTAACAAAAAAGAAAAACTAAGCGCGAGGATTCGGGCTTTCATTCTTCCTTGGATCGCGCTCTGGGAGATTGCCTAATGCTTTGTCAATTGCCTTCATAACATCTGCATCTAGTTTTACTCCAGAAGCCTTCACATTTTCCTTGACCTGCTTTGGCTTTGTGGCACCCATGATTGCACTTGAAACATTTGGATTTTGAAGGACCCATGCGATTGCAAGCTGTCCCATAGTTAACCCAACTCCATCTGCAATTGGCTTTAGGTTCTGAACCGCTTCAAGAACCTCTTCGCGCATCCAGCCCTTAATCATGTTTGCGCCGCTGCCCTTATCGGTGGCACGAGAGCCTGCTGGCGCTTTCTTGCCTGGCAAATACTTACCAGTCAAAATTCCTTGTGCCATTGGTGACCAAACGATCTGCCCAATGCCCTCTTTCTCGGAAAGTGGAACTACTTCTGACTCAATAACGCGCCATAGCGCTGAATACTGCGGCTGACTGGAAACAAAACGGTTGTACCCGCGAGCATCTTGAATTGCCAGAGCCGACTTAATTTGCGCTGCGTTCCATTCAGAAAAACCGATGTAATGAACCTTACCTGCGCGAATTAAATCATCAAAAGCACTTAAGGATTCTTCAATTGGAGTTTCATAATCAAAGCGGTGCATTTGGTAGAGATCGATGTGATCTGTCTGAAGTCGCTTCAGAGATGCATTACATGATTCGATAATGTGTTTGCGAGAAAGGCCGCGATCATTTTTTCCCGTACCCGTTGGCCAATACACCTTTGTGAACAACTCATATGACTCACGCTTAACACCCTTGAGAGCTTTACCTAAAACAACTTCAGCTTTAGTCCCAGCATAAACATCTGCGGTATCAAAGGTAGTGATGCCAACCTCGAGCGCGGCCTTCACACACTTGATTGCTGCATCTGATTCGATCTGATTTCCGTGAGTGATCCAGTTTCCGTATGAGATCTCAGAAACGTACATTCCGGTACTGCCAAGGCGTCTGTATTCCATGCCCATAACCCTATGACTAGCGCGCCTAGTTGCCAACCCGAAAGCTCTGTGGTTTGGTTCGCCTACAACTTAATAGCTCACTTGGTAGGGGAAGTTCGGTGAAAATCCGACGCTGACCCGCAACCGTAAGATTCCTGATATTGAAGATTCATTTTTCAAACAAGAGTTAAGTCGGATTACCTAACAAGTGCAGATGAGACAAACACCCGCCGAGGTTTGCGGGGTGTGCTCCTAACACAAGATGTGTGGATTAATCCTTCCTATCGTTGTGCGGTTCACTCCCTGTGAGACTCTTTCATATTCGAGAGGCCCCACAGCAATGAAGTTCAAAATAGTATTGGCAATAATTCTTATCTCCACATTCGTTACCCCTTCCGCGCAAGCTGCCGAAAAAGGTTGGCGCTACTGGGGATATTTCCAAGCAGCCCCAGGTAAAACTGTCTGGACTGCTGCAATGACAGGACCAACAGTGGATATCGCCGATGGCTCTGTTGAAGGTTGGTCATTTGTGTTTAGCTCAGATGACATTCCATCTGTCCTGCCACGCGTAAAGCCTGATTTCAAAAGTATCTGCGCCGGCGTGAAAGCTGACAAGGACACCAAGCGAATTGGATTAGTAATTGACTTCGGATCTTCGGCATATGCACCCAAGGGTGAAAAGGTTAGGAAGACGATTACAACCTGTGTTCGAGTGGCAAAGGAATCCCAGGGCATCGATGTGCTGGGACAAGTGACAAAGATTCGTGCTGCAAGTTCAGGACTTATCTGCGGATTAGCTGGTTATCCAGCAAAAGAGTGTGGTGTGGAAATACCAACTCCTAAATCACTTATCAAAAAATAGTTAATGAAAAAACTGTCTCTGCACCCACTGACTTGGTGGATATGGGCGATCGGATTGGCCATAGCGGTCATTCGTTTCGATAACACCGTATTCACTATCTGTTGCGTGGGTGCAGTTGCAGTTGTCGTTTTCATCAATCGCGAGAACGCCCCATGGGGCAAAAGCTTTAATTGGACTCTGAAGTTATCTGCATGGATTTTGCTTGTTAGAACATGTATTGGTGTGTTGATAGGTGTGCCAATTCCCGGCACAACACTTTTTACACTTCCGATACTTCCTTTACCTAGCTGGATGCCAGGTATCCGAATAGGTGGAACAGTTACTGCAGAGCGCTTAACATCGGCCCTAACTGAAGGTATTTTGATTTGTGCGATCATCGTCATCTTTGGCGCTGCTGCCTCATTGACAAGCCCCCACCGCTTGCTACGAGTACTTCCGGTCTACATTTATGAATTTGGTATCTCAATAGTTATTGCAACTTCAGTCCTACCGCAACTAGTTAGTTCGGTTTCTCGTATCCGCCAGGCACAAAAACTGCGAGGTCAATCTTTGCGTGGTTTTACTTCGTGGCGAAGAGTTGCAATTCCTCTCCTTGAGGAATCTCTTGCTCGCTCCTTGGATCTAGCAGCTGCGATGGATAGTCGCGGTTACGGCGTTAACAAAAAACGTTCTAGATATCGCCCCATCAAATGGCGAGCTGCAGACTCCGCAGTCGTATGCACCGCACTGATTGTGCTCGGTTTGTCATGATTAAATTTTCAAATGTTTCTCTGATTTATCCAAACTCAACAACTACAGTTCTAGAAAACTTGAACCTTGAAATTGCAGAGGGCGAAATGGTCCTGGTCATTGGTCCAACAGGTTCTGGTAAATCTTCACTTTTGCGTTTGATCAACGGTTTAGTCCCCCACCACACAGGTGGAATCCTGGCTGGCGATGTCAGTGTTGACGGTAGCTCAACTCAGCTGGTTAAGCCTGGTGGCATGGCACATCTAATTGGAATTGTTGGTCAAAACCCTGCCAATGGCTTTGTAGCAGACACCGTTGAAGAAGAGTTGGCCTTTGGTATGGAGACCTTAAATCTTCCAAACGATGTTATGCGCAAAAGGGTTGAAGAAGTCCTTGATCTGTTAAGTCTCGCGCCCTTGCGCGATCGATCTATTGCCACACTCAGCGGCGGAGAACAACAACGTGTTGCGATTGGCTCGGCATTGGTCGCACATCCAAAGGTGTTAGTTTTGGATGAGCCCACTAGCGCGCTAGATCCCATCGCTGCTGAAGAAGTCCTATCAATTTTGCATCGATTAGTACATGACTTAAGTCTTACCGTCGTTATTGCAGAACATAAGCTAGAGCGAGTAATTCAATTTGCTGACCGCATCGTTCACATCAATGGCGCAGGTGTTGCCCAGGTTGGTACACCTGAAGACATCTTGCTGCATTCGCCCATTGCTCCCCCAATCGTTCATTTGGCACGAGCCTTGGGTTTAAAAGAAATTGGAGTATCAGTTCGCGAAATGCGTCGAATGACGGCAGATATTCGGGGCAAAGAATATATTGAAAAGGATGCAGCTCCAAGGCAAAATGGAGAAACAATTATTAAGGTCAGCGATCTTTCTGTGACATATGACGGAAAGCCGGCTCTGAAATCTTTGAGTGCGACCATCGCTAGTAATGAAATCGTTGCAATTATGGGACGAAATGGTGCTGGCAAAAGCTCACTTCTTAAATCCCTGGCTGGCATTTCGCATTTGGCAACTGGTTTTGTAGATGTCTCTGGCTTTAATCCGCAAAACCTCAAAGGCAAGGAACGCAGATCCACGATTGGATTTATCCCGCAAGAGCCAAGTGATCTTTTGTATGGCCAAAGCGTACAGATTGAGTGTGATCAGGCTGATAAAGACAATCAAATGCCTAACGGAACTACTGCTCAGATACTGCAACAACTTGTTCCAGGAGTATTGCCCACAACTCACCCACGTGATTTATCAGAAGGTCAAAGGCTAGGCCTTGCCTTAAGCATTGTTTTATCATCAAATCCTGGTGTGTTAATTCTGGATGAACCAACACGTGGGCTTGATTATCAAGCCAAAAAAGAGCTAACAAGAATTCTTATTGAGTTTGCTCAAGCAACCAGAAAGTGCGTTGTCCTAGCAACTCATGATGTTGAGCTAGTGGCTGAATTGGCCACAAGAGTTATGTTTCTTGCCGACGGTGACATTGTTGCCGATGGGACAACACTTGATGTGCTTCTATCTTCTCCTGCCTTTGCGCCACAAGTTTCAAAGGTTATGTCGCCACAGCCCTGGTTGAAGGTTTCAGATGTAGTTGCAGCGATCCAGGCCCACAAATGATGCTGACAGATGGAGTCATTAGATTTACTGCAAAGAACTCCTTAGTTCTGTTCATCGCATCTCTATTTAGTATTGCTGGTTTCATCTGGCCATTTTTCTATGCAGGTCAGGACTTACCTCGAACGCAGTTATTCTCTTGGATCGCAATTATCGCTGCATTTATATTAGTCATCTTTGAAATTTCATCTGCCCGATTAGATGCTAAATCTGTTGCATTATTGGGTGTTTTAGCAGCGCTCATTTCTGCGCTTCGACCACTAGGAGCAGGCGCCGTCGGAATTGAACCAATGTGGTTTGTTTTGATTTTGAGTGCGCGCGTATTTGGAGCATCATTTGGATTTCTGCTCGGCATTATTTCCATGTTTGCATCAGCGTTACTAACCGGTGGCCTTGGACCTTGGCTTGGCTATCAAATGTTTGCCGCTGCCTGGATAGGTATGGCCGCAGGATTGTTACCAAAAAAGGTTTCAGGCAAAAGCGAAATCGCAATGCTTTTAGTCTTTGGCGCACTGGCTGCTGGAACTTTTGGAGTCCTCATGGATCTACAGTTTTGGCCATGGGCGTTAGGAGGCAATACCCAGCTCTCCTACATTCCTGGCGGCTCACTATCTGAAAACTTCGGCCGGTTCATCACATTCCACTTTGCTAGCGCGATGGCCTGGGACATACCACGAGCAGTCTTTACCTGCGCATTAATTGCCTTTACTGGTCCATCGGTTTTATCCGCACTTCGCCGCGCCTATACACGAGCGGCTTTCTCAACTCCAGTTGTTTTTAGCGGACGCGTGAAGTCACAAAAGGAAGTTTGACCACTTCACAGAGTGAATCACGTCCACGCACATCAACTATTAATTCATCCCCAACTGCAACATCCTTTGAGAGTAAAGCCAAAGCTATTCCGTGTTTAAGTGTTGGGGAAAATGTTCCACTCGTTACTTCCCCAACCACGTCACCCTTAGAGTTCTTAACACTCATTCCTGCTCGTGGGATTCCGCGATCAAGTGATTTGATGGCAACGCTCTTGCGCTCTACTGATCCACCCTTTTGGGAAAGTAATACGTCTGAGCCAATAAATGACTCCTTCTTCCAACCAACAGCCCATGAGGCACTGGCTTCAACTGGTGATATGCCTAGAGATAATTCATGACCGTGTAATGGATATCCCATTTCGGTACGCAATGTGTCGCGTGCACCCAGTCCGCAGATCAATCCATCAAGCGGAGTGATCGCAGCGACCAATGCATCCCACACCGCAACTGCATCTTTAGTGTGTGGAAGTAACTCATACCCGAGCTCGCCTGTGTATCCGGTGCGACACAAAATCACATCAGCACCTGCAATATTGACATGTGCAAATGCCATGTAATCAATATCTGTACTTATTCCAAGAGCAGCAAGAACTTGTGGAGCCAATGGACCCTGCACCGCTAATACTGCGTAATCATTATGCAGATTTGTTACTGTTATTTCAGATGGTGCCTGCTTTTGCAAAACAGCGACCACATCGGTGGTGTTAGAAGCGTTTGGTACAAGGAAGAAATCTGTTTCACTATTTCGATACGCGATCAGGTCATCTACTACCCCACCTTGCGGGGTGCACAGCAATGTGTACTGAGCAGAGCCATCCTGAATCTTTGTTAGATCATTTGTCAGGCATTGGTTCAAGAAGGCTAGAGCTCCGACTCCTGTAACTGAGGCTTTACCCAAATGGGAAACATCAAAAATTCCTACACGCTCACGAACAGCAGCATGCTCGGCTAATACGCCTGCGCCTGGGTACTCAATGGGCATCATCCATCCACCAAAGTCGGCCATTTTGGCGTTCAGGTCGAGATGCTTTTGATTAAGGGGCGAAATCTTCATTGCACAAACCTACCAATACATCTATTACCCTTCTCCTTATGAGCACATTAAAGATTTCTGATGGCGTCGTAAAAGATGAGGTTTTGGTTTTAGGACTGGCCTCAACAAATTCGAAGGGTGGAATCGCTATCGAAGCCGGAGATATGGCCATCGATACCAAAACCATTCTTTCCCAGTTGGTAGACATGGGAGCGACCGGAAAGGCCGATGAGGTAACAAAACTTCCTGGTTCCCATGTTCGCCTGATTGTTTTTACAGGGCTTGGAAAGAAATCAGCAACCTACTCCCATGAAACATTACGCAGAGCTGCTGGAAGCGCATCGCGCGCATTAGCAGGAAACCCAGCAGCAACATTCTCATTACCTGCCAAAAGTCTGGCTGAGGTAGCCGCTGTTGCAGAAGGTGCGGCCCTTGGTGCTTATTCATTCACAGAGTTCCGTGGTTCAACTAAGGATGATCACAAAGCACCTTTAAAAGCAATCACAGTGCATTCAAAGTTGGCAGCATCTGCCGAGGCAAAGGCATCTGTTGTGCGTGCGGCAGTAATTGCCAAGTACACCTACCTTGTTCGTGACCTGATCAATACTCCTCCAAGCCACTTGACTCCAGATTCATTCACAAAGAAATTAGCCACAGTTGTTAAATCTGCAGGCGGCGTGAAATCTGGGTTAAAGATTCAGGTGTGGGATGAAAAGCAATTAAAGGCTCAAGGTTTCGGTGGAATTATTGGTGTGGGACAAGGCTCTGCTAACCCACCACGATTACTACATATTTCTTACACACCAAAGGGCAAGGCTGCAAAGCGTTATGCATTTGTTGGCAAAGGAATCACCTTTGACACAGGTGGGCTTGCGTTAAAGCCAGCCGCTGGCATGGAAGCAATGAAATCAGATATGAGTGGTGCTGCAGCAGTTAGTGCTGCAGTTGTTGCGATTGCAGAGTTAAAGCTAAATGTTGCAATTGAGTGCTGGGCTCCGTTGGCAGAAAATATGCCAAGTGATACAGCAACACGACCAAGTGACATCATCACAATCTTTGGTGGAAAGACTGTTGAAGTCCTTAACCCCGATGCTGAAGGTCGTCTAGTTCTAGCCGATGGCTTAATGAAGGCGCAAAGCTCTAAAAACAAGTTAGATGGCATCATTGATGTTGCTACCTTGACCGGTGCACAAGTTATTGCATTAGGAACTCGCACAAGTGCGGTTATGACAAACAATCAAGAATTTAGCGATGCCTTTTTGCAGGTTGCCGCGCAATGCGGTGAACAGTTCTGGCCAATGCCACTTCCGGAAGAGCTGCGCGCCTCATTAGATTCACCAGTTGCAGATCTTGCAAACATTGGTGACCGAATGGGTGGCATGCTGGTGGCTGGATTGTTCTTAAAAGATTTTGTTAACCCAGAACTTCCTTGGCTACACCTTGATATTGCAGGCCCGGCCTACAACGAGGCCAAGCCCCATGGCTACACCCCAGTCGGTGGAACAGGTATTGCCCTTAGATCACTTGTGACATTGGCCGAACAAGCGTAAATCTGCCCCTTAGCATTGTGAGGTTTGACCCTCTTTGAGGCAAGATAGGTACCTAGCCCACTTGGGCATGTGAGAGGAGTTGTTCGTTGTCTCAATTTGATCTAGTCATCCTTGGTGGTGGCAGCGGGGGTTATGCCGCAGCGTTACGCGGCTCGCAACTGGGTCTTTCAGTTGCCCTGATCGAAGCGGACAAAGTCGGCGGCACATGTTTGCACCGTGGCTGTATTCCTACCAAGGCCTTACTGCATGCAGCAGAGATTGCAGATGGCGCTCGAGATGGTGCGCATTTTGGCGTGAAGTCAACATTTGATGGTATCGACATGGCTGGTGTTAATTCCTATAAGGATGGCGTGATCAACAAGCTCTACAAAGGTTTGTCAGGGTTGGTCAAATCCCGCGGAGTTACCTTTATTGAAGGTCACGGAAAATTAGTTTCAAAAGACACCGTTGAAGTCAATGGAACCCGCTACACCGGCAAGAATGTAATTCTTGCGACTGGTTCGTATGCCAAGACTTTGCCTGGCCTCGAAATTGATGGCGAAAGAATTATTACCTCAGATCACGGAACAAAGATGAACCATGTTCCAAAGAGTGTCATCGTTTTAGGTGGCGGAGTGATCGGATGTGAATTCGCATCGGTGTGGAAATCATTTGGATCTGAAGTAACAATCATCGAAGGTTTGCCACACTTAATCGCACTTGAAGATGAATCATCGAGTAAGCAACTAGAGCGCGCATTTCGTAAGCGCGGAATTAATTTTGAATTAGGTGTTCGTTTCCAATCAGCGGTCAAGACTGCAGATGGCGTTACTGTGACCTTAGAAGATGGAAAGACATTTACATCTGAGATCCTCTTGGTCGCTGTTGGACGTGGCCCGGTATCTTCCAACATTGGTTATGAAGAGCAAGGTCTCGCGATGGATCGTGGCTATGTCCTAGTTGATGACAAGTGCCGCACCAATGTTCCAGGAATCTGGGCTGTTGGAGACCTAATCCCTACCCCGCAGCTTGCCCACGTTGGCTTTGCCGAGGGAATATTGGTGGCTGAAGAGATTGCGGGATTAAATCCTCGTGCAATTAATTACGATGGCATTCCCCGTGTTACATATTCAGAGCCTGAGGTTGCATCAGTTGGATTAACAACTGCAGAGGCGAAAAAGCGAGGCCATGATGTTGTTGAACTTTCATATGATTTAGCAGGTAACGGTAAGGCGCAGATTCTAAACACAGCTGGTTCAATTAAACTAGTTGCGCAAAAGGATGGCCCAGTTTTGGGAGTCCATATGGTCGGCGCGCGAGTTGGCGAATTATTAGCTGAAGCAGAATTGATTTATAACTGGGAGGCACGTGCAAGTGATGTGGCTCCTTTGATCCATGCTCATCCAACACTGTCAGAGGCCATGGGCGAAGCTCATATGGCACTTGCAGGCAAACCGCTACATGCACACGGATAACCAAGGAGAAAACAGATGACATTTTCAGTAACGATGCCAGCACTTGGCGAAAGCGTTAGCGAAGGCACAGTCACTCGTTGGTTAAAAGCCGAAGGTGATCATGTAAATGTTGATGAGCCACTTCTAGAAGTTTCAACTGACAAAGTTGACACAGAGATTCCATCACCTGTTGCAGGAATTCTTCAAAAGATAGTTGTGCAGATTGATCAGACTGTTCCAGTAGGAGCAGAACTTGCAATCATTGCCGATGGAGCTGCTGCATCTGTCCCAGCACCTGCTGCGCCAGTTGCAGCACCTGTTGTTCCAAAGCCAGAACCAGTTGCTGCTGCGCCAGTAACACCAGCACCAGTTGCTGCTGCACCTGCTGCCTCAGGTTCAGGAACTGTGATCACAATGCCCGCACTCGGTGAGAGCGTTTCTGAAGGAACTGTTACGCGTTGGTTGAAAAACGTTGGTGATTCAGTGGCAGTAGATGAGGCATTGCTAGAAGTTTCAACTGACAAAGTTGATACAGAGATTCCTTCACCAGTTGCAGGAACACTGCTTGCTATTGATGTTGCAGTCGACACGACTGTCGCAGTTGGTGCCCGCCTTGGCTTAATTGGCGGTGCAAATAGTCCAGCGCAAACGCCCGCACCTGCTGCTCCAGCACCTGTTATGTCCACGCCAGTTACACCACCACCTGCACCTGTCGTTGCAGCACCTGTTATGTCCGCGCCTGCACCAGCGGCTGCCGCACCTGTGTCGCAACCTGCCGATGCTTATGTCACTCCTGTAGTTCGCAAGCTCGCAACAGAGCTCGGTGTAAATCTTGCACAAGTTACTGGCACAGGAATCGGCGGGCGAATCCGTCGCGAGGATGTTGAGGCACTTGCTCGTCCTGCCGCACCTGTCGCAGCTGCACCTTCAACTTATGCACCTGTAGCAGCAAAAGCGCCTGTCGTTGCAGTATCACCACTTCGTGGCACCACTGTGACAATGTCACGTCTTCGTAAAGTTATTGCAGCACGCATGGTTGAGTCATTGCAGGTGAGTGCGCAGCTAACAACTGTTATTGAAGTTGATGTAACAAAGATTGCTCGACTACGCGATCGTTCAAAGGAGAGTTTTGAAGCGCGTGAAGGCGTGAAGCTTTCATTCCTTCCGTTCTTTGCAGTAGCGGTATGTGAAGCACTCAAACAGCATCCAGTGTTGAACTCCTCCGTCGAAGGCGATCAGATCACTTATCACGGCACAGAGCATCTCGGAATCGCAGTTGACACAGAACGTGGATTGCTGGTTCCGGTAATTGCTAACGCAGGTGATTTAAATATGGGTGGCGTGGCACGAAAGATTGCAGATCTTGCAGCTCGCACGCGCGATAACAAGGTAACTCCTGATGAATTAGGTGGCGGAACATTCACGCTGACCAATACCGGAAGTCGTGGAGCCCTATTTGACACGCCAATTATCAATCAACCACAGGTTGCAATCCTTGGCTTAGGCGCAATTGTTAAGCGTCCGATGGTTGTTCGTGGTGAAGATGGTGGCGAAACAATTGCGATCCGCTCCATGGTTTACCTTGGCCTGTCTTATGACCACCGAGTAGTAGATGGCGCAGATGCAGCACGATTCTTAGTAACACTTAAAGAACGCCTCGAAGGTGGCGCTTTCGAGTCAGATTTAGGACTGTAATTTAGCTATGCCAGTTCCACAACGCATAGCGATAACGGGCGCATCAGGACTTATTGGTACCGCACTCGTCGGTCATCTAAAAAGTGAAGGCCACACTGTTCAGCGCCTGGTTCGCCGCGCACCAATTGCGCCTGATGAAGTGCAGTGGGATCCACAATCAGGTTTCGTAGATCTTGAACCACTGCGTGGTGTTGATGCAATCATTCACTTAGCTGGTGTTGGAGTTGGTGATAAACGATGGAACAAAAAGTATAAGAGTGAGATTCTCAATTCGAGATTGCTTGGTACGACCGCGATTGCAAACGCTGTGGCAGAGCTCAAGCCTCAGGTATTTATTTCAGCATCTGCTATTGGGTGGTATGGCGAGAGCGGTAATCGCGCCGTAGTTGAAACAGATCGAGCTGGCGATGATTTCTTAGCCGCTGTCTGTCGCGAGTGGGAAGCCGCTGCTGATCTGGCGGGTGAAACACGCACTGTGAAAATTCGTACAGGTCTTGTCCTAGACCCAACCGGTGGCGCACTGGGCAAGATGCT
Source organism: Candidatus Planktophila sp. (assembly GCA_021741905.1). GTDB lineage: Bacteria > Actinomycetota > Actinomycetes > Nanopelagicales > Nanopelagicaceae > Planktophila. The sequence goes on along the minus strand of JAIOWZ010000001.1, from coordinate 11,279 downwards.
TCCACTATTTCGCTTAGGTCTTGGCGGAAAGTTGGGCAATGGAAAACAGTGGTGGTCCTGGATCACCTTGCACGATCAAATTCGCGCAATAGTTTTTGCATTAGAAAATCCAATTTCAGGTCCAGTAAATGTCACTGCGCCAAATCCCGTTACTAATCAGGAGTTCACATCCGCCCTTGCCCGTGCAATGCATCGACCAGCCTTATTCCCTGCACCTGCTTTGGCTCTAAGAATAGTTCTCGGAGGATTTTCTTCGGAGGTCCTGGGCTCAAAGCGAGTAATCCCCCATGTTCTTCAGGAAGCCGGCTTTACTTGGGATTACCCGCATATAACAGAGGCGCTTGCACAGCTAGTTCAGGAGTAATTGAGCAACAAGTCGACCTGAAAATAGAGCGCCTTGTTGTGAAGGAACTGTTCGATGATCCCCGGCGACAAAATGGTGCTCACTAATCTTCATACTTTGTGACAAAGCTCTACCAACGCTATGAATCGGTAGCGCTGCTGGAATTTCATACTTAGCAATGAATTGCCAATCATGAGTGCCTGTCCCCCAGACAACGGCTAAGTGCCTGCGCACATCTGACTCAGTAACATTTAACTCAGTTGTTGTGGAGACCAAATGCTGACCACTGGGTGCGTAATTTGCTGAGATATCTGACATCACCACCGTATTAATTATCGGTCCACGTCTTTGTCCATCTACCACCAATCTCCCACTTCCTGAAGGATTCTGGGAGACGGCGTGATACCAAGTAATACACCCAGCCATGCGCGGCACCTCTGTTAGCCCAAGTAACTGAGTAGCAGTGGTTGCATCTGTTGCAACCACAATTTTATTTGCCGTATAGGTTCCGTTATTGGTATGAACAGATGTCTGGTCGATGCGATCTACTCGCGTGTTATAGGCAATATTGCTGACGCGTTTGGCAAGTGCTTTAGGAAGTTCACCAACTCCATTGCGTGGCACTCCAGGCTTGCCGTTAACAAAACTTTTTATGATCGAGTGTCCGTATGTGACATCAACATTGTCTGGATCTGTTAGAAAAACTCCTTGTAAGAAGGGACGCAAAACTCGGTCATAACAGGTGCCAGTGTTTCGCAATGCCTCACCAATTGATTCTCCAGCTTTAGCCTTACCCACTATGAATCGCAACAGTGCAAGCTTTTCAGGAATTGTTCCCGTTGCCTTATTCAATGCTGTCCATGGCAATTGGCGTGAATCACCGATCCGGTGGCGACGATCACCAAAAGCCACTTCGATCACTCTAGGTGCTGGAATAAAATCAATCTCCTTGATCACTTCCAGTTCTTGCAGAGCAGGGTACTTAGCGTTGATCAGCTGAAAACCACGATCGCAAATGAAACCATTGATTACATCACTTGCTATGCGACCGCCTGGGCGATCTGATGCCTCAATTACCCTTACGTCGACCCCAGCAGATTCGAGTGTGATAGCAGCGCTCAGGCCTGCAAGACCTGCACCAATGATGAGAACTTCAGCTGAGCGCGATGCCATTCTTACTGGTTTTGCAACTTAGATGGCCACCAAACTTTTCCGCCAATATCGTGAACTAGCGCAGGCACCAAAATTGTGCGAACAATCAAAGTGTCTAATAAAACACCGAATGCGACTGCAAAACCTAGTTCAGCCAAGAACACAAGAGGCAATACACCAAGTACTCCAAATGTTGCCGCCAATACGATTCCTGCAGAAGTAATGACGCCACCTGTCACAGTCAAACCCTTAATCACACCGGCGCGCGTTCCAATTTTTGCACTTTCTTCCCGCACGCGAGTCATCAAAAAGATGTTGTAATCGATTCCAAGTGCAACCAAGAAAATGAAAGCAAATAATGGGAATGAGGTGTCTGCGCCCTTAAATCCGAAGATGTGTTCGAAAACAAGTTGGCATGCACCTAGCGTTGCAAAAAATGACAAGACAACAGTTCCCAAGAGAAGTGCCGCTGACAAAATACTGCGAAGAAGTAATCCAAGAATCAAAGTGATAAGAACCAAAACGATTGGGATGATAGTTCGGTTGTCGCGATTTGCTGATACATCTGTATCAAATGCAACCGCTGTGCTGCCTCCCACGAGAATATTTGGATCTATCGCGTGAACAGCCTCTCGAATAACAGGAATGATTTCGCGAGCTTCCACTGAATCTGGATTTAGAGCCAACGTTGCATTCAGCACCACCTTGCCATCAATTACTTTCACTTCAGAAAGTGGAAGCCCAGGGATTGCCGGGGAAATGCGCATGGGTTCAACTGAGGAAACGCCTTCAACATTTAAAAGCGCCGCTGATACAGAGTCGACTAGCCCTTGTGGAATAACAACTTCTGTTGGCTGTCCTGAGCCACCAGGGAAGTGCTCCCCCAATCGTTCAAGACCAACAACTGAATCGGGGCGTTGGGTGAATGCATCTGCAGTAGACAATCCACGAGCGTTTAGCGTTGTTGAAAACCCGGCCAGAATCGAGAGTGCAACCGCGGTTAAAATCCATAGTTTGCGAGGACGCTTTTCAACTGCTGAACCAATCTTGGCCCACGTGCCGGTTAGTTGAGAATTAGCATCGTCATTTCTAGGAATTCGTGGCCAAAAAACCCATCGTCCAAATGCTACTAAGAGTGCCGGCAGCAAGGTGAGAATCGTTACGACCGCTGCTGCAATTCCGATTGCACCAACCGGCCCCAAGCCGCGGTTTCCAGAAAGGTCGCTAAGTAATAGAACGAGTAGCGCTGCAATCACAGTTGCACCTGATGCAACGATTGGTTCAAAGACGCCCTTTAAAGCAGCTTTCATGGCCTGCGCCGGATGGTCATGATGATGTAACTCTTCACGGTAACGAGAGATCAACAAAAGTGCATAATCTGTGGCAGCGCCAAGGACAAGAACCGAGAGAATTCCCTGTGACTGTCCGTTGAGATCGATGACATTGTTTTTCGTGAGTAAATAAACAAGTCCACCTGCAGTGGAAAGTGCAATTACGGCCGAAAATAGTGGCAACATCCAGAGGATTGGTGATCGATAGACAACGATCAGAATAAGTGCAACTACTCCCAATGTGGTCAGCAGTAATGAGGAGTCAATGCCTTCAAAGGCTCCAAATAAATCTCCAAGTAATGCGCCAATTCCAGTGACATTTGAAACAAGTCCCACACTTTTTGCAAACTCAGCTGAATCCTCGCGCAGTGTTTCGATCACTTCAGGTAGCGCAGGTTTGTTATTAGGCAACAGGTCAGTTGCGATTTCAGATTTAAATGGAAGATTGACTAGTAGTGCTTTGCCATCTTCAGAAGGAAAGGCAAAAATTTGTTCATTCTGGGTTAGATATTTAGAAATCGGAATATCTGTACCAATAATCTTTTTGGAACCAAGCTGTGCAAGATGGGCGTTCAGGGCTGCAATTTTTGATTCATCAACTTCTCCAACATAGAGAACTAAGGTCGGAATATTCTGATTTTGATCTTGATTAAACTTCTCAATAATTTTTGCCGCCTGAGTCGATTCTGCGCTATCTGGCAAGAAGGCCGAATTGTCATTTTCTTGGACTGTAGACAGCTTGCCAAAAAGGGGACCAAAAACTCCGCTTGCGCCAAACCACAGGAAAATAATCAGTAATGCGTAGGCAAGTGGGCGGCGGCTCTTATTAATGGATGTGGTGGACACTGAATCAAACCTCTCGAGCGTGAATTGGTAAGGAGGCAAGCCTACCTTTAGGCTGTGCAAGTGCCAGTCATCGAGAGTCCAACAAATGCAACTGTCGCTCTCTCGCGTCACGGCTTAATGGAGTATCAAGAAGCTTGGGATTTTCAGCGAAAAATTCACGAAGAAGTTGCCTCTGGTTCACGCCCTAATACTTTGCTGTTATTAGAACACCCATCTGTTTACACCGCTGGCCGCAGAACCGAAAATGGCGAACGACCAGCAGATGGCACTCCTGTTATCGATGTTGATAGAGGTGGCCGAATCACTTGGCATGGCCCAGGACAATTGGTTGGGTATCCCATTGTGAAATTACAAAAGCCCTCTGAACTTGTTGGTTTTGTTCGCGAAATAGAAACAGCGCTAATTCGGGTCTGTGATGATTTAGGTCTCACCGCAGTGCGTATTGACGGGCGATCTGGTGTTTGGATTCAGGATGAACGAGGAGACAGAAAAATTGCTGCAATAGGAATCCGCGTGGCAAAAGGTGTGACTATGCATGGCTTTGCGCTCAATGTAAATCCTGATCTGGCTGCTTTTGGCCAAATTGTTCCTTGTGGCATAGCAGATGCCGATGTGACTTCCTTAGAAATTGAACTGGGCCGATCGATTACAATTGAGGAAGTTATACCACTCATAGAACGACACATACTTGATTCATTGAAAAAGGTGAGCGCATGACGATGGCACCTGAAGGACGCAAGCTACTTCGGATTGAAGCCCGTAACGCCGAAACACCAATTGAACGCAAGCCTGAATGGATTAAGACCCGAGCAAACATGGGTCCGGAATACACACGCCTACATAGTCTCGTTAAATCTGAAGGACTACACACAGTGTGTCAAGAAGCGGCTTGCCCTAACATCTTTGAGTGTTGGGAGGATAAGGAAGCAACATTTCTTATTGGTGGAGACCGTTGTACCCGTCGTTGCGATTTTTGCAATATTGACACAGGAAAACCGTTACCTATTGATCGCGCGGAACCATTTAAAGTAGCGATGTCGGTTAAAACTATGGGCCTTCGCTATGCAACTATCACAGGAGTAACTCGTGATGATCTTGAGGATGAAGGCTCGTGGCTATATGCCGAAACCATTCGCAAGGTACATGAATTAAATCCTGGAACTGGCGTTGAAATGTTAGCTCCAGATTTCAATGCTAACCCTGATCTGCTCAACCCAATTTTTGAAACCAGGCCAGAAGTTTTTGCGCATAACCTCGAGACGGTTCCTCGCATTTTCAAGCAAATTCGCCCTGCCTTTACCTATGAAAAATCACTGCGTGTTTTAAGGATGTCCCAAGATTTCGGCTTGATCACGAAATCCAATTTGATTCTTGGTCTTGGCGAGACTCGCGAGGAGGTTTCACAAGCACTCGTTGATTTACACAGTGCTGGGTGCGATCTCATTACAATCACACAGTACTTAAGACCGACCAATAAGCATCACCCAGTGGAGCGCTGGGTTAAGCCACAAGAGTTCGTCGAACTTGCACAAGAGGCAGAGGAGATTGGTTTCCTTGGAGTTATGAGCGGACCTCTCGTGCGCTCTTCTTATCGTGCTGGGCGTTTATATAAGCAGGCAATGGAAAAGAAGTCGGCTCGTGGCTGATCTGGTCTATCCCCCAGTTATTGTTCTGATCAAATCCTTTTGGAAATATCTTGGATTAAATCTTGACTTTCAAGGACAGGGCAATGTTCCCCGTAAGGGTGGAGCGATTTTGGCAATTAATCACACAAGTTATATTGATTTCGCACTTGCGGGCACTGCTGCCCTTCCTGCCAAACGATACGTGCGCTTCATGGCCAAAAAAGAGATCTTCGATAATAAAATTGCAGGGCCCCTCATGCGCGGAATGCATCACATCAATGTGGATCGAAGTAATGGCTCTGCTTCCTTTGTTGCAGCTTTACGTTCACTCAAGGCTGGCGAAATTATTGGAATTTTTCCTGAAGGAACAATCTCTACAAGCTTTGAGATAAAAGAGCTAAAATCTGGCGCGGTTCGCTTAGCAATCGGTGCAGGTGTGCCTGTGATTCCAACAATCGTATGGGGCGGCCAGCGCGTATATACAAAGGGCTTAAAGCCAAATTTTAAAAGAAGGAAATTTCCTGTCGCGGTTTCTTTCGGAGAGCCTATTTTCTATTCTCGGGAGACAGATGTGGAAGTTGCCGAAAAGCACCTGCGCGAAGTAATGATCCAAATGTTGCGTGATGTTCAAGAAAAATACCCTGATAGCCATGTGGGCCAGCGCTGGGCGCCGGTCCGTCTTGGTGGAACCGCTCCAGCCCCACTAAACTAACCACCATGTTTAAGAGAAAAGCTAAAGAAATGAAGATAAAGGCTCCGCGTTTTCAAGTCTTCCGTGATGCCTACAAGGTCACTAAGCAGGTAAGGCCATGGATCACAGCGGCTCTAGCTGGCATTTTTATTGCTACCTGGGGCGTTGGAATCACGATTGGTGGGTTTTTTGGAAACCCTTACTACGCAGGATTTGTTTCTTTACCTTTGGCTGCACTTCTAACTCTTCTGTTTTTTACCCGTCAAGCAGGAAACGCTGCTTATGCAGCAATTGATGGACAAATCGGAGCGGGTGCAAGTGTGTTGATGTCTATCCGAAAAGGTTGGACAACAACTCCTGCCGTAGCGGTATCTCGTAATCAAGATATGGTCCATCGCAGTGTTGGTCGCCCAGGAATAGTTCTAACCGGTGAGGGCACGCCTGCTGTTCGGCAGATGATTGCGGATGAAAAGAAGAAGGCGGAAAGATTTGCGCCAGGAGTTCCAATTATTGAAATTCTCGTGGGTAAGGAAGATGGCCGCATTCCAATTCAAAAGTTGCAACGACACATGCGCCGTCTTCCGAAGAAGTTAACGCCTAATCAAATGCGTGAGGTACGAGCACGGCTAAAGGCTGTTGGCGGTATGTCTATGCCAATTCCAAAGGGCCCGATGCCAACGCGCGCACCAAAAAGTCGCTAACTTAAAGTTAATCTAGTTAAAACTGATCCACTTAATCTTTCATGCATTCCTCTGCCGTTTTCATCAAAGGTAATAGCAAAGATCACGGTCACTAGTAACGCTGATCGAATCAGCGCTTGAATCGGTGAAATCGCTCCACCATCGACGAACCGAACAATTCGAATTCCAAAGATCCTGTGGCCCACAGTTGCCCCTTGAAGTGCGGAAAAAATACTGATCTCGGCAAAGAACAGGGCCAATACGGTCCATGAACGATTTGGGGCCATGGTGCCCAGGCCCCCAGTAGCAGCAGCCACAATGAAATAGCAGGCCAGCCAATCCACCATCAAGGCTGCCATGCGGCGACCAACGCTCACGCGCGTAAATTGAAAGCTCATGTGGCAAGGGTAACTGGCCAAGGGCTAAGCCGTAACATGGATTTAACAAGTAGGTTATGTCAATTTCACCCTATGGACCTAGGGTTCAACTACTACAAGCGCACAAGGCTCAATGATGAGAGATTCAGCGCATCACATGTGAAATTGGGAGAAGCATGTTTAAGAACGCAGCAGAAATCTTTGCATACATCAAGAAAGAAGATGTCAAACTCGTTGATGTCCGCTTTACTGATTTGCCCGGCATTCAACATCACTTCAACGTACCTGTTGAATCATTTGATGAAGCGGTATTTACCGATGGCCTTATGTTTGATGGATCCTCAATTCGTGGATTCCAAACAATCAACGAATCAGACATGAAACTCTTGCCAGTTCCAGAGTCTGCATTTATCGATCCATATCGCAAAGAAAAAACTCTTGTCATTATCTTCTCGGTACATAACCCAGTAGATAACACTCCTTACAGCCGCGACCCACGTGGAGTTGTTGCAAAGGCTGTTGATTACATGCGCTCACTTGGATTTGCTGACACAGCATTTTTTGCACCAGAAGCTGAGTTCTATGTTTTTGATAGCGTACGTTTCAAGACAACAATTAACTCAGCTGTTCACGAAATCGAATCGTATGAAGGCGCTTGGAACACTGGCGTTGAATACGATGCTGATGGGACACCTAACCGTGGATACCGCACTCGCGTAAAGGGTGGTTACTTCCCAGTTTCTCCAACAGATCAATTCGCAGATCTGCGCGATGAAATGGTTATGCAGCTTGGCAAGGTAGGACTTCTTGTTGAGCGCTCACACCACGAAGTTGGAACTGCCGGTCAGATGGAAATTAACTACCGTTTCACAGACATCCTTAGCGCAGGCGATGATGTCATGAAGTTCAAGTACGTTATCCGTAACACTGCATGGCAAGGTGGAAAAACCGCAACATTTATGCCAAAGCCCCTCTTTGGAGATAACGGTTCTGGCATGCACGTTCACCAATCACTATGGAAAGATGGAAAGCCACTGTTCTTCGAAGCAGGCACATACGGTGATCTTTCAGACATGGCACGTTGGTATATCGGTGGTCTGCTAAAGCACGCACCATCACTTCTAGCATTTACTAACCCAACTGTTAACTCATACCGTCGTTTAGTTCCAGGGTATGAAGCACCTGTAAACCTCGTGTACTCAGCGCGTAACCGCTCAGCTTGTATCCGTATCCCAATTACAGGATCTAGTCCAAAAGCAAAGCGCATTGAGTTCCGTTGCCCAGATCCATCTTCTAACCCATACCTAGCATTCGCAGCAATGCTCATGGCTGGTCTTGATGGAATCTTGAACAAAATCGAACCACCTGCTCCAGTTGATAAGGATCTTTATGAACTAGAAGGAGCAGAGGCAGCAGCAATTCCTCAGGTTCCTGGTTCACTAGATGAAGTTCTTAACAATCTAGAAAAGGACAATGAGTTCTTAACAAAGGGTGGCGTATTTGCCAAGGATCTTATTGACACATGGATAGCCTTTAAGCGTAAGGAAGAAGTTGACTACGTCCGACTACGCCCACACCCAGCAGAGTTTGAACTGTATTACGACATCTAACATTTCCGTAGTGCAATAAGTCCGTTAGAACAAAGCCCGCCCCTTAAAAAGGCGGGCTTTGTTGTGTCCGCGTCCAGTAGATTAAGCCCATGTTCATCGATGTACTTATTGCAGTTTTTTTCTTTTTGGTCGGCTTAGAAATCAAGCATGGTCTAAAAGATCTCAAGTCTGCGATAGTCCCAATAGTTGCCGCTCTCGGTGGAATGATTTTTCCTGCGCTGATCTTCCTCGCCATAAATCCTGGCTCCCATGTTTGGGCTACCGCCATGCCAACTGATATTGCCTTGGCTTTAGGTGTTTTGTCCTTACTTGGTAAGCGAGTGCAGCCACAAGTGCGCATTTTCTTGCTCACCTTGGCTATTGCCGACGATCTTTTCTCGCTCGTAGTCCTTGGCATCTTTTATGGAGATGATTTACATCCAGAAAAAGCTCTTGCCACATTAGGCGCCGCAGCCCTTGGGGCTTTACTTCCATTTACAAAGACTCAATTGAGCAAAGCGATTAAGGCTCTGTCGCCTATTTCGACATATTTCATCGTGCCCGTAATCATTGTGGTGAATATTCCCTTTGACATTGATCTTGCGAGTTTCACCTCTCACACAACAATCGCTTTAGTTCTTGCCCGGGGAATCGGGAAAATTCTAGGAATTGCACTCTTTGCCTGGATCGCGATCAAACTTGGAGCTAAGGCAAATTTACGAATCAAAGAGATTGCAGGAGTCGGAGCATTGGCAGGTATGGGAATGACAGTTTCACTCGTTATTGCTGAAATCGCGGCTAAGAATGAAGCAGAACTCAATGAGGTGCGCCTTGGACTATTTATCTCAGCAATTCTTTCGGGCCTAGTTGGCTACATCTGGCTTAGAAGGACTCCTGCTTCGCAATAATTTTTCTGGCCAGGATGATGTGTCCGAAGAAACCAATAAGTAGAGCAAAAATAACTCCGACATTGGAGTATGCCCATGCGCCTTCTTTGCCGCCAATTACCCCAAGAAAATATCCTTGCCACGATAACCAAGATGCAAAGGTATTTGTGACAAACCCCCAGCCAACAATTGTTCCAATAGCCATTAACGCGATAGAGCCCTTGTTGATTGATCCATATGTTCCTTGTGGGTCATACAAGTCTTTTTCGATGTATGCCTTCTTGCGCATAATGACATCTGCAACAAAGATCGCAGACCAGACCGCAACTGGCACACCCAAGGTGATCAAGAATCCTTGGAAGGGATAGAAGAAGTTGTCAGCAATCCACACGATGTAAATACATCCGGTAAGCATTATGAGCGCATCAATGATTGCCGCTTGGTGCCTCTTGATTGGCACACCAATTGAGACAAGAGCTAATCCTGATGAGTAGAGATCAAGAATAGCTCCACCTACTAATCCCAAAATCGCAATTAACGCGAAAGGAATAAGAAACCATGTTGGTAGGAGTGATGTGAGAGCACCGATGGGATCCATAGCAATTGCATCACTTAAATCTTTGCTACTGGCAGATAGGGCCGCTCCATAGATTACTAACACGATTGGAACAATCGATGCGCCAAAGACCGTCCAGCCCACTACCGCTTTGCTGGAGACTGATCTCGGCAGATAGCGAGAGTAATCTGCAGCGCAATTAACCCAACCCAACCCAATACCCGTAATTCCAAATATAAGAGCTCCGATGAAGCCTTGAGTTGACCCATCTTTGATTGCGGTAACTGCACTCCAATTAACACTGTCAACAGTTAAGGCAATATAGACAACGGTCATGGCCACGGTTACTAGCGTCAAAATCTTTTGCAATTTCATAATCACGCCAAAACCAAGAACTCCCCCAAATACTGTAAGAGAGACGGCAATGACAAATCCAAGGATCAAAGCAAGGTTCTGGTCCACTCCCCCAATTCGAGAGAAAACCGTTCCTGTTGCCAATGTTGCAAGAGAAACCAAAACTGTTTCCCAGCCCACAAAAATGAAATAGGAAAGCACGCCTGGAACGATGCTGCCTTTCACTCCAAAAGATGCTCGAGCAAGCACCATGGTTGGGGCATTCGAGCGCTTACCAGCAAGTGAGCTAATTCCCACTAAGAAGAAGGAACAAATGGTTCCGATGATCGCGGCCCAAGTGGCTTGTCTAAATGAGATACCAAACCCTAGGAAGAAGGAGCCATAGGACAGAGCAAGCAGTGAAACATTTGCACCAGCCCACGGCCAGAACAATGACTTTGCACTTCCCTTACGTTCTGACTCTTGGATCGTGTTTGGGCCATTTATTTCTAGATCAAAAGTTGGCACTACGAATCGTCCCGATCTTTAGATTTTTTGTAGAGGCCACCGAAAAAAATGGCAAGCAAGAAAGCAATTAAAATCCCACCCACTGGAAAATTTGAACGATCTTGCGGCACGGAGGTGGTTGCTGCGACAGCTTCGGCATAGTCAGGTGAGGCATTGAAGGTGTATTCACCCTCGATCACATGCCCATCTTGGCCAACAACTCGGTATTTAACTGTGAATACACCCGCGGCACTTTGGCCTGAAACCTTGGTCGTGATCTTTCCTGCTTCAACGATTGCATCCTCGTAGCTCACTACCAATCCCGTTGAATCAGTAACTTCGATGGTGTTTACAATCTCGCC
>JAIOWZ010000033.1 GCA_021741905.1 Candidatus Planktophila sp. | reverse complement strand
GCAGAAGCAACTGATGCAGCAAATGCAGCAACTGATGCAGCTAACGCTGCAGCAGAAGCAGCAGATGCAGCAACAGCTGCAGCACAAGATGCTGCAGATGCAGTAGCTGCTCTATCTACTCAGGTTTCAGAGATGGTGGGTGCTCTAAAGAAGCAGATCACAGCTCTAACAAACCTAGTAATCAAGATCCAGAAGAAGGTAAAGGCGTAAGCCTTAGCTTTCCAAGGAACTTAACTCTTAGGAGTTAGCTCTAGTCCGAAGCCCGGTCCTCTCGCAAGAGAGGGCCGGGTTTTGGCTTTTTTGTGCTTATTCTTAGTACCCTTGAGCCATGCTCAAAAAGGCCGATAATTCCGCTTTAGAAAGAATTTTGATTTGGACAGCCTTATTGGCAACTTTGATTGTTCTGCCCTGGACCACGTTTGACCCAATCAACGTTCCAAAGTTGGCCGTGATCTCAATTGGAGGTTTCATGGCTGCTGGCCTGTTGGCCACAAATCTCTCATTGCTACGGCAATCGAAAAATCGTCCCTTAGTTTTTCTAACTGGGTTATTTATCCTTGATTTGTTTATTGTTCTTCTTTTTTCAGGAGATAATTTCAATCAAGGTTTGTTTGGAACTTTTGGAAGAGCTACTGGTTTTGTAGCTTACATCTCGTTAACTTTTTTGTTTTTAGCTGGCGCGATTGCATCATCGGAAGCAGTGATCAAGAAATTTTCGTTCACCTTGATAATGGCTGGACTACTTTCAAGTATTTATGGGTTTTTTCAATCGTTTAATGTAGATGTATTTGACTGGGTGAATCAGTACAGCCCTGTAATTGGTTTCTTAGGAAACCCTAACTTTCAGTCTTCTTTTGTCGGATTTAGCGGAATCGCGGTGTTTGCATTTTTGTTAACAAAAGGTGCGAGAAAACCTTCCATTGTTGCTGGATTGCTATATTTAATTCTTTCGGCATATGTCATAAGGGGAACTGAATCCCAACAAGGTTTTTTGGTACTTTTAGGTGGAATTGGAATCGTCATACTAATTTGGATTCCAAAATCTAAGTTCAAACTGCTTAAATACCCATCACTTATAATTGGTTTATTGGGAATTTTATTTGTCGCATTTGGGTCCTTGAACAAAGGTCCATTAGCGTCATTGCTCTATAAGTTATCCGTGAGCTACAGAGGCGACTATTGGCAAGCCGGTTGGAAAATGACAGTTGAAAATCCGTTGTTGGGAGTGGGGCTGGATGGTTATGGCGACTGGTATCGCCGAACGCGATCGCTTGAGGCTACCCTGCGTAGAGGTCCGGAAGTAACGTCAAACGCTGCTCATAATGTGTTTTTAGATTTGTCGTCAAATGGTGGTTTTCCCTTATTGATCATCTACCTTGCAATGGTTCTTCTTGTGATTAGATCCGTTTTTAGAATTCTTAAAAGAGCTAAGCAGTTTGAACCAACGATAACTGGCCTCATCGCGGTTTGGTTTGCTTATCTTGCACAATCCGTTATCAGTCTTAATCAGCTCGGTTTGGCAATTTGGGGTTGGGTGATATCCGGATTGATAATTGGGTATGAAGTAAAGAGTCGAGAGAACGTCACCGTGACGCAGAATAAGATCTCAGCGGTAAAGGGAAAAGTTGCTAAGAAAATAGACGCTCCAAAAGTGACCCCTCATGCCTTTATGGCGATGGTTGCGGGTCTGCTAGTTGGTGCCTTGTTAGGTTTACCTCCGGTTATTGCATCAAGTAAGTACTTAACGGCTTTGAAGTCTCAGAATGCCTTGCAAATTGAAAGAGCTGCCTACATTTGGCCGATGCAGGCCTATCCAATGGGTCAGGTAGTGGTGTCTCTTTCGAATAACAACTTGCAAACAGAGGCATTGAAAGTTCTTGAAGATGGGGTTGCAAAGTTCCCAGATGAGTTTTCGATGTGGCGATTATTGTCTGAAATCCCAAATGCAACCCCAGAGCAGGTTGCTGAAGCAAAAATACAAATGAAGCGATTGGATCCGCTCAATCCAAATCTGAAATAACTCGGTAATCTACCTTCATGCGTGTTGCAATCATTGGTCAGGGGTACGTTGGTCTGACTATCGCCATGGGTGCGGCTGGTGCAGAGCATTCAGTAATCGGATTTGATGTAAACGAGGCTTTGGTTGGGCGATTAAATGGAGGTCAGTCCCATATTGAAGGGGTCTCCAATCTTGATTTAAGTGGTTTTATTTCAGAGGGAAGATATAAATCCACAAGCCAGGCAGCGGAATTAGATGGTTGCGATGTCGTTGTTATTGCGGTGCCAACTCCACTTGATGAGAAGCGAAACCCAGATCTTTCTTATGTGCACAATGCCGCTGATTTGATTGCAAAGCATGTGAAGAGGCCAGCTCTTATTGTGAATGAATCAACTTCCTATCCAGGTACATTGCGAAAAGAGATTGCAGCGCGTATTTCGGGAGTAGATCATTGGTATGCATCTTCGCCAGAACGTGTAGATCCGGGAAATACCCAGTGGGGCACAAAGAACACTCCACGTTTGATCGGTGGACTAACTCCGGCGGCTGTTGCAAAGGCTCGCGAATTCTATTCAAGTTTCTGCGATTCGATTATTGAGGTTTCATCTCCCGAGGTTGCAGAGGCTGCCAAAATCTTTGAAAATACCTTTCGCCAGGTAAATATTGCGTTGGTGAATGAATTTGCACAGATTGCTCATGCGCTCGGAATATCAGGTCGAGAAGTGATTGAGGCTGCAGCAACAAAACCATATGGATTTATGCCATTCAATCCAGGTCCCGGCGTCGGCGGGCATTGCATACCAGTCGATCCAAGTTATTTGGCATATGTTGCAAATATTATTGGAGTTCCTGCAACATTTATTCAACGTGCTAATGAGGTTAATCTTGCGATGCCTGCTTATGTTGTAAAGCGAGTTATTGCCGGAAATGGTGGCTCGATCAAGGGTAAAAAAGTTATCGTAGTGGGTGTTTCATATAAATCTAATGTTGCAGATACGCGTGAGACACCTGCTGCTGATGTTATTGATTTACTGCGAGAGCAAGGTGCAGCGGTGGTTTGGCATGACGAATTAGTAGGACAATGGCGGGGTGAATCCTCATCACCACTAGCAGATGCCGATATTGCAATTGTTGTGTCTAAACATGAAGGCGTTTCAATTGGTGCAATAAAAGGTTGTGGGTATGTGTTTGATTGCACCGGCAGTATTGATGGTGTGGACGGGATCTAGTTCAGTAAGTTTCTACTGTGCAGCAATATCACTAATTATTTGCTGTAAATCTCTTGTAGGCGTCCAGTTAATTGCTAACTTAACTTTCGAAATATCTGGAACTCGGCGTTGGATATCTTCAAACCCTGCCGGGTATGCATCGGAATATGATGTGTAGGTAATCTCTGAATGTGATCCAGTAACTTCCAGGACCTGCTCTGCTAGCTGCTTAATGGTTACTTCACCAGTGCCGCCAACGTTATAGACATCTCCGATTGTTGAATCTGTAGCTGCCATCGTTGCAATCGCTTGCACAGCATCTGCCACATGGCAAAAGACTCGTGATTGGGTGCCATCGCCATAAATAGTGATTGGTTCATTTTTAAGTGCAGCCTGCACAAATCGTGGAACTACCATTCCGTAGCGACCTGTTTGGCGTGGTCCAACAGTATTGAACAAGCGAACCGTGGTTACAGGCAGTCTATTTTCTTGGTGCAGAGCAAAAGCCATAGCTTCTTCAATTGCCTTTGCATCGCTGTATGTCCAACGAATCTTTTGTGGTGCTCCGACGACGCGATCATCGACTTCAGTCAATGGTTGATTTGGATTTTTTCCGTAAATTTCCGATGTACTTGCGATGATGATTCGCTTATTGAACTTGGCTGCAGCATTAAGAACGACTTCACTGCCGGTAATGTTGGTACGCATTGATTCAAGTGGTGATTCAAGAATTGTGTTTACGCCAAGGGCAGCTGCCATGTGCAGTACCAGATCCGCATCCTTAGTTAGAGACTCAACCAATTCGATATTTCTGATGTCACCATCGGTTGTAGTGATCTTGCCTTCGAGATGAGAAATATTGCTTTTTGATCCTGTAGAAAAATTGTCCAGAATTGTGACTTGATTACCCTCGGCGACGTAATGATCGGCGAGGTGGGATCCAATGAATCCAGCTCCACCTGTTATGAATACGCGCATGGGTAAACCTTATTTCACAATCGATTTGTAGAGCTCGATATGTGCATTAATCATGCGGTCCACGGAGAAAAGAGCTTGTGCTCGTGCGATGGCTAAACGGCCCATTTCTTCACGCTTGGCATTATCTATAACTAAGGATTCAAGGGCAGATGCAATTGACCCAGGATTTTTGTTCGTGACAATGCCGGTTTCGTGGTTGAGGATTACCTCTGAAACCGACCCGACATCGGTAGCTACAACTGGCTTTCCAGCCAGCTGAGCTTCAATTAAGGCAACTGGCATGCCCTCATTTTCGCTGGTGGACAGAATGATGTCTGAAGCACCGAATAGATCTGCTGCCTCTGCCCAGCCAATAGCGCTGACATTAGAAGGCGCTTTTGCTCTTATTTGATCCAGCAGGTCACCACCACCAGCCATGACAAAGCGGGTATCTGGCATTGCGTCTGCAACTTCCAATGCACGCATTGGATTCTTTACACCTGTAACACGTGCGATCCATCCAACCAGGGGTGTTCCATCATCTTCGAGATTCAGATTCTTGAGAGCTTGTTGTTTTGGAGTTACAGCAACAGGTACGACACCTGGTGGAATGTTTACATACTGTGTGCGGTTTCCAATTCTTTGTTCAAGCAACTCTTCGGAAACTCGGCGACCCACAGTCACAAGCTTTGCTGATTTCCTAGCCAGCATTCTTTCTAACTCGATAATGATCTTTGACTTAATCCCTGAAAACTCTGGATCATCAAGTAAGTGACCGTGAAAAGTGTGAACAACAGGAACCGACTGCTGCTTCATACGGATGACATAACCGGCTTTAAAGGTGTGGGTATGAATAATGTCTGGCATAACTTCGGCGATGATATTGTCTAGCTGCTTGCGAGCAAAGTGATCCTTAATTGGGTTAATGGCACGGCCCATTGACTTGATGCGTATTACATCTATTGATCGGGCAGATTCATCTTCAACTTCGGAACCTTGTACAAAACCCGTTGCGACAAATGTTTCGATGCCATGCTTGGGTAATTCATTAGCAAGCTGAGTGATATAACGAGCCGTACCACCAACATTTAAACGGGCGATAACATGTAAAACCCGCATAGTTAGTGAGCTTCGTAGGAGGCAACGACCTCATCTGTATTGCCAATCATCTTTACATGTCCTGCTTCAAGCCACACAGCACGAGTTGCTAGTTCTCGAACTGCAGACATGTCATGCGAAACAAGAACAACAGCAGCACCACTCGAAATCAATTCATGCATGCGAGCTTTTGACTTTTCTTGGAAATCGGCATCTCCCACGGACAAAACTTCATCAACTAGAAGCACTTCCGCTTTTTCATCCGTTGCCGTCGCAAAAGCTAAGCGTGCAACCATGCCTGAAGAAAAGGTTCGAAGAGGGAAATCCATGTGGTCTGCGACCCCTGCCCACTCGCCAATAGCTGGTGTGCGTTCTTTAACGTGTTTTACATCGCGACCCATTAGTGCTGAATAAAACAGAACATTCTCAGAACCAGTCATTTCTGCGTGAAAGCCCGCGCCGAGTTCGATCATTGGAGCAATTTTTCCATTAACTTTTGATGTTCCCCTTGTTGGGGGCAATACTCCGGCAAGAACTTTGAGAAGCGTTGATTTACCCGCACCGTTTCGACCAAGGATTGCAACTACTTCGCCGGCATCAACTGAAAAAGAAATATCTTGCAATGCAACGTAATCGACAACGCGGGCTTTACCTTTTAAGGCATCCTTGAATAACTCTTTCAGTGAACTCGACTTATTCATTAAGACTCGATAAGTTACATTTACATTCTTAAGATCGATTACGGGCATTAGAGCATTGCCACCGTTCTTGGCCAATATTTCTTGAAAACATATGTTCCAAGAAGCAGTGCAAATATGCTCCAGCAGCTCATATAGACCCAACTAAATAGTGTTGGAGTCGCATTATTTGAAAAAGCCCAACGAAAAATATCCAGATAACTTGTGAGTGGGTTCCAATGAATGATGTTCTGCATAGTTTGGTTCATGATTCCAACTGGATAGAAGATCGGCGTTAAATACATCAAGATTAGAAGTAATACGTTCACAATATTTCGGGTGTCATCAAAGCGAATAAACATAATTGAAATAGCTAATCCAAGCCCTGCAGTTAATAAAGCAAGGGCAACACCAACGACAATGACAAGGGGAAGAGTCAGAGCTAAGGATTGACCTGAAACCCAACAAACTAGAGCCAGGGGTAGTAATCCGATAAAGAAGTTTGCCAGACCCGCAAGAGCAGATGAGATCGCAAAAATCTGTGGCGGAACATAAATTTTTGTGAGGACTCCACCATTGCTGGCAATTGATTCCGCGGATTGCATCAAACTTTGGTTGAAAAAAGTGTTGAGCAAAATGCCGGCCATTAGATAGGGCGCAAATTGTTGACCCGAAGGTAGCTTTGAGGCAAAGACAAATGAAAAGACGTACCAAAGAACTGCGCTGGTGAGAATTGGGTTGAGCAAGGTCCAACCAATGCCGATAACACTGCGCTTGTAGCGAAGAGTTAGCTCGCGATTAACCAGCAAGCGAATCAGTTGGGCGTACTTCATGGTGGGTCAAGGGTATCGTCAACACCCCAAAAAACGATATCAAGATGATGCGAGGGCGGTTATCTGCCGTGGCAATCGCAAAGGCAAGTCGCTTCACCTGTCAGAATCCTGCCCACAGATCTCCCTAATTTGACCAGGTAGTTATAGCTCCGAATTCTTAAAATCAGACTCTATGGACTTACTCTTTACAGATGTTGAAGTACGTCAGGGTGACACTTTGCCTTTTCATAGTTTTAGGGATGTTTTCGACACCAAGTATGGCGTCAACTAAAGCTGGCAATGTATGCAAGAAATTAGGTGCAACTTCAACATATTTGGGTAAGAAACATACTTGCATCAAAAGTGGGAAAAAGCTGATCTGGAACAAAGGTGTTGCAACACCAACACCAACACCAACACCAACACCAACACCAACACCAACACCAACACCAACACCAACACCAACACCAACACCAACACCAACACCAAGTTGGCTGAAACTATTCGCCGAGATATCAAGAGAGAGTAGGGCTGATTCGAACCTGCTTGTTTATCGAAATATTGAAATTTCACCCAATGTTGATCAAGCTCTAGTGACAAAACTTCTGAAGTATCAAGACTTAGCCTCTTCATATTGGAAGCGACTAGGCTTTGAAAGTCCATACCCAGTTAATGTCTTAGTTCTCTCCGAGAAAGACTATTCAGTATATCAATCTCGTGAGATTGATAGAAAATTGTCCTGCACTGTTTATTGCAATGAGAAAAATTGGTTTAGTCCAGATTTTTCATCAAAGTTTCAAGGCACCGTTTTGGTAGAAAACTTCAATGAGAATATCGCGGGGCGTTCTTTACCAGGTGGTTTGACGATTCTTTATGTAATTGGGACGGAGATGGTTGCGAAGAATCAAAATTGGGCGGCGGATTTAGCAACTGCATTCACCCACGAGTACGGGCATCTCGTGCAGTTTTCTTACCTCGAAGGATGGAAGAATTTTTCAAGTATGGCTTGTTGGAATAATGAAGGATTCCCTGCGCTTTTTGAAGATGCATTCTATTTTGAAGATGCATCAGAGATGAATCCTATCCCAAGTCTGAGGCCTCTGACATCAAGTGCAAGTTGGCTTAGCCAACGGCGCGCTTCAAGACTATCTGGATTCAAAGCCGCACGATTAAGTGTTCTCCAATCCTCACCAGGATTTTTAGGCAGCAATAATGTTGAAAACTGGCGTAAGTATTTTGAATTGACCAGACAACGTAATTCTGATGGTTGCACTAAAGATGGTTACGGAAGAGCCTCCGGATACTTCGTCGCCCAACTCTTTTATCAAGACTTCGGAGGAAAAGCCTTCCTTGATATATTGAAATTGACGAATCTGTACCGTGATTGGGACAAAGCATTTAAGGAGTTGACTGGGAAGGAATATCAATTCTGGATAGAGGCCCGTGTGATCCCTGCGATGTTAGAACTTTTCAATTAAGAATCAGTTATGTTCGAAAAGATTGCTTTTAAAGTTAGTAGTATTTTAGACGTGAAGCTAAAGGCAGCCCTCGGTGCATTCATCTTTTTGATGATTTCGACAACACCCGCCAATTCAATTATCAATGGAACAGCATCAGTTGGTGCTGACTATGTCGTAACAATGTTGTTCGGAGAGGAAAAACCTAGTTCACATTGCACGGGTGCGTATCTACGTCCGCGCGTTGTTGTCACTGCAGCTCATTGTGTTATCAAACAAGGTGCTCGAGCTCCCGAACTAGTTAAACCTATCGAGGATTGGTATGTCTCGCAGCCAGGAATCGATTGGCTCACACCAGAGACTCGATCCTCTCGTGTAAAGGTTTTGAAAATTTGGACCGACCCTGATTATTTCAATCGGTGGGAGCCTGAAAAGGGTTTGAGGGAAACCCAAGTTAATGATGTTGCATTTCTGTTTTTAGAGCGTGAACTCAATGGTCCAACGGTAAGTCGTGCTGCCAATCGAGACGAGATCGAAAGCTTTCGTTTTGGACAAGGCCGTGCTTTTCATCTCGGGTATGGCTGCATTGGCACAAGCTGGGAGCAAAGAAGATCCAACGACGGAAAGCCTTATCTGGCCCAAGGAATAGTAGGGACAGATATTCAATCTATTACTCACATTAGAGACAGATGGCTATTTGCCAGATACTCAGAAGGTAATGCTGAAGTGTGCTCTGGAGATTCGGGAAGCCCGCTCTTAATGAGAAAAGGCAACGAAATTCTTTATCTCGGCACAATTTTCGCTGGTGGAAATGGTGCAAGCGGGGAGAGATATGCCTCCACAACAGTTCTTTGGCCCTTTGTGCCCGCACTCGATGTAGCTTATAAAGAGTTCCTTATTGAGGAAGCTAAGAACCGGGAACTGAAAGCCAAACAAGAGGCCGAAGCCAAAGCCAAAGCAGCAAGTGAACTGAAAGCCAAACAAGAGGCCGAAGCCAAAGCAGCAAGTGAACTGAAAGCCAAACAAGAGGCCGAAGCCAAAGCAGCAAGTGAACTGAAAGCCAAACAAGAGGCCGAAGCAAAGAAAAAAGCTGCCGAAGAGTCAAAGAAATCTACAATTAAATGCATAAAAGGCAAACGAATCAAAAATGTAACTGGAATCAAACCCACTTGCCCAACAGGATATAAAAAGAAGTAGCCGTCTGACTAGTTATCAGCCCACACTCAGGAATCTGCGGTGTAATTGAGACATGACGCAGGCGACCCGCATTTATAAGCACTCGGCAGCAGGTACGGACTGGGCGGCGCTGATGTTGGGCGCTGGGTTAGGGCTGACTTTGGCCTTGCAGGCGACGACTTTGAGAGCTGGGGATTTTCGGGATTTCTATTCGGTGGTTGTGACGGTTAGCCGATTGGCAGCTTTGGTGGGCACGTATCTGTCTGTGGTGGGTGTTTTCTTGGTGGCACGTATACCTGTTGTGGAACGCGGAGTTGGCCATGATCGATTGGTGACTTGGCACAGAAAGCTGGGGCCGTGGTCTTTGTATTTAATTGGGGCCCATGTGTTTTTGATTGTGTTGGGTTTTGCGGGGCAAGATCAGATTCCTTTGTATAAAGAGATGTGGCAGTTCTTAACTTTGTATGACTGGATGTGGTTTGCGTTAGCAGGTTTTGTGTTGATGGTGCTGGCGGGTGTTACTTCATATAAAAAGGCCAGAGCCAAGATGAGTTATGAAACTTGGTGGTTGGTTCACATTCTGACTTATGCGGCGGTTGCTGCATCGTTTATGCACCAGATAGTTAATGGTTCGATGTTTATTGATCATCCGTTAAATCGGGCGTATTGGATTACTTTGTATGTGGTGATGGCGTTATCGATTGGGTACTGGAGATTCTGGGTTCCAATTTGGCGATCACTGAAAGTTAATGTGCGAGTTGAAAAAGTTGTGGTCGAGGGACCGGGTGTTGTTTCGGTAATTATGAAGGGTCGCAATTTAGATCGGTTGGCGGCGCAAGGTGGGCAGTTCTTTGGGTGGAGATTTATTGCTCGCGGGCATGCGTTGATGTCACATCCGTATTCTTTGTCTGCGGCTCCTACTAAAAATCATTTACGAATAACCGTTAAGGATTTAGGGGATCACTCAAGATCGTTGGCGTTTTTA
>JAIOWZ010000032.1 GCA_021741905.1 Candidatus Planktophila sp. | reverse complement strand
CAGAGAGCAAAGCGACTACAGCTTGTGCCGCTGGAACAGGATCATTGACATCCCAACGCAGTGGAGAGCGCTCATCCCAAAGATGTTCGAAGCGTTCAAAATCTGGAATCGATTTAGCAGCAATCGTTCGAATAGGACCTGCGGCAACTAAGTTGATACGAATATTTTCTGAACCAAGATCTTTGGCTAAATATCTAGCTGTAGATTCCAAGGCGGCTTTTGCGACCCCCATCCAGTCATACTTTGGCCAAGCAACCTGAGCATCAAAGTCAAGACCCACAACTGAACCCCCGCCATTAAATAATGGACGAGCGGCCATTGTTAGAGACTTCAAAGAAAAAGCCGAAACCTGAATTGCGGTAGCGACATCCTCCCATTGTGTATTTAAAAAGTTTCCGCCAAGTGCTGCCTCTGGTGCAAAACCAATTGAATGCACAACGCCATTTAAGCCTTCTGGAAAGTGTTCCCGGACCCGTGATTCAAGAGCGGCCAAATCAGCCTCACTTGTCACATCTAATTCAATAACAGGACAAGGCTTTGGCAAACGACCTGAAATTCGGGTAGTTAAAGAAAGCGCTCTACCAAATCCGGTCAAGATGACATCTGCTCCTTGTTCTTGGGCAAGGCGTGCAATGTGAAATGCGATTGAGGCATCGGTTAAAACACCAGTGACTAGTATCTTTTTGCCTTCGAGTATTCCCATTTAATGTCCCATTCCTAATCCGCCATCAACTGGAATCAATGCACCAGAGATATAACTAGCTTGTGGTGATGCAATAAAGGTGACGACATCAGCGATCTCTTCTGGCGCGCAAAAGCGCCCAAGGGGCACAGATCCTGCTATCTCTCCTCGACGCTTTTCATCTAACGTTGCAGTCATATCGGTTTCAACAAAACCCGGGGCGATCACATTTGCAGTGATTCCGCGGCTACCAAGTTCACGAGCAAAAGAGCGTGCCATTCCAACTAGACCCGCCTTTGAGGATGAGTAATTAACTTGTCCGGCAGAACCCACAGCTCCAACTACTGAACCAACAAAGATCAACCGACCTCGTTTCAACTTCAACAAGCCTTTTGTAGCGCGCCGAGCAACTCGAAATGCACCAGTGAGATTCGCATCAATGACGGATTCAAAATCTTCATCACTCATTCGCATGACAAGACCATCTTTTGTTATCCCAGCATTTGCGACGATAATTTCTGGGAAGCCCCATTGATCTTCAATTGAGGAAAATCCTGCGTCTACACTTTCGGTACTTGTGACATCCATCTGGACTGATTTAAACCCCTCAGGAGGGTTTCCACTCCTGTAGGTCACAACGACCTCGTGACCGGCAGACTTTAAGGAGTGCGCGATTGCTAGTCCGATACCGCGATTTCCGCCTGTGACTATGGCAATAGAACTCATCCCCAAAACCTACTGGCTACCTTCGAGTAAACAAAAGAAGCAAAGGTGCGCGCCGAGCACTACCCTTGCTCACATGGCCAGGGAAAAGAAGATTTACGACATCACAAGTGCTCCTCAAGCCTTGACTCGTGATCAAGCTGGCCGGCAAAAGCGATATTTCATTTCCATGATGATCCGCACCGCCTGTTTCATATTGACTGTTATCTTGCCAAGCCCATATCGCTGGTTTGCTCTTTTGGGAGCCGTGACTTTGCCATATTTCGCAGTTGTCATCGCTAATGCAGGACGTGAAACAGTTACACGCGGTGCTGAGGTAGTCGAAAACAAACCACTCGCTCTCGACTAACAATGTCTTCACCTCAAAAGGCAAAAGAGCCATGGGCTCTATTCAAATCATTTATTGCCCTGCTTCTAATCATATTTTGTCTTTGGGGATCGCAATGGCAATATCACCGTGGTGTTGATCGACATGCTCGAAACGCCGTGATTCAAGATCGAATTGCCCAGTCACCAATTGAATTGAACTCTGTTTCTGGAGCATTAATCGATTATGAATGGCAAACAGTTTTAGTCGAAGGCGTTTTCGATAATGAGAAGCAAATCTTGCTACGAAATCGTTATAACGATGGCAAGTATGGTTATGAAGTATTGACACTTTTTAGGTCAACGACAAACAAGAGTTTCTGGGTGGATCGTGGATGGGTACAAGCTGGTGCAACGGCAACAACACCACCAGTAGTAACAGAGGTACCAACTAGCCAAGTATCCATTACTGGACGACTTCGTCTTGATTCATCGTTGCCTCGTGGTTCATTCTTTGCACTACCTGGAAAAGGTGAAGGATTAGTTTCCGAACTTAACGCGCAATCCCAGCTAAATACTGAAAAGTTTTACATTGATCTTCTAAATGGCTCAGAGCAATCCCTTACTCCAGATGTAGCGGCCCAACTTCCCGAACTTAGCGATGGTCCACACATGGCATATGCTCTGCAGTGGATTTTCTTTGCTGGGTTAGTTGTCTATGGGCGAATCTTGATTCGCCGCACCCGTTAAATCCTGCCTGTTATATAGATCTGCATAAAGGCCACCTCTTGCAACAAGTTCATCATGAGTGCCGCGTTCGACAATAGAGCCCTTCTCAAGAACGAGAATCTGATCGGCCTCTCGAACGGTACTCAAGCGGTGGGCAATAACAATGCTGGTTCTTCCTTTAAGCGCTGTTTGAAGAGCGGCATGGACTAACTGCTCATTTTCAGAATCCAGATGTGCCGTCGCCTCATCCAAAATTACTACTGCAGGAGATTTCAACAACAACCGTGCGATTGCAAGACGCTGTTTCTCGCCACCTGAAAGTCGATGGCCTCGCTCACCTACCATCGTGTCTAACCCATTTGGCAGTGATTCGATTAGCTTCCAAATTTGAGCTGCCTCACATGCTGCTTGCATCTGTTCGATGGTCGCATCTTGCTTTGCATAACGCAGATTTTCTGCAATGGATTCATGGAATAGGTGTGCATCCTGCATAACAACACCAATTGATTCACGCAATGATTCAAGGGTTAATTCCCTAATGTCATTTCCATCGATTTTGATCGAACCTTCTGTTACATCATAAAGGCGAGGCAACAGTGCGCTGATAGTTGTTTTACCAGCACCCGATGGACCAACTAAGGCGGTCATCGTTCCCGGTTCTGCAACAAAAGAAAGGTTACGAAGTACCTGACCGCTCTGGACTGTTTCAGCTTTAGCGGCAGATTCAAGTGATGCTAGTGAGATTTCCTCAGCACGAGGGTAGGAGAAATTAACATTATCGAACTCGATGCGTGGCTCCTTGGTAACTAGAACCTTTGCGCCATCCTGATTCTTGACCATAGGTTGGAGGTCTAAGACCTCAAAAACTCTTTCAAACGATACTAAGGATGTCATCACATCGATGCGAACATTAGATAGAGCCGTCAAGGGACCATACAAACGTGCCAATAGAGCGGTGATCGCCAGAAGAGTTCCTACAGTTACTCCCCCATTAATTGCTAAATGCCCACCAATTCCGTATGCAAAAGCAGTGGCAATAGCTGCAACACTTGTCAGCGCGATAAAGAAGAGCCTGTTGAGCATCGCCATTTTGATACCAATATCTGCAACTCGCCTGGCACGACTTCTGAAGTATTCACGCTCACGATCTGGCTCCCCATACAGAGCAACCAACATTGCTCCAGAGACGTTGAAGCGCTCCGTCATAGTGCTAGACATTTCAGCGTTGACGTTAAATGACTCTCTAGTTAAAGACTGAAGTCTGCGTCCGACCCACTTGGTAGGGATCAAAAATACTGGAAGTAAAAGAAGTGAAAAGATAGTGATTTGCCAGGACAAGATCAGCATTGTTATGCCGACCAAGAACAGACTCACCACATTACTGACAACTCCTGAAAGCGTAGCTGTGAAGGCTTGTTGAGCACCCATGACATCTGAGTTAATTCTTGAAATCAGAGCACCTGTCTGCGTGCGGGTGAAAAAGGCTATTGATTGTCTTTGCACGTGGGCAAAGACCAATGATCTAAGGTCATAAATTAAGCCTTCACCAATTCGTGAAGAGAAATAACGCCCGAGCATGTTGAATCCAGCATCTGCAACCGCTAGAAGGCCTACAAATATTGCGAGTTTTGTCACCACAGCGCCATCTTTAGGGATCACACCATCATCGATTAGCTGTTTTAGAAGCAGTGGTGTTGCTACTACTAGGGCTGCATCAACTATGACGGTCGCTAAAAAAATGATGATGTTGGTTCGGTATGGAAGTGCAAACCTAAAAATGCGCTTTACCGTGCCAGGTTTTAATTTTTGTTCCTTTACCGAAGGATCGGCTGTCATCGAGCGGTGGGTCATCCACGCTGCATGCATTGACATAACTAAACCGTAAAGCCGAGAGCGCGCAGCTGATCTCTTCCGTCATCAGAAATCTTGTCTGGACCCCAAGGCGGCATCCACACCCAATTGATTTTCACATCGGTTGTCATTCCGGCAAGTGCGGCACGAGTCTGATCTTCGATCACATCTTGCAAAGGACAAGCTGCAGAAGTCAGAGTCATATTTAGGATTGCGATGTTGGCTTCGTCGACCATAACATCGTATACAAGTCCAAGGTCCACAACATTGATGCCAAGTTCAGGATCAACAACATCCTTCATCGCCTCAGTTACATCATCAACACTAGTCGTCATGGTTACTCTCCCCCTGTTGTTGTCTTAATTCTAACGGCTGCATCCTTAAACGCCATCCATCCCAAAAGTGCGCACTTAATGCGGGCAGGAAACTTTGATACTCCGGCCAGAGCCACGGCATCATCTAGGACATCAGGATTACCCTGTTTGGTTCCTTTACTGTGCATAAGTTCGGTAAATTCATCAAGAATGGCATCTGCTTCAGCAAAGCTTTTATTTACCAGTAAATCACTTGCAATTGAAACACTTGCCTGCGAAATTGAGCAGCCAACCCCATCCCAGGTTATGCTGTTAATAACTCCACCTTCGGCAGTGACATTGAGAGTGACTTCATCTCCACAGCTTGGATTAACGTGATGAACCTGAGCCCCGTATGTTTCCGACAAACCTTTGTTCAAAGGGTGCTTATAGTGATCAAGAATTACTTCCTGGTAAAGGCTATCCAATTCCATTATGCAAAATATTTCTGTGCGCCAAGGATTGCATCAAATAGTGCATCGCAATCTGACTCATCGTTATACAAATATATAGAGGCACGTGTTGTTGCCGGTACACCAAGTTTTCGGGTCAATGGCCAAGCGCAATGATGTCCTGTACGAACCGCCACACCTTGGCTGTCAACATACTGCCCTAAATCGTGCGGATGAATCTCCCCCACAGTAAATGAAACTGTTCCGCCACGAGAATCAAGATCTGTTGGTCCCACTATTTTGAGATCTGGAACCTGCAACAACTTTTCAATTAAATACTTAGTTAGTGCCATTTCATGGTCATGAACATTGCTCATTCCATGAGCTGTTAAGTAATCAATGGCAGCACCAAGACCAACGGCCTGTGCCATGTTAGGTACTCCAGCTTCAAACTTGCGCGGTGCCGGTGCCCAAGTAGCGGCAGTCATAGTTACCGTTTCAATCATTGAGCCGCCATAGAGAAATGGAGGCAGATCATCAAGTTCAGAACTCCACAACACGCCAACACCTGTTGAACCTAAAGCCTTGTGACCAGAAAAAACGAGAAAATCAACACCAAGCTCTTTCACATCAATAGGCATGTGTGGAGCAGATTGACAGGCATCAAGCACGACGACTGCGCCAACTGCATGCGCGCGCGCGACTATCGCCTTTAGTGGAATTATTGTTCCTAATACATTTGATTGATGAGTAAGAGCAACAACTTTTGTATTCTCTGTAATCACAGCATTGATATTTGAAAGATCTAAACGTCCATCTGGCGTGACCTCAAACCACGAGAGCTGCGCGCCAGTGCGTGCTGCTAGTTGTTGCCAAGGAATCAGATTTGCGTGGTGTTCCATCTCAGTGACAACTATTTTGTCTTTTGAAGTGAGGGCAAAACGAGTTCCTGGTTCTGCATTTCCCATTGCATAGGCAATGAGGTTAAGAGATTCGGTTGCACCCTTAGTAAAGACAATCTGCTCTTCATCGGCACCAAGGAATTTAGCGACCTTTAATCGTGCGCCTTCATAAGCATCAGTTGCCTCTTCTGCTAACTGATGTGCTCCGCGGTGTACGGCTGCATTATGAAACTTATAGAAATTACTTTCAGCTTCTATAACTGAAAGCGGCTTCTGGCTTGTAGCCCCGCTATCTAGATAAACAAGCTTTTTACCGTCGCGAATAGTACGTTCAAAGATTGGGAAATCTTGACGTACATTCGCGACGCTAAATGCCATAACTTTCTTATTTGCTCACATAATCTGCGTAGCCATTTGCTTCTAGCTTGTCAGCTAGCTCTGGTCCACCCTGTTCAACAATGCGCCCATTAGCAAACACATGTACGAAATCTGGCTTGATGTACTGCAAGATGCGTGTGTAGTGCGTAATCAAAATAACACCCAGATTGTTGGCTGCCTTTGCACGATTAACGCCTTCAGAAACAATACGCAGTGCATCCACATCTAGGCCTGAATCTGTTTCATCAAGAATAGCCATCTTTGGCTTTAGCAGTTCTAGCTGCATAATCTCGTGGCGCTTCTTTTCTCCACCAGAAAAACCTTCATTAACGTTACGAGCAGCAAATGATGGATCCATGTTAAGTGCCTCCATGGCACCTTTTACTTCCCCAACCCAGGTACGAAGTTTTGGTGCTTCACCACGAAGAGCCGTTGCCGCAGTACGCAGGAAGTTTGAAACTGATACTCCTGGAACTTCAACTGGATATTGCATCGCAAGGAACAAGCCAGCCTTTGCGCGCTCATCCACTGTCATATCCAGAACATCTGCGCCGTCTAGCGTTACAGAACCACCAGTGATTGTGTACTTAGGGTGCCCCGCAATTGAGTAAGCAAGAGTTGATTTACCTGAACCGTTTGGGCCCATGATGGCGTGAGTCTCGCCGGACTTAATTGTTAGATCGACACCCTTAAGGATTTCGACTACGCCGTTGTCAGTATTAACAGATACCTGCAGGCCGCGGATTTCTAGTGTGCTCATTTTTTCTCTCTTCTCTCGTTGCTAAATCTCTACCGTGACGGCGTTTCCGTCGATTTTTACCGCATAGGTTTTCAATGCAATGTTGGCAGGAAGGGTTAACGCTTCTCCTGTGCGTAGATCAAACTCTGCCCCATGTAGCCAGCATTCAATTTTGAACCCAGTCACATCGCCTTCTGACAAAGATGCATCTGAATGAGTGCATGTGTCATCAATGGCAAATACCTCATCCCCCACACGTGCAACGCAAATTGACTTGCCGTTCTTTTCGATCAGAACAGGCTTGCCTTGCGTAAGTTGATCTAAAACCAAATCAGACATTGTTGCCTGCCTTTTCTAGCTCATTATCTATGCGGTCCATGATTCGATTTTGAACCGTTTCATTTCCGATCTCAAGCACGATTTCGTTGAAAAAACCGCGCACAACTAAACGACGAGCATCTGACATCGCGATTCCACGAGACATCAAATAGAACAACTGCTCATCATCAAAACGACCTGTTGTGCTTGCGTGTCCTGCACCGATAATTTCGCCAGTTTCAATCTCAAGGTTAGGAACTGAGTCTGCGCGTGCTCCGTCACTAAGAAGCAAGTTGCGGTTTAGCTCGTAGGTATCTGTGCCTTCTGCCGCTGCACGAATTAGCACATCACCAATCCACACCGTGTGTGCACCCTGACCAGCAAGAGCTCCCTTGAAATTAACATTTGATTTTGCGTGTGGAACTGCGTGATCAACATGCATGCGGTGTTCAAAGAACTGACCGGCAGTTGCAAAATAAACACCGAGCAGATCAACTGAACCACCTGGTGCTATGAATTCAACTGTAGGTAGGATGCGAACAACATCCCCGCCTACGGTAACTGTTACTGATTTAAAGGTTGCATCCTTATCGACCACGGCATGATGGCGCGCGGTATACACAGATTTGGATTCAAACTCTTGCAAAGTTACAAGCTTCAGATTTGAACCTGGAGCCAATGCAATTTCTAGATCCTCAGCCAAAATAGTGTCCGTTGTGTTTTCAACAATCACAGTTGCAACCGCGTGGGTTCCAAGCGAGATTCGAACACGTGAAAACTCAGCAGTATCTAATGCACCAGCTGTGCGACCCAAAAAGATTGGCTCTGACACTTCTGTATTTGCAGCGATCGCAAGGTGGGCTACAGATGGTGAAAAAGAACGAATGCGTTCAATGATGACATCATCACTTGCAGCAAGAGGCTCTAGATTTTCACGAGTGAAAGTTACTCCGGTAGGAAGTGAGTCTTTAGCTATCAATGTCGATCGATCAGACTGCACAGAGGTGCCATCATGCAGACCGCGGAGACGTTTGAGCGGTGTGAAACGCCACGCTTCCTCGCGCCCTGTAGGAGTTAAGTAATTAGTTGTTAAAACTGACATTAACCGACAGCACCTTCCATCTGAAGCTCGATAAGACGATTGAGCTCTAGTGCATACTCCATTGGAAGCTCGCGGGCGATTGGTTCGATAAATCCACGAACAATCATCGCCATCGCTTCATCTTCATTAAGTCCGCGTGACATCAAGTAGAACAGCTGATCATCGCTGATCTTTGACACAGTTGCTTCGTGTCCCATAGAAACATCATCTTCACGAATGTCAACATAGGGATATGTATCGGAACGCGAAATAGTGTCTACCAATAGCGCATCGCACTTAACTGTGCTTGCAGAGTGATGCGCCCCCTCTTGGACCTGAACAAGTCCACGGTATGAAGTACGACCACCATTTCGAGCAACAGATTTAGAAATAACAGATGATGAGGTGTATGGAGCAGCGTGAACCATCTTGGCACCTGAATCTTGGTGTTGTCCTTCACCTGCAAAAGCAAGTGACAAAGTCTCACCCTTTGCATGTGGGCCCATCAAGAAAATTGCTGGATACTTCATAGTTACCTTTGAACCGATATTTCCATCGACCCACTCCATGGTTGCACCTTCAGCACAGGTTGCACGCTTTGTAACAAGGTTGTAAACGTTGTTAGACCAATTTTGAATTGTGGTGTAACGAACGCGTGCTCCCTTCTTCACGATGATTTCAACTACAGCTGAATGCAAAGAATCGGACTTGTAAATCGGTGCCGTGCAACCCTCTACGTAGTGAATGTATGAGTCTTCATCAGCGATGATTAATGTGCGCTCGAATTGACCCATGTTTTCAGTATTGATACGGAAATAGGCCTGCAATGGAATATCAACATGTACACCCTTTGGTACATAGATGAATGACCCACCAGACCACGCAGCGGTATTGAGTGCTGCAAACTTGTTATCTCCCACAGGGATAACTGTTGCGAAGTACTCTTTGAACAGCTCTGGGTGCTGCTTGAGCGCGCTATCTGTATCAAGGAAAATTACGCCTTGGGCTTCTAGATCCTCACGGATTGAGTGATACACAACCTCAGATTCATACTGGGCTGCAACACCTGACACTAGGCGTTGCTTTTCAGCCTCAGGAATACCAAGACGGTCGTAAGTGTTCTTAATTTCATCTGGCAAGTCATCCCATGTGGTTGCTTGCTTTTCAGTTGAGCGAACAAAGTATTTAATAGTGTCAAAGAAGATTCCTGACAGGTCAGATCCCCAATTAGGCATTGGCTTCTTACCAAAAAGGTCCAAACCCTTCAGGCGCATATCTAGCATCCACTGTGGTTCAGACTTCTTTGAAGAGATGTCGCGAACAACATCCTCATTGATACCGCGCTTAGCGTTATCGCCAGCTGCGCTCTTATCTGACCAACCGTATTCGTAGTTGCCGAGTCCATCGAGTTCTGGATGTGCTGTAGTCATGCACGTACCTTTCGGGTTGTAGTTTGTGTCTTAGGTATAAATGTTGTGCAAACGCCATCGCCATGTGCGATTGTCGCCAAACGTTGAACGTGAGTTCCCAGAAGTTTTGAAAGAGCCTCAGTCTCTGCTTCGCACAGTTGTGGAAACTCAGAGGCAACATGAGCAATTGGGCAATGATGCTGGCAGAGTTCTTGTCCCATCGGTTTGTCATGAACACTTGCCGCATAACCCTGATCAGTTAAAAAAACTGCTAGGGCTTCAACTTTGCCAGAGCGCTTTGCCATGAATTTTTGTGCTTGGCGTTCAATATCATCGGCGCGAGATTGTGCGAAAGCATCCACTAAATGCGCACCAGATTGAGCTGACATAAACTTCAATGCCGCGACAGCTAAGTCATCATATGAATGTTCGAATTTTTCGCGTCCTTCATCTGACATAACAAAAACTTTTGAAGGTCGACCACGACCGCGAATCGATGAGGAACGCGGATCGCGAGCCTCTACAACGCCATCTGCCACCAAAAGATCTAGGTGTCGCCTAATTCCTGCGGCGGTAAGCCCTAAACGCTCACCAAGGACTGCGGCTGTTGAAGGTCCATTTTCAAGAATTGATCGGGCAACAAGGTCGCGGGTACGAGCATCGTCCCCCGCTGGATTGGCTCCGGTCATTTTCACAACACTATTGTGTCTTAATTCGACACAGAGAGCCACTCGAGAGCCCTGCGTGGCTTAAGGGTCATAGGCTTAGGCCATGTCCAAAGCCTCAGATCTAGCCTCAAAGGTTTTGGTCCCTCTGACTGGGGTGCTCCTTTTTCTGCAGGGAGTTCTTATTGTGACCGGAGGCGCTGTGCGCCTTACGGGTTCTGGATTGGGATGTCCCACTTGGCCAGAGTGCACAACGGGTTCTTATATCCCTGTTGCCCATCAAGCCGAACCAGTACTAAATGTTTGGATTGAATTTGGAAATCGCTTACTAGGCATCGTCTTGGGCTTCATAACTCTTCTTGTAGTAATAGCTGTATTGAAAGGTAAGAGAAAAGATCTGCGCATACTGGCTTTCGGTCAGTTACTTGGCGTAATTGCTCAAGGCATTCTCGGTGGAATTACTGTCAGAACAGATCTACATCCCAGTTTTGTCGCACCACATTTCTTGTTATCAATAATCTTGATTCCAGGTGCAACTTCTCTGTATTCGCGTCGGCACGCTCCAGCTGTCTTTGCTAAATCTCCGCCTTTGACCAACAAGATTTCTTTAGCGCACATTGCAACTGCCTTTTTAGTAATTGTTTTGGGAACAATTGTCACAGGATCAGGACCGCACGCCGGCGATGCACAAGCAGAGCGATTGGATTTTGACATTCAAACAGTGTCATGGATCCATGCCGATGCAGTCATACTCCTCCTAGGAATTACATTTGGATTTTACGTAGCCCAAGGAACAAGTACTCAAACAAAAAAGGCCATCAAAATATTTGCAATCATCGCGCTGGCTCAAGGTGGTATTGGCTATATCCAGTACTTCACGGGTGTCCCCGAAATCTTGGTTGCAGCACACATTTTGGGAGCAACATTGGTATGGATCGCAGCGTGGCGAATTCGACTGTCGGTAATCACACAGAAGGGATAAAGGATGACTGCACTATCAGGCTGGACTGAATTGGATGACCAAGCCGTTTCTTACGCACGAGCATTAGCAGCAGATGCGGTACAGAAAGTTGGTAATGGCCACCCAGGTACTGCGATGTCTCTTGCTCCTGTTGCCTATGCATTATTCCAACGCCACTTAGTTCATGACCCCTCTGATCCTCAGTGGCTGGGTCGAGACAGATTCATTCTCTCTTGCGGTCACTCATCTCTGACCCTTTACATTCAATTATTTTTAAGTGGTTATGGTCTTGAAATGAAGGATCTAGAAAGTTTTAGAACATGGGGCTCTTTAACTCCTGGTCACCCTGAATACGGTCACACTGCGGGTGTCGAAATGACAACTGGCCCATTGGGTCAAGGCGTAGCAACAGCAGTTGGGATGGCAATGGCTGCTCGGT
>JAIOWZ010000031.1 GCA_021741905.1 Candidatus Planktophila sp. | reverse complement strand
TAGTTGCATTAGCCAAAAAGCACGATGTCCTGGTGATCAGCGATGAGATTCATGCACCTTTGACTTTCGCCGGCGAAACCTTTGTGCCAATTCTTTCTTTGGGTGCCGATGCTGAATCTGTCGCTATCTGCGTCACGGCAGCATCTAAAGGTTGGAATATCGCCGGATTAAAATGTGCAATTCTGATTTCTCAGAATGCTGAGATAAGTTCTAGGTTAGCAAAATTAGCACCAGCAATGCATTACCGGGCATCATTGCTTGGCGGATTTGCAACCGCAGTCGCATTTGCCGAATGTGGAGTTTGGTTGGACACCGTCTTAGCCCAATTAGACGATAACCGCCACCTCATTAAAAAACTATTAGCCGAAAAGCTCCCGACGGTTAGGTATCACATCCCACAAAATAGTTATTTGGCATGGCTAGATGTTGAGTCATTGCATTTGGGTGTTGATCCATCAGTTACTTTGATTGAAAAAGGCCGGGTGGCATTTAGTCCTGGGCATGGATTTGGCAAGCAATGTGATCAGTATGTGCGCCTAAATTTTGCAACAAGCCCAGAAATTATCACCGAAGCAATTGATCGGATTGCTCGGTCTAT
This sequence comes from Candidatus Planktophila sp., assembly GCA_021741905.1. Classification (GTDB taxonomy): domain Bacteria; phylum Actinomycetota; class Actinomycetes; order Nanopelagicales; family Nanopelagicaceae; genus Planktophila. The sequence goes on along the minus strand of JAIOWZ010000031.1, from coordinate 11,558 downwards.
TTAAATGAACTCGAAGAAATACGATGTCACCATAATTGGTGGTGGGCATAATGGTCTTGTGGCTGCCACCTATCTGGCCAAGGCAGGAAAATCAGTCGTCATCCTTGAAGCAAACCCAGAAATAGGTGGGGCCACCCAAAGTGTTCAAGCATTTCCAGGCTTTGATGCGCATTTATCTAGGTACTCATATTTAGTTTCGCTGCTTCCTGACAAAATCGTTTCAGATCTTGGCCTCTCATTTACTTGCATATCTCGCGAAGTTTCTAGCTACACCCCGTATTCAGATAAAGGACTGTATGTATCCAGGAAATGGGATGAAAGAACAGAAGATTCTTTTAATGAGCTAGATCCAACAGGCCATGAGGCAAGGGCTTGGCAAGAGTTTTACGGCGAAATAGCTCAGTTTGCGCAAAAGATTGCGCCCACACTTCTTGAGCCTCTTATGACCCGCAGTGAATTAAAGAGTGAGATAAATCTGCCAGATGTCTGGGATTACCTAATCGAAAACCCTATCGGTGAAGAGATTGATAAAAGGTTTAAGAGTGATCTTGTGAAAGGCGTTGTTTTAACTGATGCACTGATTGGAACTTTTGCATCCGCTTACGACTTACAAGCAAATATTTGTTTTCTCTACCATCTGATGGGCAATGGCACGGGTGAGTGGAAAGTGCCCGTGGGAGGCATGGGCGCACTAGTCAAAGAGTTAGTACGGGTTGCAACAGAATCAGGGGTTGAGATCACAGTTAATTCAAAAGTGGATTCTGTTATTAGTAATCAATCGGGCGTAACTGTTGGGACTACAGCTGGTGATCTGTATGAATCCGATTACTTATTATCAAATTGCGCGCCGCAGCTATTGGCCGAACTCCGCGGGAGATCAAAACCACAATCACTAGATGGTTCGCAAATAAAAATTAATATCTTGCTAAAACGTTTACCGAAGTTAAAGTCTGGAATAGATCCACAGCTGGCATTCGCAGGAACCTTTCATGCCAATGAGAGTTTTTCGCAGTTCGAGCAGACATTTATAGATGCTAAGTCAGGTGTGATGCCGGCAAAGATGCCGATTGAGATGTATTGCCACACTTTGTCTGATCCATCAATTCTAGGCGCAGATTTGCAAGCAGCTGGGTATCAAACACTGACTCTATTTGGATTGCACACACCCGCCTCATTATTTGATGCCGATAATGATGCAGCGCGCGATGTGGCACTTGCTTCAGCCCTTGCATCTATCAATGAATATTTGGCAGAGCCTATTGAAGATGTGATCGCTGCAATTGAGGTTAAGACGCCCTTAGATATTGAAAAGGCCATTGGACTTCCGCGAGGCAACATCTTCCACAAGGATTTATCGATGCCATTTCGCGAAGATTTATCAGCGTCTTCGTGGGGGGTCGAAACCGATGACCCTCATATCTTTATCTGTGGTGCAGGGGCAATACGTGGCGGGGGAGTAAGCGGCATCCCTGGCCATAATGCGGCGATGGCAGTGCTTGCAAACAATTAGACTTAGCCCATGAGTCTTCATCCAGAAACATCTGCAATCACAGCTGGTCGCCCTGATGCTGCACCCGATGCTTCGTTGAATCCTCCACTCATTATTTCTTCCACGTATCACGCAGGCGGTCCAGTTGGATATGGGCGCTATGGCAATGAAAGTTGGAGCGCATTAGAAAGTGCAATTGGAGAACTAGAAGGTGGGGCAACACTTTCTTTTTCATCAGGTATGGCTGCGGTAAGTGCCGTATTTTCAATCCTGCCAATCGGTGCTCCAGTTGTTGCATCTAATCAGGGCTATAGCGGAGTTATGGGATTGTTGAATCAATTCCATGCATCTGGTCGCTTAGAAGTTCGTTTTGTTGAAATTACCAACACTGAAGAAGTAATAGCGGCCATGAAAGGCGCAGCGTTAGTCTGGTTGGAATCTCCGACTAATCCTTGTCTAGATGTTGCAGATTTGCCGGCATTAATCACAGCAGCTAAAAAGTTAGGAATTGGCGTTGCAGTCGATAACACCTTTGCAACTCCATTGATTCAAAAGCCATTAACAATGGGTGCCGACATCGTGATGCACTCAGTGACAAAGTATTTATCAGGTCACAGCGATGTAGTACTCGGTTCTTTATCAACAAATGATGAGGCGCTCTTCAAAAGATTAGAGGAATCTCGTCGCTTCAACGGGTCTATTCCAGGCCCATTTGAAGCGTGGCTCGCAGTGCGAGGTATCAGATCGTTTCCTGTTCGTTTTAGAGCAGCTGAAAATAATGCAAAGACTCTTGTTACTCGTATTGCTCAACATCCAAAGGTGACCAAGGTGCGCTATCCAGGCTTTGGGGCAGTTGTTTCCTTTGAGGTAGATGGAACAGCAGAGCAGACTCAAAAAGTGTGTGAGTCTGCTCTTCTTATCACCCATGCAACCAGTCTTGGTGGAATCGAATCGCTCTGGGAGCGACGCCGTCGTTGGGCACTTGAGAGTCCGTCAGTGCCTGAGCAATTGATCCGGCTTTCAGTGGGTTGTGAGCATGTTGATGATTTATGGGAAGACATTCAACAGGCGTTAACCGTTTTATAAAGAAAAATTCAGTAAAAGCGAGTATTTTTCTCTCATGTTCAAAGTATTTCGTCGAATTTTCGCAGCAGCGACTGTGGCTATCTTGGCCTTTCGCGCTGTCGGTTCCTTTCTTTCTTGGGTAGAACATCAGGAAGACTCTGTGGCCGATACCTGGGTCGACGAAGATGAATTTGAAGATGCCTGATCTCGAATACATTCCTGGAAGTTGCAACATTGGCAAAGGTGAGATTCGTCGTAGGCAAATAGTTGCCGCATTGGGCTTATTCTTTTCAATAACAACTTTAATAGGACTTTATATTTTTGACATGCCCCCATCTAGTCGCACAGCCATCTTCTTTCCATTAATGGTTGCCTCAGTCGGGTTTATTCAATCTCGAAGTAAATTTTGTTTAGCCTACGGTTTTGCCGGGACATTTAACCTTGGCATGCTGGGAGATATTAAGAGGGTTGCCAGTAAGGAAGATCGACAAGCTGACCGAGTGACAGCACTTAAAATCTTGGGTAAATCTCTTTTGCTCGCAACCCTAGCAACAGCGGTGGTATTAGTACTACCCTTCTAAGTATGAAGATTCTAATTCATACACGTAATGCAGATTTAGCCGAAGATTTCAAATCAATCGCTGAAGAAAAACTCAACAGCATGGAACGTTTTAGCGTAGTAATTGATCGCGTCGAAGTTGAAGTTCTTCGCGAGGCAAATCCGCAGCAGGGTAAACATGCACACAGGGTTGTTCTTACTACACATGGCTCCGGACCATTAATACGAGCAGAAGCAGCAGAGTTTAATGATTTAGCAGCTTTTGATAGAGCAATTAAAGCTTTTGCATTGCAGATCCGAAAAATCCATGAGCGCGCTAAAGATCACGACCGTGAAACTTTGCGGAAGATGAAATCTGATATTTAAACGATTTCGCTTCCATCATCTCGTGTGGCGGTCAGACTTGCCACCGCCGTAACAACCAAGGTTGCAACAATAATTCCGAGACTTACTTCAATTGCAATGTGTGGAAGTTCAATGCCAGCTAGCTTATGAATTCCGATGCCATGGAAAGCTTCGATGATCATCTTGAAGCCGATGAAGGCCAAGATAAATGAGAGCCCCTTGGATAGATATACCAAGCGCTGGAGCAAGCCCTGTAATAAGAAATACAACTGGCGCAAGCCCATTAGCGCAAAGAAGTTTGCGCACACGACGATGTATGGATCACGGGTGATTCCAAAGATTGCTGGGATTGAATCAAGAGCAAATACTAGATCTGTAAACCCAAGAGAAATCAATGCAATTGTAAATGTTGTCGTACCCTTTTTACGTAAGAAGGTGACGAGGCGATCTTCTTTCCATTCCTTTTCATCATGCTCTGCCAAGAGTTTGTATGCGGTAAAGATTAAAAAGGCACCAAAGATGAAGAAGGCTCCTGAGAATTTCTCAAGAATTGCACTACCTGCAGCGATGAATCCACCACGAAGGACAAGAGCAATAGTGATTCCTAGTAACAGCACAAGCTGTTGTTTAGTTTTTTCAACTTGAAGTCGGCTGAGAATAATTACAAAAACAAATATGTTGTCTACAGACAGCGCATACTCAGTGAGCCAGCCTGCAAAAAACTCTTTTTGCGCATTTGGATCTGTCGTCCAATTAGGCATGAAGTAACCAAAGACCAAGGCAGCGGTAACATAGATAACGGTCCAAATCCCTGCTTCAGCCATGCTTGTTTCTTTATTACGACGCAAGACTGCAAGAATTAAGTCAAAGATGATGACCGCCGATAATCCGCCAAGGGTTAGAAGCCAGATGCTCGTCGATTCCATGGCGTTATTCTGCCAGTTAGTGCTGCACCCACAAAGTCGAAATAGCAGGAATGGTTATCTTTCCATCGCGGCCATCAGGTGTTCCTGCGCTTACGATCAGAACTTTGCCAGTGATTTCCACCTCATCTGAGGATTCTCCCAAGTTCATATAAACAGACACATTGCCGCGTCGGTAGGCAAGTAGCGATGGATTCTTAGAACCATGTAGCGGTGATTCAATCCACTCAATGTCTCCAATATTTACTAAATGTTCTGCTCGTAAACTCAGTGCATTGCGATACAAGTTAAGTGAACTCTTTGGTTCTGCTAATTGCTTTTCAACAGTTAACTCTTTCCAGCCATCCTGCATAGGGAGCCACGGAGTTCCAGATGTAAATCCAAAAGGCGCTCTATCTCCATTCCAAGGAAGTGGAACACGTGCACCATCACGACCCTTTTGCAGACCTTGGGTGCGCAGGTAAATTGGATCTTGGCGAGACTCATCTGGAATAACACCATCGAGAAGTCCAAGTTCTTGGCCTGCGTAGATATATGTAGACCCAGGTAATCCAAATACAAACAAGGCAAGTGCACGTGATTGTTGCTCGCCAACACGTGATGCAACGCGAGGGGAATCATGGTTGCTCAAGGCCCAGGTTGGCAGGGTGTTAACAGATTTCATTAATTCGATCGAACGGCTCATTACATCGTAAAGATGGGAGGAAATAAAAGGGGCATCTAAAAGGTCAAAGTTAAAGACTTGGTGTAGCTCATCTGGTCGGACATATCGGGTGGCATTAACTGGTGGATGGACCCATGCTTCTGCAACCGCCATCACATCTCGGTCACCATAGGAATCAAACAAGGTGCGCCACTTACGATAAATCTCATGGACTCCTTGGCGATCAAAAAAAGGAACTGTTGGCAATAATCCGTAACGCTTTTCAGGATCCATTGGCATATCAAGACGCAACGCGTCGCTTAGGCCTTGTGGATCTGGATGATCCTTAAGCACATCTTCTTTTACTAGACCATGAGCGACATCAATTCGAAAGCCGTCCACGCCAAGGTCTAACCAAAAGCGCAATGTTGTTTCGAAATCTGCAGCAACTTCAGGACTCTCCCAATTGAGGTCAGGCTGAGATGAGTCAAATAAATGTAAGTAGAACTGCCCATCTTCTACTTGAGTCCACGATGATCCGCCAAAAAGTGAAATCCAGTTATTTGGCAATGTGCCATCTGGGTTGGCATCATAAAAATGAAAACGTGAACGTTCTGCAGATCCACGCCCAGCTTTTAACGCGTCCTGAAACCACACATGTTGATCTGAAAAGTGATTGGGAACTACATCAACTAGGACTCGCAGGTCCAATGAATGTGCAACATCAATCATTTTCTTTGCATCAGCTAAATTGCCAAAACGTGGATCGACATCACGAGGATCGGCTACGTCATAGCCACCGTCTTTATTAGGTGAGGTATAAAACGGACTGAGCCAAATTGCATCTACCCCTAATAACTTTACATATTCAAGTTTTGAAGTTACTCCTTGAAGATCGCCTTCACCATCACCATTGCTGTCAAAAAATGAACGGGGATAGATCTGGTAGATAGTTGCTTCTTTCCACCAAGGCGAAGATTTCATGGTGAAAGGCTACGGAAAAGGGAAACCTGCAACAATGTAAAAAGCGTGTAACACCTGCTGCAAGGTTGCACTTTTATAACGTTTTATGTGGTGGGCTCATTGGCAAAGGCAGGTTTGGCCCACAAATCAAGTAATCCATCAAGGGTACACTTGCGAAATCATGCAACCATCAAAAGAGGATGCCTTAAAAGAGGCTAGTTCTAGAATTTTAGATACCTCCACTTTTGTTCGCGCAGTTTTATCAGGACGCCGCCGTAATATGCAGGTGGAGCATGAGCGTATCGATATTCGGCTAGTTGAAATCAAAGGCATTCTAAATCTTCAATTAATGCAAAATGATGGACGCACAACGACTACTAAAAATCTACTGCCACAGCAGATAGCCGTCGATGAGCTATTAGATAGCGGTTATGCAAACATCACCGTTGAAAGCACTCATGAGGCTTATTCTGTGCGCATCACTAAGAGCGGAGATGCTCAGGTCCACACAGAAAGGCGTGATTTAGAACAAAACCTGTCACACGATAAGAAGAAAGATCGATTACTTGATTCAAGCGATCCGTTTCTGCGTGAGGTTGGTATCGCAGATGCCAAAGGAGTCATTAAGCCTTCAAAGCAAGACAAGTACAAACAAGTTGAAGAGTTCCTTCGATTGTTATCACCAACTCTTAACGCAGCAATTGAGGCTGGGCAGATTCATAAACCTACCGCCCAAAACCCTTTGCGTATTACAGATCTAGGCTGCGGACATGCTTATTTAACTTTTGCGGCCCACCAATTCCTGATGAAATCTGGTGTCCCGGTTCTAGTCACAGGAATTGACATCCGTCCAGATTCTAGAGATCGCAACAATGCCATTGCTAAGAAGTTAGGAATCACAGAGAGTATTAATTTTAAGGCAGAGGAGATTTCAAAAACAACTGCTGATGTTGCAGATATTGCAATCGCTCTACACGCATGTGACACAGCAACCGATGATGCAATTGCATGGGCTGTGAACGGGGGAGCGAAGTTGTTGTTAATCGCTCCGTGCTGCCATCACGATATACAAAGGCAAATAGACAGTGCTCCTGAACCATGGGGTGCACTTACCAAGTTCGGATTAATGAAAGAGCGCCTCGGTGACCTTTTGACAGATTCATTGCGAGCTCAGTTATTGCGAATTGTTGGATATCGAGTTGAAGTGATTGAGTTTGTTGGAGGAGAGCACACTCCGCGTAATTTGATGATTCGCGCAATTAAGACAGATGCAAAGCCGGACAAGTTAGATATTGATAGATACCTTGAAATTACCTCACAATGGGGCCTTACTCCTGCCCTAGAGAAGAAACTTCCCACTCTTAACATCCGTTAGACTTGGAGCATGTCTAAGGTCCTTGCCTCCCTTCCAGTGGGCCAAAAAGTAGGTATCGCCTTTTCTGGAGGTCTGGATACTTCAGTGGCTGTTGCCTGGATGCGGGACAAGGGCGCAGTTCCTTGCACCTACACAGCAGATCTTGGCCAATACGACGAGCCAGATATTGATTCAGTTCCAATCCGCGCTAAGGAATATGGTGCAGAGATTTCGCGCCTTGTTGATTGCAAGAGCGCACTTGTCGAAGAGGGCCTAGCTGCAATTGCGTGCGGTGCCTTTCATATCCGCTCTGGCGGAAAACAATATTTCAATACCACCCCACTTGGTCGCGCGGTCACAGGAACAATGCTGGTTCGTGCGATGCATTCAGATTCAGTAGAAATCTGGGGCGATGGCTCGACATATAAGGGCAATGATATTGAGCGTTTCTATCGCTATGGACTTCTTGCAAATCCAAACCTAAGAATTTACAAGCCATGGCTTGATCAAGATTTTGTTACCGAACTGGGTGGACGTAAAGAAATGTCAGAATGGTTAGTCGCACATGGTCTGCCATATCGCGACAGCACCGAAAAGGCGTATTCGACGGATGCAAATATTTTGGGCGCAACACATGAAGCAAAGAGTCTAGAAAATCTAGACACCTCTGTTGAGTTGGTTCAGCCAATCATGGGCGTCCGTTTCTGGGATCCTGCCGTGACAATTGATACTGAAGATGTGACGATCTCATTTATTCAAGGTCGCCCAGTTTCAATAAATGGAAAGTCCTTTGATGACAGTGTTGATTTGATGAAGGAAGCAAATGCAGTTGGCGGTCGCCACGGCCTTGGGATGGCAGATCAGATTGAAAACCGCATCATTGAGGCAAAGAGTCGTGGAATTTATGAAGCACCAGGAATGGCGCTGCTCTTTATCGCATACGAGCGTTTAATTAGTGCAATCCACAACGAAGACACCATTGCTAACTATCACGCAGAAGGTCGCCGTCTTGGCCGTCTTTTGTATGAGGGTCGCTGGTTTGATCCACAAGCGCTCATGCTTCGCGAATCACTCACGCGATGGGTTGCATCTGCAGTAACAGGTGAAGTAACTATTCGCATGCGCCGCGGAGATGATTACTCGATCATCAACACAACGGGCCCAGGGCTTAGTTATCACCCAGAAAAATTGTCCATGGAGCGAACAGAAAATGCCGCCTTTGGTCCAGTAGATCGCATCGGGCAATTAACAATGCGAAATCTTGATATTGCCGATACGCGCGCTAAGTTGGAGCTCTACCGCGCACAAGGCCAGATCGGTGAAGGGGAATTAAAATTAATAAGCGAAATAGAGTAAAGAAGAGGAAAAAAATGCCAAGAAAAACGCTAATAAAAGTATTTGCAGTTTTGGCGGTGCTAGCAATTGCATTTGCATCATTCACATCACTTGGAGGGAAAGACAGAGTGCCAACAGAATTAACCGCAGATGAAATCAAGCAGATCGTCGCTGATGCAATTGTGTCAACTGGCGTAGGAGGCCCTGCACCTGCAGAGCTGAAGTCAGAAGACATCGTTGCCGGAAATGGAACCGAGATTCTTCCTACATCAACTCTTACAGTGCATTACACATTGATGCAGTGGTCTACTGGAGAAATACTTGAATCCTCTTGGACAACTGGAGAGCCCGCAACATTTCCACTATCTGGCGTTATCACAGGGTGGCAGCAAGGATTGCCAGGGGCAAAAGTTGGTGGCAGTCGCCTTCTAGTTATCCCTCCTTCATTAGGTTATGGCCCTATGGCTGGCCACCCTCTTGAAAAAGAAACTTTGATCTTCGTCGTAGACATCATCGCAGTTTCATAATGAAAATCAATAAATTAATTGCTGAATTTGTTGGCACCAGTATTCTTGCAGCAACGGTAGTGGGCTCGGGAATCATGGCGACATCGTTAACCAAGGATGTCGCTGTGCAGCTATTAATCGTTGCCATCGCAACAGTATTTATCTTGGCTGTTTTGATTCAAATGTTGGCTCCAATTAGTGGTGCACATTTCAATCCTGCCGTATCACTTGTTGATTTTCTCAATAAGGGCCTATCAGCACAGAAATTTGTTCTTTATGTTGTCGCCCAGGTATTCGGTGGAGTTTTTGGAGTGGTCACCGCTAATGCAATGTTTGAGCTCCCGGGGATTCAAGCCTCAGCACATGCTCGATCAGGTGCAGGATTATGGCTGGGCGAGGTTGTTGCAACAGCTGGCTTGATCCTTGTTATTCAACTCGTTGGTGCTCAAAAGAGTGCTAAGTACATTCCATTTGCGGTTGCAGGTTGGATTGGTGCTGCTTATTTCTTCACCTCTTCTACATCTTTTGCTAACCCTGCAGTCACATTTGCCCGTGCCTTCTCAGATACCTTTGCTGGTATCGAACTAAGTTCGGTTCCTGCATTTATTCTGGCCCAATTAATTGGCGCTGGCATGGGATTACTTCTTGCTAGGAGTCTGAAGAGTGGCAAATAAACCAACTGTTCTCTTTGTCTGTGTTCACAACCCAGGGCTGTGCCCAGTCTTATTGACATGATAATTAAACACTTATTGGATAAAAATCCCCGCAAATCCACCAAAAGACTGTGAGAACGCTCCGTTATTGACCCCCCGGATTGGAGCCATTTCTTTCATCTCTGTTCACCTTTTGTTCACCACTATTGAAAAATTGAGGAATACTGTTTGTCTCACCTATCAGAAAGAGAGTTTCAGGTGACGCGAGAACACCTTCAAGGCTTCACGGTAATGGACGATATCCATGGACAGCTACTAAAAGTCTCAGAAAAGCTTCAGCCTCTTTATAAAGGAAAGTTGTCAATTGAAACTGTAGAGCGCTACGTATTTGAGTCCTACGAATTGTTAGATGCAAAGAGCGATGTAAAATTGTACTTATTGCCCCTTACAGAACGCTTTTCGCGTGATCGCTTGAACGCTCTGATGAAATCAGAGAACCCATCTTCCTCAGCCACGGTTGATGTTCTCTTTGTTTGCGTCCACAACTCTGGTCGCTCTCAGATGGCTGCTGGATTCATGGCGAAAATGGGCGGAGATCGAGTTGTCGTTAGATCGGCGGGGTCTGCACCAAAGGAGTCGATCTCCCTTGTTGTTATTGAAGCGATGGCAGAAGTGGGGATCGACATTACTCAGGAGTTCCCAAAGCCACTCACGGATGAAGTTGTTCGCGCATCTGATGCAGTTATAACAATGGGCTGTGGAGACTCTTGCCCTGTTTATCCAGGAAAGCGTTATGAGGATTGGGTGCTTAATGATCCATTTGGGCAAGGGATTGAATCGGTCCGCGTGATTCGTGATGAGATTAAAGCACGAGTAGAGGCATTGCTTTCTGATCTACTTCCCGCCTAACGGGCGAGTCGTTCACCCCGATTTCATAGGAAATAAACCCAAAAGGCCTTTCTTACTATAGACAATTTTTCTATTGTCCTTGCATGACACATTCTGGATCATCTGCCTTTAGTGAAGTTAATGAAAAAGTTGCCCAAGCAGGAGAGATTCTTGGAATCAAACCCGGGGTTATCTCTGCATTAAGTAGTTGTGAACGAGAAGTAGTCATTTCTATTCCACTTCGTCGAGGCGACGATGTGGAAGTCCTCACGGGTTATCGAGTCCAACATTCAAGCGCCCGCGGACCACGCAAAGGCGGCATCCGTTTTCACCAAGATGTAGATCTTGATGAAGTTCGTGCTTTAGCATCTTTGATGACATGGAAAACAGCTCTGATTGATGTTCCATTTGGTGGAGCAAAAGGTGGAGTTGCAGTCGATGCCTCAAAACTATCTCCTATCGAAAAAGAAGAAATCATCCGACGTTGGACCCGTTCCCTGGTCCACGTGCTCGGCCACCATCGTGATATCCCAGCTCCAGATATGGGAACCGATGCAAAGACGATGGCATGGTTGATGGATGAGTTCCACAGACTTGAAGGCTTTCAACCTGCATGTGTAACTGGCAAGCCAGTTGAACTGTTCGGAGCACCGGGACGTGAGGAAGCAACGGGTCGTGGAGTAGCACAAATTGCAGCCGCAACTTTAGAAAAAAACAATGTGAAAGTTAAAGGCGCAACCGTTGCAATTCAAGGCTTCGGAAACGTCGGACGATATGCAGCACTTGTGTGCCAAGAACTTGGCATGAAGGTGATTGCTATCTCCGATGTTTCTGG
>JAIOWZ010000006.1 GCA_021741905.1 Candidatus Planktophila sp. | reverse complement strand
TTGCCAAATACTCCTAAGCTAATGAGTGAGCCGAATTCACCATTGGACAAACCCAGATTAGCCTTAACTTCGGGAAATCTAGGAACCCAGCTCATAATCGAGAGGCCGAAAAGGAAGAAAATTACCTTAAGGCCAGTCAGCTCTTTCTCTTGAGAAAGCATCAGAAAAGGGCACTGGCTAACTCTTTACGGGCTGCCGCTAAACGTGGATCAGTTGGATCTACGAGAGCAAAGAGTTGTAGGAGATGATTCTTAATCTTTGTTCGCTCATCTCCACTTGTTGCCTTAATTGCCTGAAGTAAACGAGAGAAGGCTGCTTCAACTCCCCCATTTACGATCTCAACATCTGCGGCTCTTAATTGCAGATCAACATCTGTTGGGGTAAGTGCAGATTGAGAAACTATCGTGTTGAGATCTAAGCCTTCCGTGCGTATCAATAATTGAGTCTGAGCAAGTCCAAGTTTTGCTAAATTTTCAGCCGGCTTTCTTGCGAGCCACTTCTTATAAGCAGCCTCAGCTTTAATGTAATCACCAGATTCAAGTGCATCCAGTGCTTCAGTTTCTTCAGGTTCAATCTGTTCGGCTGGAGCTTCGCCTATGCCTTGTTCCGATGCAAGTGTTAGGACCTTATCTATAACCATTTTCACTTGAGCCTCAGGGTAAGACTGTTCAAATAACGGCACCATTTGTTCGGCAATAATTGCTACAGCGTAGGGAACAGATTTTGTTTGAAATGCTTGTCCGACCTCAGGATTTGCATCAACATCTACCCGCGCTAGAGCAAAAGCGCCTTTGTAATCAGTTTCTAATTTTCCAAGGGTCTTGATCATTTCTACAGACTCAGAGCTACGAGGGCTCCACATTAAAACAATGACAGGTCGAACAAGCGAGAGTGGCAAAATTTCGGTGCTTAAATTTTCAACGCTTACCTGGATACCAGCCATTGGGGCTGATGGATCTGCCTTTGGTTTAGTAAGTGAACTTAAATCAAAGGCTTGCCCAAAATTAGGTGGCAAGCTCATGAAGCCATCCTATCTATTAAAGAACTAAGTCCACGCCTGAGTCACGGCGCGAGGGCAAGATCTCGGCACAATAGTTGTCAGCAGCGGCTTCTAGCCCCACGTCATGGCCAGCTTTTTCGCTTAAATACCAACGGTTTTCAAGGATTTCATGGAACATCTGTGCGCGTTCAACACGACCTCGCATATCGGTAGGAACTCTCGAAATCACTTTCTCAAAAACTTCGACTAACCATTGCTTTGCCATCGCTTGTGCAGTTAATCCTGATTTATTCTCTCGTGCTCGATATCGGTCAAAGGAGGCAAGTAAGCGCTTTGCCTGTAGCTCTTCAGTCTCTAACCCCATTAATTCGCGTAATCGTTGCGTGTGATAACCAGCGGCGACTAACTTGGGTTGGAAGGAAAGCAATTGTGTATCTCCATCAATTGTTACAGCAACCTCTTCAACTGCAAATCCCAGATCATGTAACTGGCGCATTGCACTTTCAACAGCATGACGATCTTTCGGATCCAGTAGCTGTGGCTCTTTGAGTGCTGCCCAGATTCTGCGATAGCGGCGGATCACAGCCTCTGCTGCACGAACAGGTTCCATGCCAGGATATAAAACTCCTGACAAGGCAAGATCTTCTAGTTCGGCCGCAACATTGAAGTGCACAATCTCTAGGTCATGTTCTCTTTGACCATCACTTAAACTCTTTTGAAACTCCCCTGTTTCGGCATCTACTAAATATGCTGCAAAACCATCGGCATCACGACGGAACAAAGTGTTAGATAAAGAACAGTCGCCCCACCAGAAACCGAGTAGGTGCAAACGAACGAGAAGTAATGCAAGTCCACTTGCCATCGTGGAAATATCATTAGCGGTTACTGCACCTGACAAAAGGACTCGGTATGGCAATGAATACGGCAAGAATCGAGTAACGATCGCGCATGGAAGCTCTTCCCCATGAACATCTGTGCGGCCTTCGACTACTGCCACTTGTTCGACACAAGGGGCGTTCATTTGAGATAGCTGGCGCAAGATTACATATTCACGATTTGCAAACTCTGAAACTGTTTCCTTCACTGCATAAACTTCAGCATCTGGGTCACTACTTGCTCGAACCAGACGCACAACGTGCCTAGAAATACCGCGCTTTTCGGCAAGAACCGGGTCTTCAGGCCATTCCTCTAGTGGCAAGTGCCAGGGCAGGCCAGTAACAGAGGCGATCTCCTCGCCCAAACCTGTAATACGTAGCGCCATTGACCCTATTCTCTCCCATAATTGTTACCAGAACATGAACACCACGACTCAATATGAGTGTACTCGGCACTTTAGAATACAACTATGGCAATCACACAGAGAATCAAGAAAGTAGCTGCTCGCTCCCCTAAGGCACCGGTTGATTATGGAATTCTAGGCAAACCCATCAATCGATCTAATCCTTATTACTTTGGCTTCATTGCAACCCTTGGCGCACTCACTGCAATAGTTTTGATACGCGCCCTGGCAAGTGCGAGCCAAATATTTGTCTTGATTTTGATTGCATTATTCCTGGCCACAGGGTTAAACCCGGCTGTTGAAGCGTTGCGAAAGCGCGGCTTATCTAGAAACTCTGCTGTGGCAGCAATCTTTTCATCAGTCATTCTTTTCGTAATTTTCTTTGCTTTTGTTGTTATCCCGCCAGTCATTAGTCAAGGAACTACCCTGATTAATACATCGCCAGCCTTGCTACAGGATTTAATGCAAAATGAGACAATTAATAAATTAAACAACCAATTTGGACTCATTGATACTTTGCAAACCAAGCTCAAGTCAATTACATCCGATGGAACCTTGCTCATTAGCACCTTCGGTGGCGTTATCGGAGTTGGAAAGTCAGTGCTTTCAGGATTCTTTACTGCATTAACAATTCTCGTCTTGACTTTGTACTTCATTACCTCATTACCTCAAGCAATTGATCTTGGGCTCTCCCTTGTTCCTGCAAGCCGCCGCGATCGCGTTGGAGTATTAACAAATGCCATAATTGGAAGAGTTGGTGCATTTGTTGGCAGCCAAATTTTAATCGCCGCAATGGCTGCGGTGTTTGTTGTTGTTTTAGCAACCGCGTTAGGCATGCCTTCTCCAATTGCAATTGGAATGATTGTCTTAGTTGCTGCTTTAATTCCACTCATTGGGCACTTTCTTGGTTGTGGAATCGTAACTTTGATCGCACTTACCCAATCTGTGTGGATCGGTGTAATAGCTTTTACGGCCTACGTTGTTTATGTTCAAATTGAAAATTACATCGTGACTCCACGAATCATGAAACGAACCCTGGCGGTCCCAGGTGCTGTAACCATCATTGCCGCACTCATTGGCTCTTCGCTCTTAGGTTTAGTAGGTGGCTTATTAGCGGTGCCAGTAGCAGCATCAATTATTTTAATTCTTGATGAAGTTGTTATTCCTCGAGCAAATAACAGCTAAAACTCAACCGGAAGTGGCGCATCTGCACCAGTCACGATGCTGTTGATCTCAGATAGAACTCGATGGACGGATGGTTCACCTATCCATAAATGTTTAGCGCCATCAACAGCAATAATTTTGATTTTCGGAACGATGGCAAATCGTTGACGCGCAGCATCTGGCTTGAGGTAATCATCTAGCTCAGGTACTAACGCTGTAATAGGACGAGGATCGGTATTCCAATACTCAAGTTGATCCTGTGTCGTTGTCCGCAATGGTGGACTAAGCAAAATTAACCCTTTATGGCGTGGATCTTTTGCATGCTGCAGGGCTAAATCAGTTCCAAATGACCAGCCAGTAACCCAAAGGTTCTCTAACTTCAAAGTATCAAAGCAATAAGAAAGCATCGCTTCAACATCAAAGTGTTCAGCAACTCCATTATCAAACGTTCCGGTGCTACTTCCAGCTTCACTAGTTGTGCCTCGCGTATTGAATCGAACAACAGATATACCTGTCATGGCCGGTAAACGATTAGCCGCCTTTTTATAGATGTGGCTATCCATCATTCCACCAGCTGTTGGTAGAGGATGTAAGCAAAGAATCGCACCTGTAGAAGCTCCAATTGGGGCTGCAACTTCACCAATTAAATCAATGCCATCGGCTGTCATCACATGGAACGGCGTGCGAGTGGAATCAAAGACGCTACTAGATCTAACTACCTCGCTCATGCTTCAAATCCTATCTATACCCGACTAGGCTTCTTCACATGGCCACTTCAAGATCTGCTAAAGCTTTCAATTCACACAATCCCGTAACTGGTGAGCCCGTTGGTTCATTTCCAATTTATTCAGCTAAGCAGGTTTCTGAAATCGTTTCTCATGCTCGCCATGCCAGTACTGCATGGGTAAATTTGGGCTTTCCGGGACGTAAGAAGGTCTTGTTATCCTGGAGCACATACATTATTAACAATATAGATCAGATCGCCACACTTGTTTCGCTCGAAACAGGTAAGCCAATGAGTGATGCAAAGCTTGAAGTTTCAATGGCGGTAAGCCATATCGGCTGGGCTGCCAGACATGCAGAAGATGTTGTGCGTGTTTCTTACCGTGCCCCAGGTGCGTTAATGGCCAACATGTCAGCATCAGTTGAACGCTCACCACTTGGAGTTGTAGGGGTCATCGGACCTTGGAACTATCCAATCTTTACCCCTGTTGGATCAATTGCATATGCATTAGCTACGGGAAACACCGTTGTATTTAAGCCAAGTGAATACACACCGGGTGTTGGTGTTTGGTTGGAAGAGAGTTTTAACTCCGTTGCACCCTTTGCAGACATCTTTACGACCATCACTGGTTTAGCAGAGACGGGTAATGCTTTGTGTCTTAGTGGAGTAGATAAGTTGTCCTTCACTGGCTCAACTCGGACCGCTAAATTAGTCGCTGCAGCATGTGCAATTAACTTAACGCCGATAGTTGCCGAATGCGGCGGAAAAGATCCAGTCATTGTTGCCTCAGATGCCAATGTAGATCGCGCAGTTGATGCCACTATCTGGTCTGCTATGGCCAATGCCGGCCAATCCTGTATCGGAGCAGAGCGCGTATATGTTGATGAAAAAGTGGCTGATTCCTTTATTGCAAAGGCTGTTGCTCTTGCAGGCACAATTCATGCTGGTGCGCCAGGTGATGGAAATTATGGTCCGGCAACAATGCCATCACAGATTTCTGTTATTTCATCTCATATTAGGGCCGCCATTAAAGATGGTGGGCAATTTGCCTATGGATCTTTGAAATCGGTGCAAGCACCATTTGTCCAACCTATAATTTTAGTGGATGTCCCTGAATCATCTGCTGCAGTCCGTGAGGAAACATTTGGACCAATAATTATTATCAACCGAGTCGCAGATATGGAAGAGGCAATAGAACTTTCAAATGCAACTAGATACGGTTTAGGAGCAAACATCTGGTCCAAGCGCCAAGGTAAGAAAATTGCTTCACAACTGCACTGCGGAATGGTTGCAATTAACTCAACATTTTCTTTTGCGGCAATCCCATCAGTGCCATTTGGCGGAGTAAAAGACAGTGGCTATGGACGCGTGCATGGCCCCGAAGGATTACTTGAATACACATATCCACGCACCGTTGTTCGTACGCGATTTAATATCCCGCTACATTTCTTAAGTTTTAAACGTCGTGCTAAAGATGACAAGCTTGTTATAAAAGCTACAAAAATATTAAAAGGTCGGCTAGGTTAAAAACGAGGTGCGTTGCGAGTACGTTCTGTATTAGGACGTCTCTTATTTTTCTTTGCCCAGCAAGCAGTGTGCCAATGGCGCCGGCCATCTTCATCGTATTCAAGCCAAGCAACAACATGTGGAGTTGCTAGAGGAATCAATTGATCGCATCCTGGGCAGCGATAGGGCTTTGTAGAACCAGATCCAGTTAATCTGCGCACAATATAAGTGCCATCACTGTGTTCCTCTGTGCTCTCACCTGTCGATGCGATATTGATTTCCCGAGGCTCTTCAGGCTTAACCCGCTTCTTGGGGTAGTTTCTACGCGGGCTCACAGGTGTATTTTCGCATAGTAAAGTAGCCACATGAGCTTCATCGAAGTAAAAGGCCTCAAGAAAAGCTATGGCGATGTTCACGCTGTACGTGGAGTCGATCTTGAAATCGCGCAAGGTGAGATTTTTTCCCTATTAGGTCCAAACGGTGCTGGCAAAACTACTACTGTAGAAATCCTTGAAGGATTTAGAACTAGGGATGCCGGAACCGTCTCAGTGCTGGGCTTTGACCCTCAAAGCCGTGGACATCAATCTCGTGAGTGGCGAAATCGAATCGGCATAGTCTTGCAAAGCTCGGCAGATGCTGGCGATCTAACAGTCCTAGAAACTATTGAACACTTCAGCGGGTATTACTCCAATCCTCGTAAAGTAGATGAAGTCATCTACGCGGTGGGCTTAGTTGAAAAAGAGAGTGCATTGATTCGCACCCTTTCAGGTGGGCAGCGCCGTCGATTAGATGTTGCACTCGGAATCGTTGGAAACCCAGAACTTTTATTCTTGGATGAACCAACCACTGGTTTTGACCCTGAGGCTCGTAGATCATTCTGGGCCTTAATCCAGAAGCTGCGCAGTGATGGAACCACAATCTTGCTCACTACCCATTATTTAGATGAAGCTGAAGCATTGGCAGATCGCGTAGCGGTGATTAATAACGGTGTAATCATCGAAGTTTCAACCCCTGCCGAATTAGGTGGTCGTGCCACTTCGCAGGCAACTGTTACATGGCGCGATGGGGACACAGTCAAATCTGAACGTTCAGATAACCCAACCGCACTGGTTTCAAAATTATCATCACTCTTTGGAGGTGAGGTTCCTGAGTTAGTTGTTTCCAGACCCTCACTTGAAGATATCTATCTTGAAATGATTGGGGAAACCCATGAATAAAATTCCTAGCGCGCTTTCATTAGGTATTCGCCGCGGAGGCTTAGAGATCCGACAATTCGCACGCCAACGAGAATCTGTTGTATTCACATTACTTTTCCCTGTTATTTTGCTCGCTATTTTTGGTTCCGTATTCAAAGACACGATCGCACCAGGTGTGACTTTTTCACAATACTTCCTTGCCGGAATGATCGCCTCAGGTCTAGTAAATACAGGTTTTCAAGCACTTGCGATCACTATTCCTTTAGAACGTGACTTTGGCGCGCTTAAGCGCCTTCGCGGTACACCGATGCCAGCTTCTAGTTATTTCATTGGTAAGTCGATTCTGATATTTGTAAGCATGGTGATTCAGATTCTCTTACTTCTGGGATTTGGAATTTTGTTCTTTGGCGTGGATCTACCAACTGACATCAATAAGTGGATTACATTCACATGGTTGGTTCTATTGGGAAGCGCTTGCTCGACCGCCCTTGGAATAGCATTCTCAATTGTCCCAAAGAGTGGACGGGGAGCATCAGCGGTCGTTTCTCCAATAGTTATCATTTTGCAATTTTTTAGTGGTGTTTTCTTTGTCTTTACACAACTGCCTTCATGGATGCAACACGTTGCCGCGATATTTCCATTGAAGTGGTTAACGCAAGGTATGCGTTCAGTATTCCTGCCAGATTCTTTTGCTAGCCAAGAAGTTGCCAAGGATTGGGAAACTGGTAAAACCGCTGTGATTCTTTTGGTGTGGCTGGCTATAGGAATCTTCTTTAGTGTTCGCAAATTTAAGTGGGATCGAGATTAAGAGGATTTTTGCGCTACTCCTAGCGCTATTAGTATGCATGCCACCAGCTGGCGCTGCATCCGTGACCTCGTTGGCTAAAGCTAAGCCAACATTAACTCCATCACCTTCGCCAGCCTGGCCACCCAAAGGATTTACTAAGAGCAAAGATGGAAACGTCTTTGTGAAGATTCCGACCGCAAAAGAGCTCGTAGGTTTGGCTTCTAATGACAAGAATTTAACTAGAGCCTTAGCTAAGACAGTTGATGGTGTTCCGGTCTGTGAGAAATATTCGTGTGGCGCGGTTCAAGTTTCTTCGCTGACGGGTTGCACCTGGTGGGTTATTACAGCCAATATTAAGGGGGCAACTTCCGTAGATGACAAAACTTTAAAAGTCTTTGGAACTGTTCGAACAACTATTGGTGAAACAGGCGCGCAAAAATACTCAACAATCCTGATCATTAGCGGTGAAGCGATTGAATTGCGTCACTTTGTTTCAAACATTAAAGCATCTTGTAGAAAAGATGTTCCGGCTGAAGAAGTTCCCGGAACCACATACACACTTGCTCCTTAGCGGTTAGCTCCTGGAACCCACAGCTGATCACCGATCTCTTTGTTTGCGTAACGCGCAAGCACAAAGAGAAGATCTGAGCAGCGATTCAAATACTTTGCAGTCAATGGATTAACTCCACCACCAAATGCGTGAATTGCAGCCCATGTGCAACGCTCGGCGCGACGGACAACGGTTCGTGCAACATGTAGGTGTGCAGCCGCTGGAGTTCCTGAAGGCAATACAAATGAACGCAAAGATTCAAGATCGGCGTTATACAGATCAATTTGCTCTTCTAAGTATGTAACTTGAGATTCCAAAACACGAAGAGGTTCAAAAGCAGGTGAGTCAACCACTGGCGTGCACAGATCTGCGCCAACATCAAACAAATCATTTTGAATACGCACTAACAATGCACGAACCTCATCAGCTAATGCATCGGTTGAGAGCACAACACCGATAGCTGAGTTAGCTTCATCAACTGTGGCATAGGCTTCAAGGCGAGGGTCATTCTTGGATGTACGACTCATATCCCCCAGAGAAGTAGTTCCGTCATCGCCAGTCTTTGTGTAAATACGCGTTAAATTAACCATGTCCCTAGCCTATAAGTAGACTGCCGTCATGGCATCCCACGATCGCTTCCGCATAGTTGGCGGAACCTCCCTGCGCGGAGAAGTATCGGTAACAGGTGCCAAAAACTCAGTTTTAAAGCTTATGGCAGCCTCATTGCTAGCCACCGGCACCTCAACTATCTGTAATGTTCCAGACATTGCCGATGTTGACATCATGGCCGATCTTTTAACACGTCTCGGTTGCACGGTGAATCGCGGCGCAGACACGGTCACAATCACAGTTCCACAAGAGCCAACACACCGCGCAGATTACGACTTAGTTCGAAAGATGCGTGCCTCGATTAATGTTTTGGGTCCACTAGTTGCCCGTGTTGGCCAGGCAGATGTTGCTCTCCCTGGCGGCGATGCAATCGGCTCCCGTGGTTTAGATTTTCACATCAAAGGTCTTGAAGCACTAGGTGCAAAAGCCCATATCGAACATGGTTATGTAATTGCTGAAGCTCCTAATGGATTAATAGGAGCACCAGTTGAGTTAGATTTTCCAAGCGTTGGCGCAACTGAAAACATCATGACGGCGGCGGTATTAGCAAAAGGTGTAACAACAATTGAAAACGCTGCTCGTGAACCAGACATCGTTGATCTTGGTGAATTTCTAATCTCTATGGGCGCAAAGATTGAAGGGCTTGGTTCACCACTGATCACAATCACTGGTGTTGAAGTAATGCACTCAACGGATCACACAACGATTACCGATCGCATCATCACTGGGACATGGGCATTTGCTGCTGCGATGACCCGTGGAGATATCACCATCCATGGGGCCCGACCAGAACATTTAGAACTTCCTTTAGAAAAATTAGCGTCAGCAGGTGCAATCATCACATCAACTGCAGATGGAATACGTGTAAAAATGGATGTGCGTCCACAAGCAATTGATGTGGCAACACTTCCCTACCCAGGATTTCCAACAGACTTACTTCCTATGGTTATTGCCCTGAACGCAGTTGCTGACGGGCATTCCTTAGTTACGGAAAATGTTTTTGAATCCCGCTTCATGTTCGTCAACGAATTGAGCAGATTGGGCGCTCAAATAAGCGTTGATGGACATCACGCCTCAATTACCGGTGTCGAAGAACTATCTGGTGCCCCAGTTGAAGCTCACGACATCCGTGCTGGTGCTGGATTGATCTTGGCTGCTTTAGTTGCTGAGGGTGAAACCACTGTGGATCAAGGGTTCCACGTAGATCGCGGTTATCCAAACTTTGCCGAGCAGTTACAAAGCCTCGGTGCTCAAGTAACTAGAGAATAGTTTTATTTAATCGATTCAGTAAGAATTGATACGCGGTTATTTGAAACAGATAAGAAGCCACCTGAAACATTGAACTCTTTGTTCTCCCCATTTGTTCCATGGATAACAACCTGACCGTCGACAAGTACTCCAAAGAGCGGTGAGTGATCGGTGAGAACACCGATGTCACCTTCGATGGTGCGTGCAGAAACTGATGTAGCTTCCCCCGACCATACGCGCTCAGTTGGAGATACGAGTTCGACTCTAAGTGTCATGTTTTACTTTGCCAAACTTGCAGCTAGTTCAGCTGCGTTGCGCTCAACATCTGCAAGACCACCACACATGAAGAATGCCTGCTCTGGAATGTGATCGTACTTTCCATCTGCAAGTGCTTCGAATGCTTCGATTGTCTCTGATAGAGGAACGAATGATCCATCGAGTCCTGTAAACACCTTCGCAACGAATGTGTTCTGTGAAAGGAAACGCTGGATACGACGTGCACGACCTACCAGTACGCGGTCATCTTCTGACAATTCATCAATACCAAGAATTGCAATGATGTCCTGTAGATCCTTATAACGCTGCAAGATCTGCTTGATGCGGTTAGCAACACGGAAGTGGTGCTCACCGATATAGCGTGGATCTAAGATGCGTGATGTTGAGTCAAGTGGATCCACAGCTGGGTAGATACCAAGCTCTGAGATCGGACGAGACAACACTGTTGTTGCATCTAAGTGAGCGAAAGTAGTGTGTGGTGCTGGGTCCGTAATATCGTCAGCAGGAACGTAAATTGCCTGCATGGATGTAATTGAGTGACCACGAGTTGATGTGATGCGCTCTTGTAGTTGACCCATTTCATCAGCCAATGTTGGCTGGTATCCCACGGCAGATGGCATACGGCCTAGAAGTGTTGAAACCTCAGAACCTGCCTGTGTGAAACGGAAGATGTTATCGATGAACAGAAGCACATCCTGCTTTTGAACATCACGGAAGTATTCAGCCATTGTTAGTGCTGAAAGAGCAACACGAAGACGCGTGCCAGGTGGTTCATCCATCTGGCCGAACACTAACGCTGTCTTATTAATAACGCCGGTTTCAGTCATTTCAAGGAACAAGTCATTACCTTCACGAGTACGCTCACCAACACCGGCGAATACTGATACACCACCGAAGTTTTCAGCTACACGATAAATCATTTCCTGAATCAAAACTGTCTTACCTACACCTGCACCACCGAATAGACCGATCTTTCCACCCTTTACATACGGTGTGAGTAGATCGATAACCTTGATACCAGTTTCAAACATCTCAGTCTTAGATTCCAACTGGTCAAATGCTGGTGCATCACGGTGAATTGGCCAACGCTCTTTGATGTCGAGTGAAGAGGTTGGAACATCTAGTGATTCGCCAAGCGTGTTGAACACGTGGCCCTTTGTTACATCACCAACAGGAACCGAAATCGGTGTTCCTGTGTCGGAAACTTCTGCGCCACGGACCATTCCGTCGGTTGGCTGCATCGAGATCGCGCGCACGAGGTTATCGCCAATGTGTTGAGCAACCTCTAGCGTCAAGGTACGAGTAGTACCTGACATGGTTGTCTGCACATGTAGCGCATTAAAGATCGCGGGCATTGAATCGGCTGGGAATTCAATATCCACCACCGGTCCAATAACGCGAGCTACGCGGCCATTTTTTGAGTTCGACATCATTCACTCCCTGCACTAGCTGAGGCCAACGCGTCTGCGCCGCCAACAATTTCACTGATTTCTTGAGTAATTTCGGCCTGACGAGCCGCGTTCGCAAGTCGTGTGAGCGACTTGATTAGGTCATCAGCATTGTCAGTTGCTGACTTCATTGCGCGACGACGAGCTGCATGCTCTGAAGCTGCAGATTGCAACATCGCGTTAAAGATTCGAGCCTCAATGTATCGTGGCAGTAATGCATCGAGCACCACAGCAGCATTAGGTTCGAATTCATACATAGGTAGCAAACCAGTAGGAGCTGGTGCATCGCTCTCTACAACCTCTAACGGAAGCATGCGCTTTGCCATCGCATTTTGGATAAGCATTGACTTAAATTCAGTAAAGACAATGTGGATCTCATCGACGCCGGCTGGATCAACTTCAGAATCTGCAACGAAAGCCTTGATTAAGGAATCTGCAACTTCTTTTGCATTTTCATATGTTGGACTATCTGAAAATCCGGTCCATTGCCCTGCGATGAAACGCTCGCGGAACTTATAGTAGCCAACCGCTTTGCGCCCAACTAGGTAAGGCTTAACCTCAAGACCGCGCTCACGAAGAAGTGCAGCTAACTGCTCACCTTCCTTGATTGCATTGTTTGAGTACGCACCAGCCATTCCGCGGTCTGAAGAGATAATCAAAATCGCAGCGCGCTTTGGATTCTCATCAGCTGTTGTTAATGGGTGAGCTGTTGAAGAGTATGAAGCAACTGCAGAAACTGCACGGGTCAACTCGTTTGCATAAGGAGTAGACGCTGCAACCCGTTGTTGCGCCTTAACGATTCGAGAAGCAGAGATTAACTCCATAGCTTTCGTAATCTTTTTGGTCGCTTTAACAGATCGCATGCGTCTGCGATAAATGCGGAGTTGGGCACCCATGAGTTACTTCTTCACCGCCGGTGGCACAAACTTTGTAATTTGCTCTGCACTTTCCCCATCTAGGGCTTCAGCTGGAGCTTCATTAAGAGCGTGTGCTACAGATGACTTGAACTGCTTCTTGAAAGCTTCAATTGCTTCAGCCATCTTTGCAATAGTGTCATCATCTAGCTGCTTAGTCTCAGAGATAACGGTGTTGATCTCCTTGCGTTCGCGAGCAATAAAGTCGAGAAGCTCTGATTCGAAGCGACGGATATCTGCAACTGCAACATCATCAAGCTTTCCGGTAGTACCAGCCCAGATTGAAACGATCTGGCGTTCCAATGAATATGGTGAGTACTGACCCTGCTTAAGAAGTTCAACCATGCGTGCACCACGCTCAAGCTGAGCCTTTGATGCGGCATCAAGATCTGAACCGAAAGCAGCAAATGCTTCTAGTTCGCGATACTGAGCAAGGTCAAGACGCAAACGTCCAGCAATCTTCTTCATCGCCTTTGTCTGTGCTGAGCTACCAACGCGAGAAACAGATACACCTACGTTGATCGCTGGGCGAACACCGGCGTTAAACAAATCTGTTTCGAAGAAGACCTGACCATCAGTAATTGAAATTACGTTTGTAGGAATGAACGCAGAAACGTCATTTCCCTTTGTTTCAATGATTGGCAAACCGGTCATTGAACCGCCACCTAATTCATCAGAAAGCTTTGCGCAACGCTCTAGCAAACGTGAGTGCAAGTAGAAAACATCGCCTGGGTAAGCTTCGCGACCCGGTGGACGACGAAGTAAAAGTGAGACTGAACGGTATGCCTCAGCTTGCTTTGATAAATCATCAAACACGATAAGTACATGCTCGCCCTTGTACATCCAGTGCTGACCAATTGCAGAACCTGTGTAAGGAGATAGGTACTTAAAGCCTGCTGGATCTGATGCAGGTGATGCAACGATTGTTGTGTACTCCATTGCGCCAGCTTCTTCGAGTGCGCCTTTTACTGCAGCAATCGTTGAACCCTTTTGGCCAATAGCAACATAAATACACTTAACCTGCTTCTTCTTATCGCCAGATTTCCAGTTTTCCTTCTGGTTAATAATTGTGTCTACTGCAACTGCTGTCTTACCTGTCTGGCGGTCACCAATGATGAGCTGGCGCTGTCCGCGACCAATTGCTGTCATTGCATCGATCGCCTTGATACCAGTTGCAAGAGGCTCCTTAACAGGTTGGCGCTGAACTACAGAGGGAGCCTGGAGTTCAAGTGCACGACGTGCTTCAGCTTTGATTTCACCCTTGCCATCAATTGGATTACCAAGTGCGTCAACAACGCGACCTAAGAAACCATCTCCGACTGGAACGGAAAGAATTTCACCAGTACGACGTACTGATGTTCCCTCTTCAATTCCTGTTGTGCTACCCAAAATAACGGTACCGATTTCGCGGACGTCAAGGTTGAGTGCCAGTCCGAGTGTGCCGTTTTCAAACTGCAACAACTCATTTGCCATCGTCGATGGCAGCCCTTGTACACGTGCGATTCCGTCGCCTGCTTGGCTTACGGTTCCGACTTCGTCGCGAGCTGCAACGCCTGGATCGTATGACTTAACGAAATTCGCTAAGGCACCCTGAATCTCTTCAGGATTGATCTTTAGGTCTGCCATGTGATTCTCCCTTTATTTGCTTCCGGCAAGAGCGCGTGCGGCCCCCGCCAAACGATTTGAAACTGAACCATCAACCATTTCATCTGCGAACTTCACTGAAACTCCACCTAAAACAGATGGGTCTATTTCAATGTTGATGCGAACTGGTTGTCCAACCTTGCTTGTTAATGATGCTCTAAGGCGATCTAGTTGTGCTTGGCTCAGTGGTGCTGCAATCCGAACCAGTGCAATAAGGCGGTTACGACGTGCAGCAAGTGCCCACTGATAATCAGCAAATGCTGACTCAATGCTGCGACCTCTCCATGCATTAACCATCTGTGAAACCAGCTTTACAGTCGAACCAGATGCGCCCTTGAGAATGTCGGCAACTAAGGTTGCCTTTGCATTCGTAGCATCTGATGTCAGCGCCTTGCGAAGTTCTGCTGAACCAGCAAAAGCAGTTGCGGCTGTGAAAATTTCATCTTCCACACGGTCAAGTTCGCCTGCGATATTGGCAGCTGATGCTTCTGCCTCAATTGCTAGCTGTTCTACGACTAGTACAAGATCCTTTGGTGATGACCAGCGAAGGCTTGAAAGCTCGGTAACTAAACCAAGTGCAAGTGCGCCGATTTTCTTTCCTAGTAGATCAGAGATAAATGCTGCCTTTGCTGTGCCATCGCGAGATGGATCGGTAAGTGCCCGGCGCACAGCAATATTTGAGCTGAGTACATCTGCGACAAAGAAAAGCTCAGAGCTCAAAGCAGATGCAGTATTTGCGTCCGCGCCTTTGACGGCAGCATCAAGTGACACCCGTGAAGCCACAAGTGACTTACGGCTGCTGCCTCCGAAGTGAGCTCTCATATTTACTGCTTCCCTGTCTCTACTTTGATTTTTCTAGATCTTCAAGAAAACGATCAACGATTCGTGATTGACGAGCTTGATCATCTAGTGCTTCTCCAACAATCTTTGAAGCGAGTTCAACTGCAAGTGCGCCGACTTCATTGCGAAGTGAGGTAACTGCCTGTTGACGTTCTGCTTCGATTGAAGCATGAGCAGCTGCTGTGATGCGAGCTGCTTCTTCTTGTGCCTTGGCACGAAGATCTTCAATGATTGCTGCGCCCTGAACGCGAGCTTCTTCACGAAGAGTCTGCGCTTCTGACTGAGCTTTGGAAAGTTGCTCTGTGTACTGATTGAGTGCGCGTTGTGCTTCGACTTGCGCCTTCTCTGCACGCTCGATGCCGCCTTGGATTGCCTCTGTGCGCGCGGTGAATGCTTTTTCAAACATTGGCACAACGAACTTGCGAAGCACAAGGAATAGAAGGGTGAACGCGATGGCTCCCACTATCAATTCAGCTGTGTGCGGAATCAAAGGGTTGACCTTGCCTTCCGCGGCTAAGTTAACAAATTGCATCAGTTGTCCTTAAGTAAATTCTTCGAATTAGAGAACGAATGCGAGTACGAGACCGAAGAGTGCGAGAGCTTCAGCAAGCGCGAAACCTAGGAACGCGATTGGCTGTAGAACGCTACGTGCTTCTGGCTGACGTGCAACGCCGTTGATGTATGCGGCGAAGATAAGTCCTGTTGCGATACCCGGACCGATTGCTGCGAGGCCGAAACCAACAAGGTTGAGTGTGCCTTCCATTTATTTCTCCTTATTTCCTATTAGTGCTCGTCGGCAAGGGCGCCGGCGATGTATAGAGCTGCGAGCAGAGTAAAAATATACGCCTGCAAGCATTGGACCATGAATTCAAAGAAGGTCAACACAATGCCGATTGCGAAGGCAAATGGGCTGATCAACTTCAAACCAATTACACCTTGGAGTAGATGTTCTCCACCCAAGATAAAAACGAGCAACAACAAGTGGCCCGCAAACATATTTGCAAAAAGACGAAGTGAAAGGGTTAGTGGGCGCACAACAAAGAATGTAAGAATTTCAAGAGGTGTAATCAAAATGTATGCAGCCTTTGGAACGCCAGGCATAAACAAGATTTCCTTGAAGTACTTAAATGCTCCTTGCTTGCGAATTCCTACATAGTGGAAAACCAAATATGTAGAAAGGGCTAAAACATATGGGAATGAAACGTGCGACATCGTTGGGAACTGAATCAGCGGGATAATTCCGAAGAGGTTGTTCACCAGAATGAATGTAAACAAGGTAAATAGGTATGGCACAAAACGCATGAATTCGTGACCGATAACCTCTTTTGCCAGGTTTTCTCGCACAAATGAGTACACAGATTCGCCAGCAAATTGGAACTTGCTTGGAACAATTGCAGCTTTGCGCGCGGACAAAATGAAGAATACTGAAATTAAAATTACAGAGAGAAACACAAGAAGAATTGGCTTGGTTGTGTAAACGTTGTCGCCGAAAATTGGAGGAAGTTCGAAGTCTTTAGTGCTGGGTGGGACGAATCCTTCACCCTCAGCAGAACGCAATAGAACGCGCACGCAAACTCCTCACAGGCCAATTAAAATGGTCGATCTAACGGGAAGACGGGCCAACCCTATGGGAGAGGGGTTATTTATGAGAAATCGAAATGAGCTTCACAGCTGTGAGATTAAGCGTGGTCAGCGGGCTATTCGCGGCCAAAACGCAGCCAGACCAGGTAGATGGCACCGCTGATTCCCACGAGCAGGCCGATCAGGGTAAAAATCCCCTTGTCCAGCCACTTGTCTAGGCCATAGCCAATGCCGCCCCAGAAGATCAGGCCGGATAAGAGGTATCCAAAGATCGACCACATTGCATTCTCATCACGGTTTGCCATGGTGACTCCTTCTAATCGTTGACGGACTTGTCGGTTGCCGGCAGAGGTAAATGTAGGCGCAATTTCATATAACTGGCAATCTCTCCCCAGAGCCAGGCGATGGTGAGGGCAACTGCGGATACCCCAAAGGCAATTCGGTTAATGGTGGCCCGATCTGTGTATGTGGAGATTGCCCACAACAAGATTCCCAGCGCAAACAGCTTGGCAAAGTAAGAAAACAAGGCCATCGCCATCGTGGAAATTGGATCCAAATTGCGAGTCATACGAGAGACCGCAATGTGAATAACAAAAAAGATAATGACTACGAATTGGGCAAGCAGCGCCCCTAAAAAACCACTCTTTCCTTGAACAACTGCAGATACCGCGATTGCAACAATGCTTACGAGAAGAGTTGGGACAAATGCCCCACGCAACAATTGTGATTCATTACTTGGCTGATTCATGCCGTAACCTTCTTTTTATGTTTCATCACTAGTCCACTTGATAACACAAAAAATAATGCAGTCAAGACAGCAACCCACCAGGGAGCAAAAGCCAAGACTGTCACAGGAAATGCAATTGTTGCAGTCCACAAATACACAATCAAAACAGTTTGACCGGTTGAGTTACCAGCTTTTAACAATCGGTGATGCAAGTGCAGATTATCCGGGGCAAAAGGTGATTTACCAGCTTTGATTCGGCGGCTCACTGCAAGGAGTAAATCCAAGAATGGAATTGCAAGGACTGCAAAGGGAAGCAAAAGCGGCAACAAGGTTGGTCCCAACTTTTCTGCCGAGATTGCATTGGGATCAACCTGGCCAGTTAAGGTAATTGCAGAAACAGAGAGCAATAGGCCCAACAGCATCGAGCCGCTATCGCCCATAAAAATCTTTGCTGGACTTAAATTGTGAGGCAAGAAACCTAGACAAATACCTATTAATACCGCTGTTATGAGCGATGGTGCACCTGCGCGACTGAAGCCGTAGTCAACGGCTAGCAAATAAGCAAAAGCGAAGAAGGCAATTCCAGAAATTGCTACTACGCCTGCCGCAAGTCCATCCATGCCATCTATAAAGTTCACGGCGTTGATAACAACTAGAACGATTAATACCGTTAGTAGCTGTCCGATACTTGGCGGCAAAGTAATGACACCATTAATTGGAAGCCACAAGATTTGAATTCCGTACAACAACAAAATTCCAGCGGTAAAAACTTGGCCAGCAAGTTTGGTTAAGGCATCAAGTTCGAAACGATCATCTGCCATTCCTAATAACACAATGGCAGTGGATGCCAGAAATATTCCTTGTGCTTCATGCCCAATAGATTTTCCAACAAGTGGAAGATTGCTAACGATCAAGAAGGTCAGGGCCATTGCAGCCCACATCGCTACCCCACCCCAGCGTGCAGTGGGGGTGCTGTGAATATCGCGCGCTCGGATGCTGGCAACAGCGCCGAAGCGAAGCGCTTGTGTGCGAACTATTGGAGTAATTAGATAACACAAAGCTGCAGATATCAGCAGAGTTATTAAATACTCACGCATTATTAGGTGTTATGCCTGGTAGATAGGAAAGCGCGCAGTTAATGCTTGAACTTCAGACTTAATAGCATCATGTGCTGCGGCATCATCCGTTTTAATTGCTCTAGAAATTAACGTTGCGATCTGCTTCATCTCTTCCACGCCCATTCCTTGGGTAGTTGTTGCAGGTGAACCAACACGAATACCACTTGTAATACCTGGTTTTTCTGGATCATAAGGAATTGAGTTCTTGTTCATAACAATTCCTGCAGCCCCACATCGCTCATCTGCAACCTTGCCGGTGACACCAGTGCTGCGAATATCCATCAACGCTAGGTGAGTTTGGGTACCGCCAGATACAGCGCGCATGCCTTCTGCTTCAAGGGCAGCGGCAAGTGCCTTTGCATTAACGATGACATCGGCAGCATATTTTTGATATGCAGGCGTTGCGCACTCTGCGAGCGCAATAGCCTTTCCAGCAACTGCAGACATGATCGGCCCACCCTGCATTCCAGGAAATACCGCCTTATCAATTGCTGCGGCATGTTCTGCCTTAGCCAAAATCATTCCACCACGTGGTCCACGCAAAACTTTGTGTGTTGTAAAAGAAACTACATCTGCATAGGGCACAGGCGAAGGAATTGCTTTACCAGCAACCAACCCAATGAAGTGCGCCGCATCCACCCACATAATTGCGCCGACCTCATCACAAATTTCGCGGATTTTTGCAAAATCAACAAGTGATGGATAGGCCGTTGCACCTGAGCAAATCATCTTTGGCTTTGTACGAATTGCTTGGTCACGAAGCTCGTCGTAATCAATAAGTTCGTTATCTTGGCGAACGCCATATGACTCAATGTTGAACCACTTGCCTGAAAAGTTAACTGGGGATCCATGCGTTAAGTGACCACCATGTGCCAAGGACATTGCAAGAACTGTGTCCCCTGGCTTGGTAAACGCCTGATAAACGGCCACATTTGCTGATGCACCGGAGTGCGGCTGCACATTGGCATGTTCTGCGCCGAACAGACTCTTGGCCCGATCAATAGCTAGGTATTCCGCCTTATCAACCTCTTCGCATCCACCGTAGTACCGCTTGCCTGGATAACCCTCGGCATACTTATTGGACAGTGTTGATCCAAGAGCGGCCAAGACCGCGCGTGAGGTGAAGTTTTCAGATGCAATCAACTGCAGGTTGGTCTGCTGACGCTTAAGTTCAGATAAGAGAACCGCGGCGATATCGGGATCCTGCTGGGTTAATAGGTTGAAATCTGGACCATAGAAAGTTTCGGACATGAGCAAACCTTATCGGGCAAGGGGCTTAAATGCCTGTTGCTCCAGGCACGATCGCTTGGATCTCAGCTAAGGAGATGGCTCCCTCGCGCAGCATCCGAACCCCGGTTTCATCAGCCTCAATAACTGTAGAAATTGGGCCCTTTCGAAGATTTCCATTGTCAAACTTCAGTGCCACATCAGAATCTAAGACATAGATGTCATCTAGGGATTTTGGCGGTGCCATTCCTTTACGCGAAGCACTTGCAACCGCCAATGGACCCGTTTGAGTGACAAGTGCTTTTGCAAACTTTGCTCGCGGAATTCGCACGCTGATGCGATCTAGTTGATTGTTATCGCCAAGATCCCAACTCAGCCCCAACTGTGGTCTCAGATTAAGTGAGAGCATTCCGGGCCAAAACTTTTTCATCAAACCTTTGATCTCAGGAGTTACTTCTCGAATAATTCCTTCAGTTGTTTTAACGCTCCCAACCATTACTTGGGCTGCGGTAAACAATGGATCTCCTCGCAACACATGCATCTGTCGCACCGTGTCTGACCTAAAGGCATCACATACATATGCATAACTGTTTTCCATTGGAATAATGATGATGTAACCATCAGCAATTGCTTTGGCAGCCTTATTAACATGACGAGTTAGCTCACCCTTTTTAAGGTCTATCACTTTTGCCATGGCTACCTCCTTACAGCGCTAGTCCAACGAGGACGACCTACTAGGTCATCATGCAGGGCAATTTCTAGAAAATCTACTGACAGAGCATCAGCAATCGCCGCGCCTTGCTCTTCAGTATGTTCAATTACAAGAACTCCCCCAATTTTAAGCAATCGAGCCGCGGCTGTGATAAAAATCTTTGGCAGCTCCATTCCGGTTGGGCCACCAAATAAGGCGATGTGTGGCTCAAAACCAGCAACATCTCGTGGCAATTCTTGTGAATCCGGAATATATGGCGGATTGGCAATAACAACATCGCACTTGATGCCCGGCAATACATCTGCCACATCACCTTCAACAACCCGCACATTTTCTGCGATCACCGAAACATTTTTTTTCAGCCAGAACAAGGCTTCTGGGCTTTTTTCGAGTGCAATAACTCGAGTTGTTGGCGCTTCTGTCGCTATAGCCAAAGAGAGGGCACCAGAACCTGCACCTAGATCAATGACACTAACGGGTGCTGGCAGGTTTTCGATGTGTTGCAAAACTGCTTCTACTAGCAACTCTGACTCAGGTCGCGGAACAAGTACACCGGGACCAACTTCAATATTTAAGTATCTAAACCCTGCTACGCCGGTTAAGTATTGCAACGGTTCAAAGTTAAGCCGGCGATCCAGTAGATCATAGAACTGCTCTTCCAAAACATCTTTGTCTTCAATACCAAGCAGAGTCGATTCAACTAAGACGGTGTTATGTAGATCCATTCGAGATAAACCAAGAATATGTGCCAATAAGTGCTCGGCATCTACTTCTGAAATTCCAGATTCAGCTAACTGCGATTTAGCATCGCGCAGAATCTCCTTGATGTGCATATTAGTTCGCGTTGGCTAAACGCGCTGCTTTGTCAGCATCCAATAATGTTTGAATCATGTCATCTAGATCTCCGTTAAGAACGGCATCTAAGTTATTTGATTTGTAATTGACGCGGTGATCGCTGATGCGATTTTCTGGATAGTTGTATGTCCGAATGCGCTCAGAACGATCCACTGTTCGGACCTGACTCTTACGCTCCGCAGACGCGATCGCTTCAGCCTTTTCCTGGGCATCTGCCAAGAGGCGAGCACGCAAAATACGAAGTGCTGATTCCTTATTCTGCAGCTGACTCTTTTCATTCTGGCAAGAAACTACGATTCCAGTTGGAACGTGGGTTAAACGCACAGCAGAGTCAGTGGTGTTAACAGATTGTCCACCAGGACCTGATGAACGGTAAACATCGACGCGCACATCATTCATATTCAGGTCAACATCTACTTCCTCTGCTTCAGGCAGGATCAAAACTCCTGCAGCCGAAGTATGGATTCGTCCCTGGCTTTCAGTCTCTGGCACGCGCTGTACGCGGTGCACACCGCCTTCAAACTTCAAACGCGCATACGGAGATTCACCAGGGGCGGCTACACCCTTTGATTTAACCGCAACAGAAATATCTTTATACCCACCCATTTCACTTTCGGTAGCATCGATTATTTCAACTTTCCAATTGTGCTTTTCTGCATAACGCATATACATACGCAAAAGGTCACCAGCAAAAATCGCTGACTCATCACCGCCTGCACCTGCTTTAACTTCCAAAATAACATCGCGGTCATCATTGGGATCACGTGGTAATAACAACTCTTCTAGCTTTGTCGCAGCTGCATCTCGTGTTGCTTCGAGCGCTGGAATTTCAGCAGCAAATTCTGGGTCAACAGCGGCTAACTCTGCAGCGGCTAACAAATCATCTTCTGATGATTTCCATGCCTTAAATCCTGCAACAACGGGTCCAAGTTGGGCATAGCGTCGCCCAAGCTTGCGAGCATTTGCTTGATCATCATGGATTGAAGGATCAGCCATCTTTGCTTCAAGTTCTGCGTATTCGCGCACCATCTCATGAGCTGATGCAAAACGATCATTACTCATTGACTGCTCCTTTCTACTTCGTAGTTAGCCAAATTAAATACTGATCTGGGAAATAAAAAAACCGCGAACGCAACCCATAAGGGGTGCGATGCGGTTTCTTTAGAAAGCTAGTTAGCTGCTTTTTTACCGAAGCGCTCTTCGAACTTAGCCACGCGACCACCAGTATCAAGGATGCGCTGCTTGCCTGTGTAGAACGGGTGGCATACAGAACAGACTTCAACGTAGATTGATCCGCTAGCAACTGTTGAACGAGTTACAAACTTCTCCCCGCAACCACAGGTTACTTGGGTGTCTTTGTACTCTGGGTGAATCTCTGGCTTCATGGTTATTCCTTATATTCGTGTTTGGGTCCTGCAAGCAGGTGAACCAAACTGATGGTTAACAGACCCCAAGGGTAAGCGATAAGCCTACATTTGAGAAATTTACGCTTACTTTGAGTCGTCTGGACCCGAAGTTGTCTTCTGAATCTGCATCAAGAACTCGACGTTGGACTTAGTGCCCTTCATCTTCTCAAGAAGCAGTTCAAGTGCCGCCTGTGGCTCGAGCGCGTGCAATACACGACGTAGCTTCCACACAATGTTGAGCTCTTCTGAACCCATAAGGATTTCTTCCTTACGCGTACCTGAAGCAACAACGTTAACTGCAGGGAAGATGCGCTTATCTGCCATGCGGCGATCAAGGATCAACTCCATGTTTCCAGTTCCCTTGAACTCTTCGAAGATAACTTCATCCATACGAGAGCCTGTGTCAACGAGTGCTGTTGCAAGAATCGTTAGTGATCCTCCATCTTCAATGTTACGAGCAGCTCCGAAGAACTTCTTTGGTGGATACAGCGCTGCTGAGTCAACACCACCGGAAAGAATTCGACCTGATGCGGGCGCTGAAATGTTGTAAGCACGACCAAGACGAGTAATTGAGTCAAGAAGAACAACTACATCGTGACCTAATTCAACAAGACGCTTTGCGCGCTCAATAGCAAGCTCAGCAATTGTTGTGTGGTCATCTGCTGGGCGATCAAAAGTAGAAGCAATAACTTCACCCTTTACTGATCGTTGCATGTCTGTAACTTCTTCTGGACGCTCATCAACTAGCACAACCATCAAGTGACACTCTGGGTTGTTTGTTGTGATCGCGTTAGCAATTGCTTGAAGAACCATTGTCTTACCAGCCTTTGGAGGCGAAACAATAAGACCACGTTGACCCTTACCAATTGGCGCAATTAAGTCGATAACACGTGTTGTAAGAACGTTTGGCTCTGTTTCAAGACGCAAACGCTCTTGGGGATAAAGAGGAGTTAGCTTTCCGAACTCAACGCGGTTACGTGCCTCTTCCGGAGTCATTCCGTTAACTGTTTCCAGAGTAATAAGTGCGTTGAACTTCTGCTTTGTTTCACCTTCACGTGGTTGGCGAACTTGGCCTGTTACAACATCTCCCTTGCGCAGTCCGTTCTTTCGAACCTGCTGCAATGAAACATAAACATCGTTAGGTCCTGGCAGATATCCAGCTGTGCGAATAAAGGCGTAGCTTTCAAGAATATCGAGCAAGCCACCTACAGGAACTAGAACGTCATCTTCACCAATAACTGGTTCACGCTCTTCGCGTGGAGCACGGTCACGGTTTCGATCACGATTACGGTCGCGACCACGTCCGCGGTCGTTGCGATCAAAGCGTCCACCACGGTCGCTGCGATCACCGCCACGATCGTTATTGCTCTGTGGCGCTGAATCATCATCGACATCATCATCTGAATCCTGATTGTTGTTGGCAGGCTTTGAATCCTTCTTACGGTTGTTGCGTGCCTCGCGGCGTGCTTCGCGTTCAGCCTTTGCGGCATCGCGGTTTTTGGCCTGCAAGTCAGCAATCGCTTCTACGAGAGCGTCCTTCTTCATCTTTGCTGCGCCATCGACACCAAGTTGAGTTGCAACTGTCTTTAACTTCGGAAGTGTCAGGGCAGCAAGCTCTGGACTTTGTGAGCGAACTGGTTCAATTTCTGTTGTCATGAATATCTTTTCACTATTGGTTCTAGGGCTTAAATCCTAAAGAACCTGGGATTTTTGTTTTTTGAAATTATCTGATGTGTTACTGGCCGCTAGATGTGCCGTTCAGATGTCTAAAGGTTAGCAGGATAAGTCGCGAAATCGCAAAACTAAGCGGTGATGACGCTTACACCTGTGCGTGAAATGCCTAAGGCAATCATCTGAAACTTATCCCCTGCCGCACGCTCTAACTCAGCTGCTTCTGACTCCCCGCCGGTGTGGAGAACCAAGACTGCAGGACCAGCCCCCGAAATAAAGGCGGCCACACCTGCGCTTCGAAGCTTTACCATCAGGGCAAAACTATTAGGCATCGCATCCTTGCGATAGCTCTGGTGCAAATAATCTTCAGTTGCACCAAGTAATAGATCTGGGCGATTTTGTAAGGCCTGAACTAAAACGGCAACATTGCTTGAGTTCTTGACCGCGTCACCGTGTGGGATTGATTCTGGCAACATCTTGCGCGCCTTTGATGTTGAAAATTCAGTGGATGGAACAAATGCGAGTGCGCCGATTCGTGGATCAACATCAAAGTTTAAAGATTGTGCAACAACATGACCACGTTGGGATTCTTGCCATGCAAGGTTTGCCCCTCCGAAAATAGCGGCCGAAACATTATCTGGATGACCCTCCATCTCATTGGCAATATTCAACATATCTTCATTGCTCATGCGCTCATTGCCACCAAGGACAAGTGCTCGTGCAAGTGCTAATCCACCAACGATTGCAGCAGCAGATGAGCCAAGGCCCCGACCATGAGGAATAACATTTAATTGACGCAAAGCAATTCCACGAGGACGACCACCTAAGAAATCAAAACCTTTATGCATTGCTTTAATAACTAAATTCTTATCTGTTGTTGGAATGCTGGCTACGCCTTCACCGGTCACATCAATATCAACACCAGGTTCATCCATCACCTGTGCCATATAACGATCATGCATATTGAGAGCTAACCCAAGGCAGTCAAAACCTGGTCCTAAGTTCGCGCTAGATGCTGGAACTTGAACCTGAACTGGTTGTGCTTTAAATGTTGGTTTCATTCTTATGCCAGTCCTAAAGCTTTTGCTGCGATCTTCGCATTAACTGGAACAACAACTGGCTTCTTGGCAGCCTCTAAGGCATAAGGAATATCTTTCAGGCCGTGTCCGGTAACAGTAATAACAATTGTCTTTCCCTGAGGCAACTTGCCAGCCTTTTTATATTTAAGTAGCCCAGCAAGTCCTGCAGCAGATGATGGCTCAACGAAAATACCTTCTTTGGCTGCAATTAAGCGGTATGCGCTCAAGATTTCCCGATCAGTTACTGAGTCAATGATGCCCCCTGATGTGTCGCGGGCTTCGATTGCTTGCTGCCATGAAGCAGGGTTTCCAATACGAATGGCAGTTGCAATTGTTTCTGGATTCTTAACAATCTTGCCCTTAACGATAGGTGCAGCACCTGCGGCCTGAAATCCATACATCATTGGCAACTTTGTTGAAAGGCCATCTTTGTTGTACTCCTTATAGCCCTTCCAATATGCCGTGATGTTTCCTGCATTACCAACTGGCAGTGCGTGAATATCTGGAGCATCTCCCAGCATGTCCACAACTTCAAAACTTGCAGTCTTTTGTCCTTCTATTCGGAATGGGTTAACAGAGTTAACAAGTGCGACCGGATAATTTTCTGATAGTTCCTTTGCAAGTGTCAAACAATCATCGAAGTTGCCATTCACCTGCAAAATTGTTGAATCATGAATCACAGCTTGGGCTAACTTACCCATTGCAATTTTGCCCTTAGGAATCAAAACAACTGGGCGCATTCCTGCTTTAACTGCATATGCCGCAGCTGATGCAGATGTGTTTCCAGTGGATGCACAAATAACAGCCTTTGCTCCATCTTCTGCTGCCTTCGAAATCGCCATAGTCATTCCGCGATCTTTAAAAGAACCTGTTGGATTCAGCCCTTCATATTTAATCCAAACATTATTTCCTAGAATCTCTGAAAGATTGCACGCA
Organism: Candidatus Planktophila sp.; assembly: GCA_021741905.1. Taxonomy (GTDB): domain Bacteria; phylum Actinomycetota; class Actinomycetes; order Nanopelagicales; family Nanopelagicaceae; genus Planktophila. Next base: position 23,812 of record JAIOWZ010000006.1, on the reverse strand, counting down.
TAAATTAAAGGCGTCCCACCTTCCCGTAATGAAACTATTGGGGTGTTCGCACTCACTGGAAGGCGATGACGGTACTCCTCTATAACGCCGCGCCACTGGTGCGCGCCTACTACTTTTTTAGTAAAGAGACCCATCAGGCAGGTGCCCCTTCAACGCGAATGACGCTTTCGACTTTGCTGACAATGTCCATCTTCTTCAATTTTTCTACGCAAGCATCTAGCGCGTCCTCTGATGCCGCGTGTGTAACGACAATTAACTCTGCATCTGCGCCAAGACCTGATTGGCGAACAGTTTGAATCGAAACATTTTCGCTGGCAAAAGTTTGTGCAATAGAGGCCAAAACACCTGATTTATCAGCAACATGCAAGCGAACAAAGAATTGAGACTTAACTGCGCCAATCGGAGCGATATCAAGGTCTGCATAATCAGATTCGCCATAGCCAACTGTTGAATACGCAGCATGGCGGGCAACTGCCACTAGATCGCCAAGAATTGCCGATGCAGTTGGTGCACCACCTGCGCCGCGTCCGTAAAACATAAGCTGACCAGCAGCTTCAGATTCAACATAGATTGCGTTATACGCATTGCGGACTGTTGCAAGTGGATGTGCCAAAGGCAGAATCACTGGATGAACGCGCACTGAAATCTCATCTTTAACCGTTAATTCGGCAATTGCTAATAACTTAATGACACTGTTCATGGATTTGGCAGCAAGAACATCCTCAGATGAAATATGTGTTATTCCTTCGCAATACACCTCATCAATTACAACAGTGCTGTGAAAAGCAAGGCTGGCAAGGAGGGCGGCCTTTGCTGCTGCGTCATGACCTTCAATGTCGGCGGTTGGATCTGTTTCGGCGTAGCCAAGTGATTGCGCTTCCTTCAATACATCATCAAAGGCGCGACCCTCTTCATACATCTTGGTGAGAATATAATTTGTTGTTCCATTAACAATTCCCATGACGCGAGTGATTTGATCACCAGCAAGTGATTCACGCATAGAACGAATAATTGGAATTGCACCGGCTACTGCTGCTTCGTAATACAAATCTACGCCAGCTGCATCTGCTGCATTAAATAACTCATGACCATGAGTTGCGAGCAATGCTTTGTTGGCAGTAATCACAGATTTCTTATTTTTGATTGCTTCAAGGATTAAAGATTTAGCAGGTTCGATTCCACCCATGACCTCGATAATTATGTTGATACTTGGATCTGCGACTATCGATTGAAGATCAGATGTAATCAAGGATGCTTCAATACCCTCACGCGCACCTGCTGTGCGAACACCAACTTTGTTTAACTTGAGCAGCGCGCCAGAGCGTTCGGACAGTTCTTGCTCATCATCTTGAAGCAGGCGGGCAACTTGGGTGCCCACAACTCCGCAGCCGAGCATTCCAATTGTGATGGTTTTGACGCCCGAGTTCATGGAGTCATTCTTTCATAGATGACTAGATCGGCGTTAAATATCGAGTCTGAGTAGATCAGCTTCACTCTCTCGGCGGACAATTACACGAGCTTTTCCATCTTTTACTGCAACGACTGGTGGCCTAGGCACATGGTTGTAGTTGCTGGCCATGCTGCGTCCATATGCACCAGTTGCAGGGACAGCTAATAAATCTCCCGGCACGATGTCATCAGGCAAATTAATCTCGCGAATAACGATGTCGCCAGTCTCGCAATGCTTTCCAACAAGGCGGCTAGAGACTAGTGATGCTGTGCTGGTGCGGTTAGCCAAAATAGTGGTGTATTCGGCTCCATAGAGTGATGGACGAATATTGTCACTCATTCCGCCATCTATCGAAATATAGCGACGATGCATACCGTTTTCTAATGTCACATCTTTTACTGTGCCGACTTCATACAAAGTAAACATTGTTGGTCCAACAATTGCCCGACCTGGTTCAATTGAAACCGTTGGAATTTTCAGCTTATGCATTTCACAGTTTTTTCTCACAGCAGCAGCAAGTGCCTTCATTGCCTCAGCAGGATCTACCGTTTCATCCCCCGGCAAATAAGCGATTCCGTAACCCCCACCAAGATCTAGTTCAGATAACTCACTCTTAAATTCATCGCGATACTGTGCAAGCAAAGCTATTAAACGTTCTGACAAAATCTCAAAGGATTTATGTCCAAAGATCTGTGAACCAATGTGTGCATGTATTCCACTCAGCTCAAGGCTGGGTTGAGTACGAACGGCAGCAATTGCAGCCCAGGCAGCACCGCTTGCAATAGAAAAACCAAACTTCACATCTTCATGCGCTGTTGCGATTGATTCGTGGGTGTGGGCTTGGATACCTGGTGTTATTCGAAGCAGTACGCGCTGAACCTTGCTAGCCTTTTTCGCAGCCTCTGCCACACGTTCTATTTCATACAGAGAATCAATCACAATTGATTCGGCTCCGACAGAAACAGCTTTTTCAATTTCAGCAATAGATTTATTGTTTCCGTGTACTTCGATCTTTGAAGGATCAATTCCTCCGGCAAGGGCAACTGCCATTTCTCCGCCAGTGCTTACATCGATACCAATACCAAGTTCATTGATCCAGCGGGCAAGTTCGGTGCAAATGAATGCCTTAGATGCGTAATAAACAGTGCCAGCATGTGGTCCAAAGGAATCTTTCAGGGCTTTATCCCAAGCTAATGCTCTCTCCCGAAAATCTGCTTCATCAATAAAAAATGTTGGAGTTCCAAATTCTTTAGCAAGTGTTTTTGCTGTTATTCCTGCAAGGGAAAGTTCTACGCCCGTGGTGACAGATGAAGACCACATGAGCTACATCCTCTCCGGTGCACTGACGCCTAGAAGTTCTAGACCGTTATGCACAACCTGCTTTGTTGCGGTACATAGTAATAAACGCGCGGTGTGAAGCGCAGATAATTCTTCATCCCCCATTGGTAGGACGCGGCAATCGTTATAGAAACCGTGATAAGTGCCAGCAAGTTCTTCCAGATAGCGGGCAATTCGGTGTGGCTCCCGAAACTCTGCCGCACTTGCCACAATACGAGGAAATTCTGCTAAAGCGCCAAGTAATTCGTTTTCCCGATCATGAACTAATTGAGTTGGATCAAAATCTGACAGATTCAATGATGCGCCAAGTTCCTGGGCGTTACGTAGTACGGCAGCGATGCGGGCATGGGCATACTGGACGTAATAAACAGGATTCTCATTTGTATTTCTCTTTAGAACATCGATATCCATGACCATAGGTGTATCTACTGGATAGCGAATCAATGTATAACGAGCGGCATCTACGCCAACTTTTTCGACTAACTCTTCCAAGGTAATAATTGTTCCGGCACGCTTAGAAAGTTTGACCTCTTCGCCACCTTCCATGATTTTTACCAGCTGGCCGATTAGCACCTCAACGTTGTATGTGGGGTCATCTCCAGCACACGCTGCAGTTGCTTTTAGGCGACCGATATATCCGTGGTGGTCGGCGCCAAGCATGTAAATGCAGATATCAAAGCCACGTTCGCGCTTGTTGATGTAATAAGCAGTATCTGATGCAAAGTAGGTAAGTGAGCCATCACTTTTTGTCATTACTCGATCTTTGTCATCACCATAATCAGTTGTGCGCAGCCACACGGCTCCATCAACATCAAAAACATGTCCCTTGGCTCGAAGCTTTTCCATGCCGTGTTCAACTGCGCCTTGATCGTGCAAAGAACGTTCTGAGAACCAAACATCAAAATGAGTATTGAAGGTTTCTAAAACACGTTGCTGGTCCTTGAGTTGCAACTTATAAGCCGCTTCGCGAAATGCAATGAAACGTTCATCGCCGAGCAATTCTTTGATTCCAGAATTTTGTGCAACAACTTCTTGTGCTAAATCCTTTATGTACTCACCTTGATAACCATTTTCTGGAACAGCATTGCCGAGTGCAACCGCTTCAACGGATTGACCAAACAGATCCATCTGATTTCCACGATCATTTATATAAAACTCACGCGTTACTTTTGCCCCGGCTGCCGTTAGTACCCGACCTAGTGCATCGCCAACAGCTGCCCATCTGGTGTGACCTAGATGCAATGGTCCTGTTGGGTTAGCGCTGATAAATTCCAAGTTAATTTTTACACCTGTCAGTGCACTACCTTTTCCATAATCACTTTTTGCCGTAATAATTGTTTGAACAAGGGCTGCTTGGCTGGCACGATTTAAGGTGATGTTGATAAATCCAGGTCCTGCAATTTCAACCTTTGAAATATCTGCAACAGCACTTAATTGATCAGCAATTATTTGAGCTACTTCGCGAGGATTCATGCCTGCAGGTTTTGCCAATTGCAGCGCAATTGAAGTTGCGTAGTCCCCGTGGTCGCGATCTTTTGGACGCTCCAACTTGATGACATCTGGAGTTGTGCCGCTTAGGGTGCCACCATCGATGGCTCGCGTGATTGCAGCCCTAATCGCCTCTTCTAGAATCTCAATCTGCGTGGGCACTGAGCAAGGCTATCGTGCTGATTTTGGTGAAATTGCCTCTTAACCTCTAATCTTGGCACTTGGTTTAAAGCGAAAGCTTCAAACCATGCGGGAGTGGTGAAATGGCAGACACGCAGGTCTTAGGAACCTGTGTCTTCGGACGTGCGGGTTCAAGTCCCGCCTCCCGCACACTGTATGGAAAGTTATAATTGATGCATGGCAAAGAAATCTGCAGCCAAAATCAAAATGGAAGCCGCTGAAATAAAGCGTGCCGCGGCCGCACGCCGTGAAGAAAAGAAACAAGAAACACAAAATGTTGTCACCAATGGAACGGCAGACTTAGATCATTATGAATCATTAGATGGTGCTTGGCGTGAATTAGGTTTGGCCGCACCTGCCAGACGGGCCTTAATTGATGATGGCTTATTTGAATTAGCTGACCTGCGCAAAGTTTCACTTGCAGCGGTCAAAGAACTACACGGTATGGGACCTAACGCCGTGCGAGTCTTAGTTAACGAAATGAAGAAAGCAGATCTAGCCTTTAGAAAATAAGAGCTAGTTAGTTACCGCAAATATCGCTATAGCTAGTCCTACAGCTGATAACAAAAATTTTACTTCTCGTCTGGCCAATATCTTTAGCATTGCCGGCACAAAAGTTGCACCAATGATTAATGCACCAGGAATAAAAATGATGGCACTTCGCATTGCGACATCACTTTCGCCCCACTGGTATCGAAGATTGATAAGCCCGCAAGCAAATAGAAGGTAGCCACCCATGCGGTAGTTGTTAATCCAATACTTATCCATGATCTAATTTTCCAATCCTCGATTAACTGCCTTTATTCTTACCTGTTTACCAGTCTATGAAAAAGAACAGGAGCGCCGCTTTCGCGACACTCCTGTTCTTAGGATTCTTAAATAAAAGAGTCCACTAATCAAAGATTAGTGATCGTCCTTCATTCCTTCTGCCATTGACTTCATGCGAGCGATCTTCAGAATTGTTAGACCGAATACACACTTAGCCAAAACGTCAGCGATTGTGTAACCAACCTGAACAGCTACGAATGACTCTTGTGAAGCAGTTCCCCAGATGTTGAACATGTACGCAATTGGGTAAACGCCCCATGTTGCGATCAGAAGTAGGCGCAAGTTAGCAACAGATTTTGCAACTCCTTCTGGCTGACGCTCAAGTGACTTACCTAGTTCTACGAATAGAACGTAAAGGATGTATAGGAATGGGATTGTTGAAAGGACACCGAACAAAATTTGCTCTCCACGAACATCTGAAATTTCACCTGGGTAACCAAGTGCGATCATTGCAGCTGAAGCTGGAACGAGGCGCATGATTAGTGAGCGTGAAACTGAAGCTGTTAGTGCAAGTACTGCAACAACTTCTACTAGTAGTAGAGGAACAGTCAATAGCCAGTCAACGTAGCGGTATGCCTCGTTGAATGCATTCTGAGAACCATCTAGCAATACAGTTCCGTCTGTCGTTGCATGCTTGAATGAATCAAAAATACGTAGGTAGTGGTAACCAGCGATGAATGTAACCATCGATGACATAACGAGAGCATTGCGATACTTAGCTAATACACGCTGTTGTGAAACTAGTGTGTAAACGGTGCAAGCAAGCATGGAAATTAGCCCGAATGAAAATACGTTATAGACTAGGTTCCAGTTATTTGGATCGAGTTTCAAGGTATTCCTCCATGAGGATCATGTGGAGAGGCCCTTTGGCCTCTGAATTCGTCAGCCATAAGGAATCCTCGAGGAACCCCTTTGACCTCCGACAATGCTTAGTGTGAACTAATCGCGAGCAATTTGCATGCATAAAGTGAGAAATTTTTGAGATATTTTCATCAATATTTTCGGAAATTGAGCGTTCAAAAAGGGCGACCACGGCATTGTTGCCCTGATCGCCCTTCTTCAATACATTACTTGTCGGTAACTTACTGCCCCTGCCATGCCGCCAATTCTGCGGCAAAGGGGTCAAGACCCATAGGTCCTAGCTTTAGCGCGTAGCTGTGGAACCTCTTCATATTGAAGTTATCCCCCAACCTCGCCTTGGCATCTTCGCGAGCGTTCATCCACACGCGCTCGCCAACCTTGTAAGAAATAGCTTGCCCTGGCCATCCGAGATAGCGATCTGTCTCGCTTCGTGAATGATCCTCATCAAGAAGTGCCTGCTCGTTAAGCAATTTGCGGGAGCTTTCTGCATTCCACACAACTCCATTGTCATCCTTATAGCCAAGGTGCATGCCAATATCTACAACAATGCGCGCGGCACGTAACGCTTGCGCAGAAAGATAACCCATTTCAATTCCTGGCTCATCAAATGCACCCAGTTCATTCATGAACCGCTCTGCATACAACGCCCAACCTTCGCCATATCCGCTGATCCACGCTGAGGTGCGCTGGAAACGAGTCAGGCGATCCTTTTCAACAGTTGCTGTTCCGACCTGCAAGTGATGTCCCGGAACCGCTTCGTGATACCAAGTAGAAACAAGATGCCAATTGCTCACTTCATTCTTACCTAACATTGGAATCCAAGTGGTTCCTGGACGTGAAAGATCCTCTGATGGTGGGTTGTAGTAAGGCGCAGATGCACTTCCTTCTGGTGCAAGGCGAGCCTCACAAATTGCAATGCGTGGATCGATTTCAAAGAACTCACCATTCATGCGCTTCATTGCTGCATCTGTGAAATCTTGAAGATACTTAACGACATTTTCTGGACCAACAACCTTGTATTTAGGGTCATTATCCAGGGTGTCAGCAACCTCTCGAAGGGTCTTTGCTTGTGGATTAATCACCTTTGCAAGTTCCCACATGCGATCGTTAATTGCCTTGAGTTCTTTCTTGCCCCATTCATATGTGGCTGGAAGATCAAGTTGTGCACCTGTGAAGTAACGTGCCCACACCGCATAACGATCTGCACCAACTGCGTCATGTGGTGTTGCAATTGGTAAATACTCTTCACGTAAGAATTTAGCGGTTTTTGCCGAAGCTGCCTCGGCAAGTTTTGCTGCTTCATGCATTGCCGGATACTTGCCAGCGCCATCAAAGTTTTTGCACATAGCGCTATATCCACCATTGGCATAACTATCTAACTGCTCGATAACACCCTTAACCTGACGCTGGGCAGTAGTTTTTCCTGTCTTTGCAACAGTCATGATGGTTTCACACCAAGAGCTATATGCAGCATCAACGGCCGCTAAACGCTTTGCGATGTTGTCAAAATCTTGCGCGGAGTTCTTTGGCATCAGTTCAAAGATAGAGCGCACATTTGAAGGTGGTGATGTCAAAACATTCCAGAGCACAAATCCTTCTTTGCTGTCATGCAAAGCAAGACCTGATTCAAGTCGCTCGGTCATTACCGCCTTTGCAATGCGGTCAATCTCATCAATTGGTTGCATTGCAGAGAGCTTTTTCAAGGTCTCACGAGTTAAATTCGCGCTAACTCCAGATGCTGCGATTGAGAAGTCATCGAGTTTGTCTTGGTTGAGCCCGTTTCCAAGATAGGTACAGTCCATTGGGCTCAGGGCTGCTTGCTGATCGATGTAAACATCGCTGATTTCAAATATGGGTGATCTATGTGTCATGGGTGAAGTTTGGCAGTGGTGTAGGCCTTTGTCCACGGTTAATTATGTGAAAGTGCCCTAGTCTTGCCAGTATGAATCAGACCCCAGTCGCTCCACCAAAGCTGCGTGGTTGGTTTCACCTTGGGGCAACTCCGGCAGTCATCATCGCTTCACTTGTCTTATTTATACTGAGTAAATCTTCCCTCAAGTTTGCAGTAGCTATTTACTCAATAACGGCAATTATGTTATTTAGCGTTTCTGCCATTTATCATCGAGTTCCATGGGTGCCAGAAAAGAAAAAGATTTGGCGACGCTGGGATCATGCAAATATAAATTTACTAATCGCTGGTTCTTACACACCATTTGCCGTTGCGTTACTTGAAGGTCGTGATCGGGTAATTTTGTTATCAGTTGTCTGGATAGGTGCTGCAACTGGAGTTGCTCTTCGTGTTTTTTGGATAGGTGCACCCCGTTGGCTGTATGTCGCCAATTACCTGGCACTCGGATGGGTTGCTGTTTTTTACACGCCAGCCCTGTACCGCGAGGGTGGTTTATGGGTGCTACTTCCAATCGTGATCGGTGGTTTGTTCTATTCGGTCGGTGCGATTTTTTACGCTCTCAAGCGTCCTGGCCGCGCGGCCAAGTACTTCGGCTTCCACGAGCTTTTCCATATCTTCGTGCTGGCAGCGTGGATCAGTCAGTACGTGGCAATCTCGGTGGCGATTTACAGTAAATAAGCCTTTGCTCTAACCTAAGCCACCTGAGTAATCAGTTTCATTGAGCAGCGAGGTGCATGATGGCAGAGAAAAAGAGCTTCCTTAATTGGGTGGGCTTTACAGAAGAAGAGAGTTCTAACCTGCCTTCATCTGTCGAGCGCATTCGCGAGCTTGAAGCGCAGATTGCAGACTTGAAATCCCGCCGTGACATCACCGGTTTAACAAAAGAAGAGTTTGAAATACTTGCGACTGAAACTGCAATGTCAATGATTAAATCTGCCCAAGCTCGCGAGAGTAAGGCACAGGCTGCAGCTTCACGATTAGTCGCCGAAACTTCACGTGCCACAAAGGAAGAGTTGGAAGCAGCAGATGCAAAGGCTCGCACAATTCTTTCAGGTGCCGAAACTCGTGGACGCAAATACATTCAAGCTGCTGAATCAGAGGCAGAAGAAAAGATTGCACTGGCTGAATCAGAGGCAGAAGCGCTTATGGAGAGCAAGAAGCGCGAAATTTCAACCCTTGCGACCGCGGCCCGCCGCGAAGGTGAAAGGATAATTACTGAGGCGACAACTGAAGTTTCTGGTTACCGCCAGTGGCTATCAGGTGTAATTTCTGAAGCAGAACGCTTATACCGAATTCAAAAGCAATCATTAGATGCTGCAGAGTCTGCAATTCAGCAATCTCGAAATCGCTTAGATGGGGCATTTCAGCGTCTTGAAGAGCTTCAAAAGAATGTGCTCGACAATTTAAATGCTGATGACACGTTAATTAATCCAGGACCACTTAAAGTTACTAGTCACCGAACTCGTCCCGCATTAGATGCACCTAAGAAAGCTACAAAGAAAGCGGCTAAGAAGACTCCGGCAAAGAAGAGTGCTGCAAAGAAAACTACAAAGCGCTGATTAATACTGCGCTACTTCGTAGGAGTTAAATATTCATGGCCATTGAACGAGGTGTCCGTTACATACCTGCAATAGATGGCTTACGAGCTGTCGCGGTCATTGCTGTCATGTTGTACCACTTGGGTTTCACGTGGATTCCAGGTGGTTTTTTAGGTGTCGATCTCTTTTTTGTAATCTCTGGCTATGTAATCACTCGATTGCTTCTAGATTCAATTCAGCGTAGTGGTGGCTTAGATCTACGAGCCTTTTACATCGCACGAATCCGTCGATTACTGCCGCCGCTAGTTTTTATGATCATCACAACAACCGTTGTCGTTGGTCTTTGGGCGCCAGATACGATGCGCAGATTCTTAGGCGACACACCATTTGCACTATTTGGCGGTATGAATTGGTGGTTAGTTTTTCGTCAAACTGATTACTTTGAGGCCATTGGTCGTCCACCACTCTTGCAACACACATGGTCTTTAGGAGTAGAGGCGCAGTTTTACCTAGTCTGGCCTTTAATTCTCTTACTAGTTCTTCGTTACTTTGGGAAAAACAAGATCCCTGGTGCTGCGCTTTTGATCGCAGCTTTTTCAGGCATCGCCCTTCTGGTGCTTTCACTGCAGATTGATTCAGCAAGTGGGTCGAAGGTAAGCCATGTGTACTTTGGAACAGATACTCACAGTATTGGTTTATTTCTCGGTGCAGCCTTGGCGGTTAGATGGATTCCACAAAATCTGCAAGAAACAGTAACTCGTAAGGCGCAAGACTTTATTGATGGAATCGGAATATTTGGATTTCTTGGAATCATTGCAGCATTTCTATTTATTGATGAGACAGATCCAACTTTGTATAAGTTGGCATTTCCTTTGGCTGGAATTTTTGGATGCGCAATCATCACTTCAATTGTTCATCCAGCATCACGATTTGCACCCATCTTAAGTAGCAAACCATTTATCTGGATCGGCGAACGATCATATGCAATCTACCTTTGGCACTGGGTTGTTTTTCAAGTCACCCGACCAGATTATGATCTCGAAGGATCTCAATGGGCTTTGACTGCCTTGCGTATTTTAATTGTCTTCGCCTTGGCAGACATTTCATTACGTTTGGTAGAACTGCCTATTCGGACTGGACTTGTTGATTACTGGTTCAAGGGAATGAAATACCGGACAAAGCGAGTGCAATTGCGTCAAAGAGCTGGTGTTTTGCTCATCGTGCTCGCCATTTTCGGTTCAGCTGTATCAGTTGCATCAAATGCAATCGTTCAGGGAGACAAGCAGTTAGCTGAATTAAAAGAGCAGTTAGAAGCACCTTTAAACCCAGTATCTACTAACAGCACCGAGCCTGGGCTGTGGGTTACCGGGGACTCTGTGATTCTCGGGATTCGATTTGAGTTAGATGCTCTTCAAGACATTGGATTGATCAACGCACGAGTGGGACGACAAGCACCTGAACTCTTAGAGGTGATTACTAATGACAAAATAAATATGGGTGACTCACCCATTGTTTTTAACTTGGGCAATAACAATAAATTAACAGAGGAACAAGTTGCTGCCATCTTTGAACAAATTAAGAGTCAACCACGAATTGTTGTTGTTAATACAGCTGTTCCGCGTCCTTGGCGAGATGACAACAACACGCTGATTGCGAAGTATGCATCTCTCTATGGTGCCTACTTAGTCGATTGGGCATCTATATCAAATGGCCGTGCAGAGTATTTCGGTTCAGATGGAGTTCACCTAGCACCTGCAGGTGTTCGCGCATATGTGGAAGCTATAACTTCTCAGCTGTAAATATCTCAAATTAATAGACAATAAAAATCCCCCACCAAACGGTGGGGGATTTTTACTCAATCTAATTTATTGTCTTGATTTACTTGAACTCGCCTGCAAATCCAAAGATTTTTTCGTATGATGCAGTCTGTCCATCTGAATACACAGATGTAACTCGGAACTGAGTCCCACCCGAATCACTTATCTTTGTGACATTCTGAGTTAATTGATCTGCTGGAACAGTTGCAATTACTGTCCACTCAGTTGTTCCTGCTGCACGAATTTCAACGTTATAGCCAGTTAGACCCTCTATAGCTGTTGGTGCAACCCAGCGAAGCTTTAATCCATCTTCGCTTGCGAGACCAACAAACTTTGTTGGCGCTTCTACTACTGCAACTGGTGCTTCTGAAGGTTCAGCTGATGCACTTGGCTCAGCACTCTCTGACATTGTTGGTGCAGGAGATGCATCATCATCACTTGATCCAGTTGATGTAGTCCAAACGATTGCAACTAGAACTGCAATTCCAAGTACAACAATCCATGCTGTGCGGTTTGATGTTGATGCCTTTGGCGCTGCAACTGGCTTAGGTGCAACTGGTACAACAGGCTTTACCGGCGCAGCAACTGCTGCGGCTGGCGCAGATGAAACTCGAGTAGTCGTTGCTTTTTTAGCAACGCGCTTAGCAGGAGCCTTCTTCGCAGTTTTCTTGACTACGCGCTTGGCTGCAGCTTTCTTAGCAGGAGCCTTCTTTGCAGTCTTCTTCGCAACTGCTTTCTTGGCTACAGCTTTCTTTGTGCTCTTCTTTTTCGCTACAGCTTTCTTAGCTGGCGACTTCTTTGCAGCTGTCTTCTTTGCAGGAGACTTTTTTGCTGCCTTCTTTGCGGTCTTCTTAACGGCCACTTCGAACTCCTTGGATTGCTAAAAGCGAGTAATTAACGCGCTGTGATAGGTAAAGGTTACCCCAGGCTCGCAAGCATTTGGATGACATGAGGTGCCAATGAGCGCAGTGATTTTCCGCGGTGACTGCGTAAATCCTTTTCTTCCGCGCTCATTTGTGCAGAAGAAATGGACATTCCCAGCGGCTGGAAAATTGGGTCGTAGCCAAATCCGTTCTCGCCAACTGGGGCATAAAGAATGTGCCCATCAAAACGGCCTTCGGCGACCTGGTTGCGACCGTCTGGAAGTACTAGCGATGCCACACACATAAAGTGTGCGGTGCGTTTGTCTTCTGGAATATCTCTGAGCTGATCTAGAACCTTCTCCAGATTTGCTTGATCATTGCCATGCTCCCCCGCCCACCTGGCGGAGAATATTCCGGGATCGCCATTTAACGCATCCACACATAACCCTGAATCATCGGCAATGGCAGGTAAGCCAGTTGCTTGGCTTGTGTAGCGAGCTTTGAGTAAAGAGTTTTCCTCAAATGTTGATCCAGTTTCTTCAACATCAACCAAATCGGGAAATTGATCGATGCCGATCAGCTCAATTGCCCCTGGTGCTAAGGCATCTAGGATGCGTCGAAACTCAGTGATCTTTCCTTGGTTACGAGTTGCTAAAACAAGTTTGTGAGACATTACTTAGCAAGAGCATCTTTCTGCATCTGGTTGAGAGTCGAACAACCAGCAACAGCCAAATCAAGAAGTTGATTTAATAATGCGCGATCAAAGGGTTCCCCTTCGGCAGTTCCTTGAACTTCGATAAACCGTCCATCACCAGCAACTACAACATTCATATCGGTGCCTGCGCGGACATCTTCTTCATAGCAAAGATCCAGCATTGGAACACCATCGATGATTCCAACGCTAACTGCTGCAACAGAATCATTTAGTGGCTTTGCATCCGATTTAATGTGGCCTTGTGCTTTTGCCCAAGTGATTGCATCTGCAAGTGCAACATATGCGCCAGTAATTGCAGCGGTACGAGTTCCACCATCTGCTTGTAAAACATCACAGTCAATAACGATTGTATTTTCGCCAAGTTCCTTCATATTTACTACTGCTCGTAAAGAACGACCTACTAAACGTGAAATCTCTTGAGTACGTCCACCAAGCTTTCCTTTCACACTTTCGCGATCTGAACGTGTGTGAGTGGCACGGGGCAACATTGAATACTCTGATGTAACCCATCCATTGCCAGTATCTTTTAGCCAACGCGGAACACCCGGGGTAAATGAAGCAACACACAAAACACGAGTCTTACCAAATTCAACTAGTACCGAACCTTCAGCATGATCTAACCAACTACGAGTAAACTTTATTTCGCGCAGATCATTAACTGTGCGTCCGTCATTGCGTGACATCTATATCTCCTAGTTTTTCGTTAGCAATTGGTGTTCGACTTTCGTGACCTCAGGACCTAGAAAACGTCGAGCCAAGGTCTCAAACGCCTTTGCATCTCCGGTTGCCAAGAATCTATGTGTTGCTGGGCTTGATGACTGTGGACGCAACAAGCCATTTTCAACCAACGTACGGTATAAATCTTTTGCTGTTTCTTCAGCGCTTGAAACCAGGGTCACGCCTTCGCCCATTACATAGGAGATAACACCAGTTAATAATGGATAGTGAGTACATCCCAAAACTAAAGTATCAACTTTTGCATCCATTACTGGTACTAAATATTCGCGGGCAATCTTTGTGATCTCTGCGCCCGATGTTTCGCCACGTTCTACATATTCAACAAATAATGGGCATGCAATTGAGGTGATCTGTAGTTGTGGCGCAGCTGCAAATGCATCAACGTAGGCCTTTGAGTCAATAGTTGCGCGCGTTCCAATGACTCCAATGTTTCCGCTTCGAGTTGCGGCCACTGCGCGGCGCACCGCCGGTTGAATAACTTCAATTACTGGGACTGAATAACGCTCACGCGCATCACGAAGCATTGCAGCAGAGGCTGTATTGCAGGCAATAACAATTGCTTTAACACCTTGATCGACAAGGAAATCCATTGTTTCAAGAGCAAATTCTCGAACTTCAGCTAATGGGCGCGGACCATACGGGCCACGAGCTGTATCACCAATGTAAAGAGTAGATTCATTAGGAAGCTGATCCAAGATTGCACGTGCAACAGTGAGACCACCTACACCTGAATCAAATATTCCAATTGGGGCATCACTCACGGGGTTAGCCTACCTTGAGCCCATGGTCTTACTGGCAAGAAGACTATTCGGAATCATCCATAAGGGCAGAAATTAAACTTTCTTGCAGCCAACCAAGCCAGCTATACACCGCATAAACGCCACGCATTGGGTCATCAGGAGCCAATAATTCCAAATCCTCATGCGTATTTTGTTCAACCTTTAATCGCACACCAAGTGCAAGCCGAACATCATTCATCGCACCGAGCCACGCATTTGCGCCATCGTGATCGACCTCTACGATCCCATCGACAGCACTCATTAAATGCATTCGCATCGCCAATGCATGTGCTTGTTTCTTTTGGCGCAAAGTTGATTCGGTATATCTACGAAACTCAGAAGCATCTACTTGATCCGCATAAGCGTTGGGCAACAGACGTAATAACACCTCATCATCTGGTGGCGTGTCATGCATTGTTATTCCAACCATTGCAGCCAAAGGATCATCACTATGGTGATCCACACGTTCTGCCAATAGTTCAATTATTTGCTCAACTAAATTAATCAGGACTTCGCGCTCAGCTTCAGAAAAATTCGCTAGGTAAGCGCTATCTCCGTGACGGAAGAAGCCGTGCTCATTTTCTTTCATATTGCTTGATCACCGCGTTGCAATGTTGCCCACAATCCATATTCATGTAAGCGCGCCACATCGTGTTCCATCTCTTCTCGACTGCCGCTTGAAACAACTGCTTTGCCTTCAGTGTGAACCTTCATCATAAGCTCATGAGCTTTTTCCTTGTTGTATCCAAATAATTCCATTAAAACATATGTCACATAGGTCATGAGATTTACTGGGTCATCCCACACAATAGTTATCCAAGGAGCATCATTACTAAATATTGCTTGTAACTCTTCCTCGATTTTGTCTTTAATTTTGACCATAATTATCGAATCACTATCGCAAATTGTTCAGATGCAATGTCACCGATGACTTGAATACGCATCGTTACGACTCCTCGCTTTGGCTCAGTTGCACTAAATACAAAGACGCCGTTTAAATCAGAAATTGATACCGTGCCAATATTTTGCCACTTCCCGTTAACATTTTTCTGCAAATTCGCAGACTTGCCAACATTTTTCGGCAGTAATTGAGCTTTAATCGTAAATACGGCTCCCTTTGATACAGATACTGGTCGATCAATCTGAATGAGGCTCTTTACAGAAACTTTCTCCTCTTTACTAACAGATTCTGAACGCTCCCACGTACCAACAGTTGTTAAACGAATTGAAGCATCTCCGCCTAGAGTCATAGGTGTCATAACACTTCCATCATTTGCTGTTACTAAATCTGTAATCTTGGTCCACGCCGATTCATTTGGACGTTTAATTTCTAAGGAAACAGTTAGTCCCGCTATTGGTGTCTTATCTTTCAATGTGAACTGACCCTTAACCGTAAAGAGGCTCCCGTAGGAAACAGAATTTTGATCAACGCTTTCAAATGTCATTGTATTCACTACTGGATCAGGTGCGATCGCAAGAGCAGCGGTTCGAATTTGGGTGGTCGCCTCAACATCTTCCATTCCTAAAGTCCACATAGCAGCACCACCAAGACGATACTTTGCAACTAATGCGATGCGATCAGCGAAACTTCGAGCATTTTGATACCAAACAGTTCGATTGACCGTACAGGCTGTTGATGCACCTGTTGCAGACAATCCGTTGTAACTCTGTGAGTAGTTATAGGTAGCTTCGCCATATTTTTCGTTATAGCTTGGGATTGCACCGTCAATCAACGCTTTTGCCGCAGCGTAATTCATTTTGAATGTTGCAGCTTTTGCTCCGCCAATTAATCCAGGCGGTGCTGATGTCGGACACTTTCCGCTTACCGATGTAATCCAATCGCGGCCATATCCAGGTAAACCCATGTACACCTTTGAAGCTGGCATGACACTTATTGCATATTGAATAGTTTTCTCAGTCCATGACAAAGGACCCATAGGTCCTGGCTTTGCTACTGAATAGTCATAGGTCATTATTCGAAGACGATCGATGCTGGTTGCAATTTCTGCCCATGCATATACAAAGTATCCCTTTTGCGCCTCATTAGGGTTGTATAAATATGGAGTTGAAACTGACAGCAATTTTTTATTTGCTCGCAATGCCACGCTTAATTCTTTTACGAAGGCAACCCACCTCGGTGCAGTTTTACTCCAAGTTGAATTCCCATCAACAAAAGCAAACCCTTCATAATCAAGATCAATTCCATCGAAGTTATTTTTCATAACTAATTCAACAATCGTTTTCACAAGTGTCGTGCGAGTTGTGGCATTGGATAAATATTCTGAGAGAACAAGTTTGTCGGTGCCATCAGTCATTGTTGGAATTACCTGCAGGCCGGCCCTGCGCATCAAACACACAGTGTCTGCCATGGGCCATGATGGATTCCCACTGATGTAATCATCACGAATCACCGTTGGGCTTTTTAAACTAAACCAAAAGGGCATTACCTCTCTCATTAGATCTTTATTTTTAAAAAGGTATGAATTTTCAATAGCCAGATTCTCGGCAGGACCATACTGAGATGCATCGCAAATCGCTGGTTGTCCCACAACACTGGGCGCAGCTGAAGGAAGTTTGCGGACTAATGGCAAAACAGTTTTAACTGAGTAATAAGGGATCCAGCCTGACAAAATCTTTCGTGGTTCTTTATCCGCTGCTTGCAAAGGTTGAAGTGCTGCGGTGAAAAGCAACAGTAGTGAAAATGCGAAGCCAATCCTGCGCTTCATAGTTATTTATCTTCGGGTGCTGATTTCAATCCTGCGAATATTTCCTTGCAGGTTGGGCAGATTGGATACTTTTCAGGATCACGAGATGGAGTCCACTTCTTGCCACACAGAGCTTTAACTGATTTGCCACTGACCGCTGATTCGACAATCTTCTCTTTCTTCACATAATGCGAGAAACGATCATGCCCACCATCATCTTCGAGCAGTTCTTCGGATGGTCGGGTCAGCAGATCGGTATCACCGTCTGTTCCGATTTTCTTAAAGAGGCCCATTAGGTGGATAAGAATACCTTCGAGCACCTCAAAAGTACGGGTAGAATTCACAAATGAAGGACTTACTACGAACCGAGCACTTGAGCCGGGCCGATATCGAATTACTACTGTCGACAGCGGCCGAATTTGCTGAGAATCCTCTGCGTTCACAAACCGCTCTAGCAAATAAGTCCGTTGCTATTTATATGACAAAGCCTTCAACTCGGACCCGTTTGTCATCAGAAACTGCCATCGCACACCTTGGCGGAACCCCAATCTTTATCCGTGGAGATGAATTGCAGTTAGGTCGTGGCGAAACAATTGCTGATACCGCAAAAATAATTAGTGGTTACTGCAGTGCACTTATCATTCGAACATTTGCACAAGCCGATGTTGATGAACTAGGCGCTAATGCATCAATTCCCGTTATCAACGCCTTAACAGATGCTGATCACCCAACACAATTACTGGCTGATTGGTTAACAATTCGCGAAAACTTTGGAACAGATATTTCTGGTCGCAAATTTGTTTATCTCGGTGATGGAAACAATATGTCCCATGCATGGTTGCTCATGGGCGCAATCATGGGCGCGCATGTTGTTGCAGCCACTCCTAGTGGTAAATGGGCGCCAGATCCCGTTGTCGTAGCTGTTGCAAAAAATATTGCATCACACAGT
This sequence comes from Candidatus Planktophila sp., assembly GCA_021741905.1. GTDB lineage: Bacteria > Actinomycetota > Actinomycetes > Nanopelagicales > Nanopelagicaceae > Planktophila. The sequence goes on along the minus strand of JAIOWZ010000006.1, from coordinate 5,654 downwards.
GGTGGAAAAGTTGAAGTTACGAATGATCCAGAAGCGGCAGCCAAAGATGCATCCGTTCTATATACAGATGTTTGGATGTCAATGGGAGATTCAGAAGCAGACCGCGCCGAGAAGATGCCGGCACTCTCACCATTTGCTGTCACTGAAAACCTCATGAAATTAACAAGCAAGGATTCGCTGTTCATGCATTGTTTACCTGCTCACCGAGGTGAAGAAGTGGAAGCATCTGTAATCGATGGCCCACGTTCTGTCGTATGGAGAGAGGCCTACCACCGCCGAACAACTATTCAATCGATTCTCTATCACCTAATAAAAGGTGACTTGAAGGGTTCCACCCACTAACATTTGGCCCATGCGCGTAGCCGTTCCGAAGGAAATTAAAGCTGGAGAAAAGCGCGTTGCGCTTGTTCCAGACATCATCAATAAGCTGACTCGATTAGGCCTGGATGTAGTCATCGAATCTGGCGCCGGATCCCATTCACAAGCAACCGATGCTGATTTCACAACAGCTGGTGCCACTGTGAAACAAGGCGATGTTCTATCTGATGCAGATGTAGTCCTGTCTGTTCAGCCGCTCACAGGCCAACAAATGGCAACCTTGAAAAAAGGCGCAATAACAATTTCGTTTTTGTCTCCAGTTACTGCAGTTGATTCAATTGAGGCAGCCGCAGCAGCTGGCGTTACAGCATTCTCTTTAGAACTTGTTCCACGCATTTCACGTGCGCAATCAATGGATGCATTAACTTCACAAGCACTCTGTGCCGGATATCGCGCAGCAATTGTTGGAGCAGAACTCTCACCACGATTCTTCCCAATGCTTATGACAGCGGCTGGAACTGTTACTCCGGCACAAGTCTTAGTACTTGGCGCAGGTGTTGCTGGTTTGCAAGCAATTGCAACATCACGTCGTTTAGGCGCAGTGGTTTCCGCATACGATGTTCGCCCAGCTTCTGCTGATGAAGTTCGTTCAATGGGTGCAACATTCATTCAACTAGAACTTGAAGCACTAGAAGGCGCTGGTGGCTATGCCCGTGAGATGACAGAAGATCGCGCGGCAAAGCAACGCGAACTTTTAACACCATTCATTGCAAAATCTCATGTGGTAATTACTACTGCGGCAGTGCCTGGTCGCCAAGCTCCTCGTCTGATGACTCAAGCGATGGTGGATTCAATGGCACCAGGAACAATAATCGTTGACTTAGCCGCCGAAACTGGTGGAAATGTTGAGGGATCAAAACCTGGCGAGATTGTTGAAACTGCAGGCGGTGTTCGCATTTGGGGCGGTAAAGATGTGCCTAGCCAGCTGCCATTCCATGCTTCATTTTTGTATTCACGAAACGTTGTAAATCTCTTGACTTTGTTCACTACTCCTGCAAAGGATGATCAAAAGGTTGCCTTTAATCTCAATTTTGAAGATGAAATTATTAACGGCGCCGCATTAACTCATGGCGGATCACGAAGAGGAGCTCAATAATGGAACCAATGGCAATTGTTTCAATATTCGTGCTCTCAGTTTTTGTGGGTTTTGAAGTTGTTTCAAAGGTCTCTTCCACATTGCACACACCATTGATGTCTGGTGCAAACGCGATACACGGAGTTATTTTGGTTGGAGCAATCATCGTGGCCGATCACAGTAAAACAAACCTTGAGCTAGGCCTCTCTGTTGCCGCAATTATTCTTGCAACTATCAACATGGTGGGCGGGTTTGTCGTGACCGACCGAATGCTTGAAATGTTCAAAGGAAATAAGAAATGAGCCGCACCGTATATGACCTCATTGGATTAGCTGCCGGTATCGCATTCATCCTTGCTCTCAAAGGTTTGTCCCACCCAAAGACAGCCCGACGAGGCAATTTGATTGGCGCATTTGGCGCTGGGTTAGCAACTCTGGTTGTCTTTTTCTATTCCAACGAAAACTCATCACTACCCCTCAACAATCTTGGTTGGATTCTTGGAGCAATCGCCATTGGACTTGTAATCGGAGTTCCTGCAGCTCGCAAGGTTCAAATGACCCAAATGCCACAACTAGTTGCACTATTTAATGGTGTGGGTGGTGGCGCAGCAGCTTTGGTAGCAATCGTTGAGTACTTAAATCTTGGCGCTAAAGCATCTACCCCTGTTGTTGTATTCACGGTCTTTACAGTAATTGTTGGTTGTGTGTCATTTAGCGGCTCAATCATTACCTTTATGAAGCTACAAGAGTTAATGACAACTAGGCCTGTAATTTTCCCTGCGGGCCGCTTTATTATTGCTGCGACATTAGCTTCCGTGCTTGGCGTTGGTGGATGGGTAGTAACCGCATTAGGCACAACACCACTTCTGATTCTTGCGGGATTGTCACTGTTGTTTGGAATCTTGTTCGTGCTTCCTGTCGGTGGCGCAGATGTGCCAATTGTGATTTCACTACTTAATGCATTTACTGGTTTAACTGTGGCTGCAAGTGGTTATGTACTTGATTCAACCTTGTTGATCATTGCCGGAACACTTGTTGGTGCATCAGGAACTATCTTGACCCGCTTGATGGCAGAGGCCATGGGCCGTTCATTATTTGGAACTCTATTTGGAGCATTTACGGCAAAGCCGCAAGATGTTGCAGCAGCTGGTGAAGAACGTCCAGTTCGTTCAGGTTCACCTGATGATGTTGCGATCTTGCTTAACTATGCCCGCCGCGTTGTGATCGTTCCTGGTTTTGGACTTGCAGTTGCACAAGCACAACACACAGTTCGCGAATTAGCTGATTTGATGATTTCAAAGGGTATTGATGTTGCATACGGTGTTCACCCTGTTGCAGGTCGCATGCCAGGACACATGAACGTGCTTCTTGCAGAAGCAAATGTTCCTTATGATCAATTGCAAGAAATGGATGAAGTAAATCCAACTTTTGGTCAGACAGATGTTGCGATTGTGATCGGTGCCAACGATGTCGTTAATCCCGCTGCACAGACAACTCCTGGGTGCCCAATTTATGGAATGCCAATTCTTGAAGTTAACAACGCTGCCAACATCATCTTCTTGAAGCGTTCAATGCGTCCAGGATTTGCTGGCATTGAAAATGAACTTTTGTATGACCCAAAGACAATGCTTTTGTTTGGTGATGCCAAGGCTTCGCTCACCAAGGTCGTTTCAGCCCTCAAAGCCCTCTAATTAAGAGTTGCAGGTAGTTGAATATTCAACTATTATTGGACTCTGAACTAAGGAGAGTCCAATGCCTGCAGTAACCGTCAGTGACATCACCGTATTGCCTCGTGTAAACGAAGTTCTTGGCGGGCGTGCTCGCACAGTGAAAAGCATTACGACTGCCCCGCAAGGTTTTGAAGGGGAAGGCTTTCCGGTTCGTCGTGCATTTGCCGGTGTTGATATGGCAGAACTTGATCCATTTATTCACTTGGATCAAATGGGTGAAGTTGAATACGCACCAGGAGAACCAAAGGGAACTCCTTGGCATCCACACCGCGGATTTGAAACTGTTACCTACATTATTGATGGAATATTTGATCACCAAGATAACAACGGTGGTGGCGGAACGATTTCAAATGGCGACACACAATGGATGACAGCCGGAGCCGGAATTCTCCACATTGAAACTCCCCCTGAAAGTTTGGTGATGTCAGGTGGTTTGTTCCACGGATTCCAGCTGTGGGTGAACTTGCCTGCTGCAAAGAAGTGGTCGCCGCCTGCATATCAAGATGTTCGTGCAAAAGATGTCGCCTTGTTGTCTTCAACAGATGGTGGTTCTTTGTTGCGCGTAATTGCCGGTGAGGTTGCTGGACACTTTGGCCCAGGTTCAACGCAAACTCCCATTACTTTGTTGCATGCAACTGTTGCAGCTGGCGCAGAACTACGTTTGCCATGGCGCAAGGATTACAACGCGCTCGTATACACAATTGCAGGACATGGCTTTGTTGGTGATGAAGCTCGCCCAGTTCAGATGGGTCAATTAACTGTCTTTGGTGATGGTGACACAATCGTTGTGCGCGCTGCTAATCAACAAGAAGCACGATCTCCTGAACTTGAACTATTTATTCTTGGTGGGGCTCCAATTAAAGAGCCTGTGGCATGGATGGGTCCCTTTGTTATGAATACAAAGCGCGAAGTACTCCAAGCTTTTGAAGACTTCCAAAAAGGATTGCTCGGTTCAATCCCTGCTATTTATAAGGATGATGCCAAGCCAAATACGCCTCTAAACCGCAGCGGAGATGGTTCCAAGTTAGGCGCAGATGTACTTGATGTGCATGGCGCGCCTACTGACTTACAAGAAGGTTAATCAACCTGCGATACTAGATAAATGATCTGGTGGCCCACAGAAGTACCAACCTTGCAGTATGGGTTGATCACGCTTCGAAAGCCTGAAGAACGCGACATAGTTCCGATCTTTGAAGGTGTCCAAGATCCTTTGATTCCAAAGTTCACCCGCATCCCAGCCAATTATCAAATGGCAAATGCTGAGCATTACGTTCGTGAACGCTCCCCTAATGGCTTCACTATGGAGACAGAAATTCAATTAGTCCTTGAATACGATGGAAACTTTGCGGGCGCAATTTCTTTCCACACATTAGTCCTTGATGAGGCTAAGGCCGAAATCGGATACTGGATAACGGCAAATGCTCGGGGCAAAGGAATTGCAACGGCTGCCACCAAGCTTTTAACCGGCTATGGCTTTGAAACTATTGGTTTCCATCGCATAGAGGCCTTAGTTGTTGAATCAAACAAGCCATCACTGAAGGTTCTTGCAAATGCTGGCTATGAACAAGAAGGTGTGTTGCGAGACAAGTCCTGTTGTGGGGACGGAACTCGTGAGAACATGGTGTTGTTCGCAGCACTTCGACATGAGTGGGAGGCCTAGAAATGGAATCACTTGCCTACCTTGTTGTCATTATCTTTTTGGTCACCCTATTTTCAGGACCATTTGCAATTGCATTAACTTCATACCGATTAGTTAAATTCTTGAATTCTAAGGAAAGCGTTCCTTGGGCAATTGTTAATGTGCTCCGCAAGATTATTCATGGACTAATAATAGTGATTGGAACTTTCCTTGGATTCTCATTAGTGTCAATGGGAGGCGTTACTGTCGCAAAGTTTTTTGGCGCTTACGCAATTGTCTCTGCATATATTGCCTTACGTCGCGAGTACTTCCCTGACTTTCACTTGCTTGCAACCATTGGAAATAAATTAGGCATACGAAAAGTTGGTCCTGGAGATCATGGGCCAAAATTGAAGTGGAAAAAGAATGGTCGATCATCAGGTGATGATGGGCATGGCCCTGGGGGGCAGCACTGAAATTTGTTAAAACTTGATTTAATCCTTTTTATCTCTCTTACTAGACCCATCCTTAGCAAAAAAGAAAATGACCAAAATCGCTAGTGCTATCAGTATGACTTTCATAGGAAAAGCATACAGAAGCTCATATATTGGTGGAGGTGCCGGGAATCGAACCCGGGTCCTTCGGTATCAAAACAGGGCTTCTACGGGCGTAGTGTGATTATCGCTTTCTCAGTCCCGAAGTTTTTACACACATTTCTTCGACGAACTCAGTTGCAAAACTGTTCTCCTTCATCGTCTGCAACACCAATGAAGTGAAAAGCCCCCTAGTCGACGCTAGATTCCAGGTCGAGAGCGGCACCTGGGCTAACGGAATCACAGTAGCTTATGCAGCTA
>JAIOWZ010000030.1 GCA_021741905.1 Candidatus Planktophila sp. | reverse complement strand
TATTGCATCAAAAAGCACTGTAAAACAATGATTTTTCGCTATTGAAAGCATGACGAAATAAGCCACTATTGGCATTGACTTATGGCACGCTGTTGAGTTCTCAAGGTACGGATGCGCACTGAGTCTCAGGATTTCTCCTAATTTTCAGGGCAGACCGCCAAACTTAGTGCATGCATGCAGGCTCGGTCAAACTGGCCTGAATGAGGTACTAAATCTGGCTGAGGCTCAATTTCTTGAGCTTCTGTGCCTACTGTCCGGCCTAAATCGTCCGTTCCCAGCAAGGAGCGTAACTATACATAAACCCCAGCGACCGGTCAAATCAGGCTAATGAGAAATCACCCAGTATCAATAGGCCGGTGAAATCCTGAATTATCCACGCCCGCTAGGGTTTTAGGCCTATTTCTGGGATTCTAGGTTAATTCAACAGCGGCAAGATCTCTCTTGCCTTTTCTCAAAACCGCATATTTTCCGCATAAAAAATCAGATTTTGAGGGTCTGAAATCTTCTCCAGATATCTTCTGGTTATTGAGATATGCGCCACCCTCTTTTACGATACGGCGCGCAGCAGATTTCGAGTCAACGACACCAGTTGCTGCCAGGAGATCTACCCACGTTGGAATTTCTTCTTGAGAAGACACTGTTGTTCGAGGAAGTTCAGCAAGTGCTGATGCAAGTGTTGCTTCATCTAGTTCAGAAAGCTCACCTTGTCCAAATAATGCGCGCGCAGCAGCTTCAACACGTTGTGTTGTCTCTTCTGTATGAACAAGTGTTGTTAATTCTCGTGCCAGGGCGCGATGAGCTTCACGCAGTCCAGGGTTTTCATTGTGAGACTTTTCAAGTTCAGTGATTTCCTCATGAGCTTTAAATGAAAATACTTTAAGAAAATTAATAACGTCCTTGTCATCTGAGTTTAACCAAAATTGGAAGAACGCATACGGTGATGTCATCTCAGGATCTAACCAAACAGAGCCACCTGCAGTCTTACCAAACTTGGTTCCATCAGCCTTCATCAGCAAAGGAACAGTTAAAGCATGGCCGCTGCCCTGTTCAACACGACGAATAAGATCAAGACCGGCAACAATGTTTCCCCATTGATCTGAACCGCCAACTTGCAATGTGCAGTTATTACGGCGATAAAGTTCTAGGAAATCATACGATTGCAAAACTTGGTAAGAGAACTCAGTGTATGAAATTCCTCCACCCTCAAGACGCGCTGAGACAGAGTCTTTAGACAACATCTGATTGACACTAAAGTGCTTTCCGATATCACGCAGGAATTCAATTGCACTAAGAGGTGATGTCCAATCCAAATTATTCACAACTACCGCTGGATTTTTTGGCGCATCAAAGTCTAAAAAGGCAGATACTTGTTGGCGGATGCGATTTACCCACGCTTCAACAATATCGGTGCTATTGAGTGTGCGCTCCTCATTCTTTCCACTCGGATCTCCCACCAAACCTGTCGCACCACCGACTAGTGCAATTGGATTATGTCCAGCTAGTTGAAAACGACGAAGCACAAGTAAAACAACAAGGTTGCCTGCATGCAAAGACGGCGCACTTGGGTCAAAGCCTACGTAGAGAGTTGTCGACTTCTTCAACGCCGCAAGCAGAGCTGCTTCATCAGTTGTTTGCGCCAATAAGCCACGCCAGCGAAGATCTTCAATCAGGTTCATGCGCTCATCATCTCTGAAAATGCAGCATGTTTGCTGGCTATTTCCTTCTCGGTCTTTGCATTGGCGGCCAAAGCAGCTTTGATCTGGGCTGTAACAAGCACGGGGGCTGTTCCGCCAGCTGTTGTGCGGGAATTGATTGCGCCATGAACTGTAAGGACCTCACGGACTCCTCCATCTAGTTGTGGATGCACCTGTACAAATTCAGCATCTGTTAATTGATGTAGCTCACGGCCAGATGATTCACACATTGCCACACATCTTCCTGCAGCTTCGTGCGCAACGGCAAATGGAACCTTTTTCTTTGCGAGATAATCAGCAATTTCAGTGGTAAGTGAAAAACCACCAGGTGCCGCAAGTGCCATCTTCTCGCGATCAAAGCCTGTTGTTGCAATCATTCCAGTGACAGCAGGTAGGACCAACATCAGCGTGTCAATACTGTCAAATAACGGCTCTTTGTCTTCTTGCAAATCCCGGTTATAAGCAAATGGTAAACCTTTAAGCATTGTTAAAACACTCATGAGATTTCCAACAAGCCGTCCTGATTTACCACGAGCAAGCTCTGCCATATCAGGGTTCTTCTTCTGCGGCATGATTGAAGAACCAGTTGAATAGGCATCGGCAATCTTTGCCCATGCAAACTCCTGTGATGCCCAGAGAGTCCACTCTTCACCAATGCGCGAAAGGTGATTTCCAATCATAGCGAAGATAAAAAGCGCTTCGGCAACATAATCGCGATCACTCACCGCATCGATGCTGTTTGCAAATGTGGAATCAAATCCAAGATTCTTTGCCGTAAATTCGGGATCAAGGGCAAGAGATGATCCTGCCAATGCCCCAGCACCTAGTGAGCTAACAGAAGTGCGGGCAAGCCAATCATTGATGCGATCTAGATCACGAGCAAAAGCATGTGCATGCTTTGCCAATTCATGACCAAAGGAAACTGGTTGTGCGTGTTGAATGTGCGTGAAACCTGGAGCAGGATCATTGACATATTCAGAAGCTTTTTCCAAAATCGCAGTTTGCAAAAGGGTAATCAGTCGGGCCACTTCAAGCATGTGATCGATTGAGAAAAGTCTTAAATCTGTAGTGACTTGGTCGTTTCGTGAACGACCTGCACGAATCGCTCCTCCAAGTGCGCCAATTTTTTCATTTAATCCGCGCTCTAAAGCGCTGTGAACATCCTCGTCTGAATCAATCGCAATAAAACTTCCCGACACTACTTCTGCCGAAAGTTCGTTCAGAGCCGCAGCTATTGCATCGGCGTCCATTGCTGCAATGAGGCCGCTCTTTTTCAATACTGCTAGGTGGGCTTTGGAAGAACGTAGGTCGTAGGGGGCTAATCGCCAATCAAAATGGACACTTCTAGACAGCACAAAGGCTGATTCCTCAGGTCCTTGCGCAAATCGTCCGCCCCAGAGAGCCATTACTTCCTCTTCCCATCTGATTGTGCGTAAGCGAGCAATTCTTTCGCTAAAAGTGCTCCACCTGTTGCTTTCTTGGATACCAAGATAATCGTGTCGTCACCGGCGATAGTCCCTATTACCCCAGTTAGTCCTGCGTGGTCTAATGAACTGGCCAAGAATTGCGCAGCCCCAGGCGGAGTATGGATGACAGCTAAATTCGCACTGTGATCAACTGACAAGATCAACTTTGATGGAACTGGAGTACTGCGAACAATGGCATCATCGGTGCTTTCGCGTATTTGATAGGTACTTTCGCCTTGTTTATTGCGAGCACGAACAGCACCAATCTCTTCCAGATCACGACTTGCCGTCGCTTGCGTAACTTTGTAGCCAGCTCTTTTAAGAAGTACCACCAAATCTGATTGTGAGTGAACCGCACCTGATTTAATTAATGCGATTGCTTTTGCTCTTCGAGCAGAGACGGACTGTGCATTACTCCGCATCTGAGATCACCTTCTTGAATATAGAGATGAATTTGGCGATTTGAGTATCTGAGACAATCAGTGCCGGTGCTATACGAATTGTTGTCGCATTAGCTGCGTTGACAAGCACTCCAGCTTCCCGCATCGAATCTGATACATCAGATGCTTTTAGCGATACCAATTCGATACCCAGTAATAACCCCGCCCCACGGACTTCCTTTACACCCGGGATGAGTGCTAGTTCCTGAATAAGATTGACAGCCTGCTTTTTAACTTTATTCAATATTTGCTGTGACTCAATGAAATCAATGGTTGCAATAGCTGCTGCAGTTGTTACTGGATTGCCACCAAATGTAGAGCCATGATCTCCAGGTTGAAAAAGCTCTGCCGCTTTTCCGAGTGCAATCATTGCCCCTAACGGCAATCCGCCACCCAGGCCCTTAGCTAAAGTGATTACATCGGGTGTAATGCCTGAGTACTCATAGCCAAACCAATCACCAGTTCGACCCATACCAGTCTGGACAGCATCAATTACTAGTAATGATCCGTTCTTGTCACACAGTTGACGCAGTTGCTGCAGGTAATCTGCTGGTGGAACAATTACTCCTGCCTCTCCCATAATCGGTTCGATGATTACCATCGCAGTTTTCTTGCTCACCGCTTTTCGCATCGCATCGATATCGCCGAAAGGAACATGCTTGACACCCTTGATCAACGGCAAGAAAGGTTCTCGCTTAGAAGGCTGTCCTGTCAGTGATAGAGCGCCCATCGTGCGACCGTGAAAAGCACCTTGGGCTGCGACAATTCTAACTCTTCCCGTGCGACGTGAAAGCTTTAGAGCCGCCTCATTTGCCTCGGCACCTGATTGGCAGAAAAATACTTTGGCTTTTTTGTCGCCAGTCATTGCTGTTAACTTCTCGGCCAACTCGATTGCATTGGGGTGTGCGTAAAAATTGCTCACATGGCTCAGGGTTGAAACCTGCTTTGTTACAGCTTTCACAATTGCCGGATGCGCGTGGCCTAAGATATTGGTCGCAATCCCACCAAGAAAATCCATGTAAATCTTTCCGTCGGCATCTGTAACAACAATTCCTTTACCTTTTACCAAAGTGATGGCGGGCTTTCCGTAATTACCTTGCAAAGAGGCATTCCAACGATTCAGATACTTCTTATTTGTCATGCAAACACCAGCGTTCCGCCTCGACCAGCTAATGCTGATGCAAAGCTGTCGGGATCTGTTCCATCAATAATACGAACAGCCTTGGCTCCATAAGAGAGTGCATCTAGTGTCGCCTGCACCTTAGGAGCCATGCCGTCGGCAAAACCAGATTTAATTGATTCAAGTTCTCTCGCTGAGATCCTGTCAATTAGCGAATCTTTGTCTGGCCAGTTGCGATAGATACCAACCACATCTGTCATAACGATCAAAGAGGAAGCTCTAAGTGAGGCTGCGATCGCAGATGCTGCAAAATCTGCATTTACATTTAAGCCGGTCTGTAGATCTACATCAGAGGACACAGGGGCAACAACCGGTACGACCCCTTGCGCAAGAAGTTGAAGTAGATATGAAGGATTAACAGACTCGACTTCACCTACATATCCAAGATCAGCTGGAGTTCCATCAATTAGACCCTTGCGACGGCTAGCAATGACCGTTGGCAATGTGCGCGCCGACAAGGCTTGAGCTTTGATCCCCGCCCTCCCTAAAGTTGTCGCAACTTCGGGACCCACTTGATTAACCAAAACATCTTCAACAACATCGAAGATCTCCTTTGTTGTGACTCGAAAACCACCGACCCATTTGCTCACAATTCCTCTGGTAGTGAGCGCCGCATCTATTTGTGGGCCACCACCATGGACAACTACAACCTGCTCCCCAGCCTTTTGTGCAGCAGAGATGGCTTTAGCAAAACTACCGTTCTCATCCTTCATGGCGTGGCCACCGAATTTAACAACGATCACAATAGGACCTTAAGCGCCGATTCCATCGAGTGCGAGCCCACTAATCTCTGCAATACCGCAGATCAAATTAGCATTTTGTATTGCTTGCCCGGCTGCGCCCTTACCAAGATTGTCGATTGCAACAGAGACAATGAGTCGATTCGTATTTTCATCAACTGCCACCTGTAATTGAACCTTATTACTTCCAGTCACCGCACTTGTCTTGGGCATTTGTCTAAACGGTAATACATCAACGAAGAATTCTTCGGAATAGTGCTCAGAAAAGAGATCATGCGCCTGCTGTGTAGTTAGCGGTTGGATTAGCTTTGCTGTAATCGTTGAAAGAATTCCACGAGGCATCGGCGCTAGTACCGGTGTGAAAGAAATCTTTGCTGGTTTCTTTCCAACTGCTGAAAGTGCCTGTTCAATTTCAGGGGTGTGTTGATGAACGCCACCAAACTTATAAGAGGTGAGAGACCCCATTACTTCACTACCAATCAGATTAATCTTCGCACTTCGTCCAGCACCTGTCGTTCCCGAGGCTGCAACAACCACGATGTCTGTCGATTCAATCAAGTGCAGAGCAGGTGTGATACCAACCGAAATTGATGTCGCATAGCATCCTGGGTTAGCCACCTTGCTTTCCTTCTTGATCGCCTCGCGCTGTCCTGGAGAGAGCTCAGGCAATCCATACACCCAGGCCCCCGCGTGCTTTCCACCGTAGTACTTTTCCCATTGAGCGGGATTTTCTAATCTGAAATCTGCCCCAAGATCGACAATCTTGACATGAGCTGGAATATTTGCGATTAGCGCAGCCGATTCACCGTGTGGGAGTGCTAGAAAAACTAGATCAAGGGAAGAAAAATCAATCGAATCAGTTGAAGCAAAAATTCTGCCTGCATAGCTTTGGAGCTGGGGGTGAATAGTTGTGACCTGCTCCCCCGCATTCGAATGCGCGCTCACAACTGTAACTTGAAAAAGTGGATGAGTGGCAAGCAACCGTAAAAGTTCTCCGCCTGCATAACCGCTTGCGCCAATGACCGCTGTTCTCATAGCGCTAGAGTAACGGATAATCAATAATTATGCAATCTAATGCATAATTATGCGGTACGAACAACAGCTCCGAACTTAGCCGCAGCAACAGCCGTTGCCGCCTCACGCATCGCAGACACCTCTTCCCCTGTAAGGGTGCGATCCTGCGCCCTGAAAACCAGGGTGAAAGCAAGTGAGATCTTGCCATCGCCTATCTTGTCGTAGCGATCAAACAGGGTAATCGACTCAAGCAACTCCCCTGCCCCTTCACGTAATGCGCCTTCAACATCTGCGGCACTCACTGTTGAGTCAACAATTAAGGCAACATCCTGAACAGCCGCTGGCATCGTCCCAACAGTTGTTGGTCGAACGAGAACCGAATCTGGCAGTGCGCTGAGTGCAACTGCAAATGCAACAGAGCGCTCAGGAAGACCATAGGCAGCAACGATGCGTGGATGAAGTTCGCCCGCATGTGCAACAGCTTTCCCATTGACAATTAATTCCGCACAGCGACCCGGATGCCAAGGGGCCAGATCGGAGCGAGCGACTGTCCATTCAAGGTTACATAACGCCAAGATATCTTGAGCGTATGAAATTGCATCCTGCCAATTGTAAGCACGTGCTTTGCGTTGCCAATTTTCATTCTCACTTTTGCCTACTAACAAACCTGCAACGTGATATCCCTGTGCTGGCACGCTTGCAAAAATCTCATCAATTACCTTTTGCCCAGGGCGTTTGGAAAGATCAGGCGAAACAGCTGGCACCAACTTCTGAGAACTGCGGAAAATTGAACCCATTTCAAAGATTGCGAAATCTCTAGCGCCACGGCTGATATTGCGTTGGGCGACCTCAATCAACCCTGGAACTAGATGAACACGCATTAATGGAAACTCTTCAGACATTGGGTTGGCTACCTTGTATGTAGAGGCGCGTTCTCCCACGAAACCCATGGAATCAATAGTTGTTTGATTTGTAAATGGAAATGTTTGAACCTCAGCCAAACCACGACTTGCCAGCATTGTGGCAACGGCGCGACGACGCTTTTGAGTTGATGTCAATGTTGCATGCAAAGGACGCGGCGGCAACACAGAAGGGATCTTGTCGTAGCCAATCATGCGTGCAACCTCTTCAGTAAAATCGGCTGCCGCCAAGAGATCTGCTCGCCATGATGGCGGATCGATAGTGAAACTCTTTTCATCAACATCACATCCGATTGTGCGCAGTACTTCAGCAACTTTTTTGGCCGGAATGTCAAAGCCCAAAGTCTTAGAGACATACGCAGGATCAATAGTGACCAATGGTGCATAAATAGGCTCTCCATCAACCACAGTTGCCACATGATGTGCTGAACTATGGGCTGTAAGCAGTTGCACAAATCGAGCAGATGCAAACTCAGCCAACGATGGATCAACGCTTCGCTCTAAGCGACGTGAAGCCTCTGATGAAAGTTTGTGGCGACGTGAGTTCTTGGCGATACAGACTTCGCAGAAATGAACCGCTTCAAGTGCAATATCAGTTGTTGTTTCGCTAATCTCAGATGAAAGCCCACCCATTGTACCTGCTAAAGCTAATGGTTGTTCATCGTCACACACCATCAAGTCATTCGAATCTAATGTGCGCTCTACGCCATCAAGAGTTTTAAACTTTTGCGCTTTGCCAGCCAGCTTGATGGTTAAACCACCTTTGATCTTTGCCTTATCGAAAGCGTGTAAAGGTTGACCAAGTTCTAACATGACATAGTTCGTAACATCGACAACCAAAGAAATTGAGCGCATCCCCATCTTCTCGATACGGCGCCGCATCCAGATTGGCGTAGTTGCCTTTGGATCAAAATTTGAAAGAGTTCTTACATAGAAAACAGAGGCTGACCGCTTTTCACCAATCTTGGCTGTAACGCCCTTGCCAGTCTCTGCAAATTTCAAACCGCGTAATGCATCAACAGGATCGGTAAACTTCAACCCTAAAGATCCAGCAACCTCGCGTGCGATTCCGCGAATACTCAATGCATAGCCCCGGTCTGGATTTACAGCAATATCGAAAATCACATCGTTAATCTGCAGCGCTTCAATCGCATCCCCGCCAATTGCTACTTCACCTTCAGCAAAAACCATGATTCCCGCGTGGTCATCACTAATACCAAGTTCACGACCTGAACAAATCATTCCATTGGAGGTTTTACCGTAGGTTTCGCGCACACCAATTGCGAAGTCACCAGGAAGTACCGCACCTGGCAGAGCTGCCACAACTAAATCTCCCACTGCAAAGTTGGTCGCACCACAAATCACGAAACGAGTTTGACCTTCACCGCAATCCAGTCCAACATAGCGAATAGGCTTTTTAAACTCGGTGATTTCTTCGATTGATAAAACCTTTGCAAACTTAAGCGGGCCCGTTAAGTCAGCGCCTTGCCTAATGATCTCTTCAACCTCAAAACCAACCCGAATCAGTCCATCAGAGATCTGCTCAGCAGTTACTGAGGCAGGAATATCTACAAACTCCTTGATCCAGCTTAAGGGTGCGCGCATTACAGGCCCACTCCAAACTGGCGAGTAAAACGCAGATCGCCTTCAACAATGTCATGCATATCTGTAATGCCATGTCGAACCATCAGTGTTCGTTCAAGTCCCATACCAAATGCAAAACCACTGTAAACCTCAGTATCAATGCCACATGTAGCAAGTACCTTCGGATTTACCATTCCGCAACCGCCCCATTCAATCCAGCGATTATTGAAGAAAATGTCTACCTCAGCACTTGGCTCTGTGAAAGGAAAGAAGGAAGGCCGCAAACGCGTTGTTACATTTGGACCAAACATATGCCGTGCAAAGTTATCAAGTGTGCCCTTCAGGTGGGCCATGGTGATGCCCTTATCAATCACTAATCCCTCTACCTGATGAAATACAGGGCTATGGGTTGCATCTAATTCATCTGCTCTAAAGGTGCGACCAGGACACACCACATAGATGGGTGGCTCTTGCGTGAGCATGGTGCGGATTTGCACGGGTGATGTGTGAGTTCGCAACACCATTCCTGATTCAACTGGTTCAATAAAAAAAGTATCCTGCATGGTGCGGGCTGGGTGATCTGCAGGAATGTTGAGCGCATCAAAGTTAAGCCAACCCGATTCAAGTTCTGGGCCTTCTTCAACCGCAAAGCCTTGTTCGATGAAGAAATCCGAAACCTCATTCTTAATGATTGTTATTGGATGTAAACCACCACGATGTGAACGATTGACAGGCAAGGTGATATCGACAACCTCTTCGAGCAATACTTTTCGATCACGTTCGGCTTCAAGAACAGCTGTCGCTTCAGCTAAAGCTTGTGCAATGTCAGCCTTAGCTTCACCTATAACTTTTCCAAAACTTGCTTTGTCTTCTGGAGAGAGCGCGCCAAGTCCGCGAGATGCCAAGGCGATAGGAGATTTGTCACCAGCATGGGTAAGTCGAGCTGTTTTAAGTGAATCTAGATCTGCAGCGGAGGCGAAAGCCTTTCGGGCATCTTCTACCCAGGTTGAAATCTCCTCAACGCGCATAGGGAAAGTCTATCTTGAAGCCCTTTGTTACGGCCGCATATTTGATAGGTGATACATAACAATCGAAGCCGCCGCCGAGAGATTGAGACTTTCAGCATTGCCTGGCATCGGAATACTCACAACACCTATCGAATCAACTTTCTGTACAGTCGATAACCCACGAGCTTCATTTCCAAATATAGCCACAGTGTCCCCCGACATTTGATACTGACTCAAACTCTTTGATCCTTCAGCCCCGAGGGAAAAAGCATTCACACCCATTGCTAGAACCTCGTCAATTGATACTGATTCAAATACTGGAATATGCCAGAGTGAACCTGCGGTACTGCGAACAACCTTAGGTGAATACATATCCACGCTACCTGGTGATGCGATCACCGCATCCATTGCAAAGGCATCTGCCGAACGCAAAATTGTGCCTGCATTCCCTGGATCTTGAACTTCTGAAAGATAAATGAATCTGCGAGAACCATTGAGTTGAATTGAATCCAAGCTGACCTGTGGGATCTTGCACACCGCCAAAATGCCCTGAGGTGTGATTGTTTCGGACATCTCTTTCATGACTTCATCACTGACATCAACAACATCAATAGCTGACAAATCTGATACTTCTTCAACCTTGCTACGACCATTGTTTGTTAAATATAAAGTTCCAATTCTAGGACCACTGCTTGAATTAAGTGCTTCGCGGGCACATTGCAATCCTTCTGCAACGAATTGGCCGGCGGCTTTTCTTTCCTTTACTCCTCTTGAACCAATAAGAGCCTTAACCCGCGCAACATGTGGCGAGTTAAGGCTCTCAATCATTATTGGAACTTAGAGTGCTGCAAGGCTCTTGCGAGCTACATCAACAAGTGTCTTGAAAGTTGCTGGATCATTTGTCGCAAGATCTGAAAGAACGCGGCGATCAACCTCAACACCTGAAGCCTTTAGGCCCTGGATAAAACGGTTGTAAGTAAGACCATGTTCGCGGCAACCTGCGTTGATGCGTTGGATCCATAGACGACGGAAATCGCCTTTCTTATCTTTACGGTCATTAAATGCATAAACCATAGAGTGCGTAACTTGCTCTTTCGCCTTTGTGAAAAGACGTGAACGTTGCCCGCGGTAACCGCTTGCACGTTCTAGAGTTGTACGACGCTTCTTGGCTGCGTGGACTCCGCGCTTTACTCTCATTTAACCCCTCCTTACTTCAAACCAAGCATGCGCTTGGCTGTGACTGCGACAGTTGGCTTTGCAGCTGACTCTGTCGATAGACGACGTGTTACTCGTGAAGATTTACGCTCGAGCAAGTGGCGCTTTCCGGCGCGCTCGTGCATAACCTTTCCAGAACCTGTGATGCGGAAGGTCTTCTTCGCACCGCTGTGTGTTTTCATCTTTGGCATGGTTATGTTCCCTTACTCGGTAGTTTCTGCAGCAGCGATGGCTTTCGCCTTGCGTGCTGCCTTTGCTTCTGCAACTGCTTCTGTCTTCTTCTTAGTTGGACCAAGAACCATTGTCATGTTTCGTCCCTCTTGCTTAGGAGCAAACTCAACAAAAC
Source organism: Candidatus Planktophila sp. (assembly GCA_021741905.1). Lineage (GTDB taxonomy): Bacteria > Actinomycetota > Actinomycetes > Nanopelagicales > Nanopelagicaceae > Planktophila. The sequence goes on along the minus strand of JAIOWZ010000030.1, from coordinate 869 downwards.
CAACTTCTGCAATGTCTTCTGCAAGACGTTGCAACATCTTGTATCCCAACTCAGGTCGCGTTTGTTCGCGTCCGCGGAACTTCATCGTCACTTTGACCTTGTCGCCACCCTTAAGAAACTTCTCAACCTGACTGCGCTTTGTCTCGTAATCATGGTTTTCGATCTTTGGTGTCATGCGCACTTCCTTCACCACAATGTGGGTCTGGTTCTGTCGCGCTTCCCGTGCCTTCTGTGCAACTTCGTACTTGTACTTTCCGAAGTCCATGATCTTGCAAACGGGTGGATTGGCATCTGGTGCAATCTCAACTAGGTCGAGACCAACTTCATCTGCCATCTTTAACGCTGTATCGATATCTACAACTCCAACTTGCTCGCCGGTATAACCGATCAAACGAATTTCGGGTGTGCGAATTCGATCATTGATGCGCGGTTCAGTGGTGACTTTGTGCTCCTTCGGTTCGTTAACGCTTTGGTGTTACAGCGCTGCAAAAGAAAACCGCAAGGGCAAGAGAACTTAATTCTCTTATCCGACAAACCAGCCCGCACTAGTGGCGATGAAGGTGGGAGCGGTAACTCCTCTTGCAGTGGTTGTAACGCCACTGGTCTGGGGCAAAGATTACCCGCACAGGGGTGAAAAGGTGAAATCGAGCCTGAGCCCAGGCCTAGCCACCCATGGCATGGAAACCACCATCAACATGGATGATTTCAGCCGTAGTCTTTGGGAACCAATCAGAGAGCAAAGCGACTACAGCTTGTGCCGCTGGAACAGGATCATTGACATCCCAACGCAGTGGAGAGCGCTCATCCCAAAGATGTTCGAAGCGTTCAAAATCTGGAATCGATTTAGCAGCAATCGTTCGAATAGGACC